>DASXOA010000065.1:0-35059 GCA_036494675.1 Rugosimonospora sp.
CGGTTGGCGAGGTTGTACAGGTTCTGCACCATGACGACCGGCGCGATGCGCTGGGCCTCGGTGAGCTGCACGGAGGACGCACCGCTGAGCCCCAGGTGACGGATCAGACCCTGCTCGCGCAGTTCGACCAGGGCGCCGAACTCCGTCGCGATGGACTCCTCGGTGGTGCCCTCGTGCGAACCGAGGCGCAGATACACCACGTCGAGAACGTCCAGGGCGAGATGCCGCAGGTTCTCGTGGACCTGTGCCTTCAGGTCCTCTGGTTCCAGGGAGGGCCGCCAACTGCCGTCCTCGCCGCGCCGGGCACCGACCTTGGTGGCGATGCGCAGCTCCGCCGGGTACGGGTGCAGGGCCTGCCTGATGAGTTCGTTCACGACCACGGGACCGTAGAAGTCGCTGGTGTCGATGTGGGTGATGCCCAGCTCGACCGCTTCACGCAGCACCGCCAGGGCCTGGTCGCGGTCCCGGGGCGGGCCGAACACGTTGGGTCCGGCCAGTTGCATGGCGCCGTAGCCCATGCGGTTGATGGTGAGGTCGTCGGCGAGCGTGACGGTGTCGCCGGAAACACTACTGGTCATTGGCCACCATTCAATCTCATTCGGAACATAACGCACCGTTCTCTCGGGCCGGGACAGCACGGCTCGACTGCCACTGTCCGCCATACCCGACCCCGGCGGCAGTACCCCCAGGTTTGCGTCGACGCGCAGTAGGCCGGCTGGCCGGCCCCGTACGACCCGGACCGGCTCGCCGCCATTGGGACATGGCCGCCGGCCGCTGCTGAGACGCCGTGCACCTCAAATCACGTCGGCGCCGGGAGATAGCATTCGCCGACAGATCGAGGAGGCGCGAACCATGTCGCTGCGCAGGGTGTTCGAAGACCATGGTTATCGGCCGGAGTACGGGACGTTCGTCATCCGGGACGTCCCCGGGCCGGACCAGGTCAGGCACCCGGTCGGTGGGCTACTGGCGGAGTACGCGGTGGAGACCCAGCCCAGTGGGTCGCTCGCGCGGGCCGGCGACGGCTGGGTGGAAGGCGTCGCGGCAGACAGCCACCACACCGTTCGGATCGAGGTCTACGACGCCCCGCCGGATGACGACGATCTGTCCGAATGGGACGACGTCCTCGTGACACCGTTCGCCACCTCGGGCGTGGCCCGCCTGGCCCTGGTCGTCGGCGGCCCCATCGGCGAACCGATCCGGCTCGGGCCGCCGGGTGTGTACCGGGTGCTGTTCGCGCGCCGCCCCGTGGTGGCGGGCAACGACCCCGAGGGATGGCCGTGCGAGTACCGGCTCCGGTTCTGGCCGGTGGACGCTCCGCCGGAGCCGCCCCGGTGGCTGCGCCGAAGCGACCTGCTGGTCGACGGGCGCCCCGCCAGCGAGCGGGGCGCCTTCGACGGCAGCTACCGCCGCGCCATCACCGACGTCGTGATGCTGGCGCTGTGGGCCGCGGAGAGCGCAACGCCGCTGACGCTCGAATGGCTGGCCGACCGCCTGCTGACCACGACCGCGACGGTCCGCGCCATCATCGAGCACCCGAGAGCGAGCCCCGTGCTGAGCATCGACGGCGACCTTGATGACGTCAATGCCCCGCTGGCCGTGACGGTCATCGCCAAGGAGCCCCGCGATGTCCGCGCCGTCAAGGCCGCGGCGCTCCCACCGCGGCCGGCATCGGCGGTCCGCCAGTCGACGCCGGCCCGTCGATCGACGCCGGCCCGTCAGTCGAGGCCCGGTGTACGAGGGGTACGACCGGTGGCCGCGCGACCGGCGATCAGGCGCCAGGATGCGGCGGAGGCGCAGGAGAGAGATGCGGCGGACGCGCAGGAGGGGCAGGCACCACACGGCCGGCTCGACAATCATCCAGGCGGTAGCACGGATCCGGAGCAGGCGGGCTGAGAGCCCCGAACCGGGACCGGCGTGGCCTCGATCCACGGGTAGCCTGGGGACCCCACACCCCTGGAGGACCGATGACGCCCCAGAATCCGAACAGACGAACCCTGAGCCGGCGTGGACTGCTCGTCGCGACGGGCGGCCTGGCCGTGGGTTCGCTGCCGTTCCTGGGGGTAGGGACCGCCGCCGCCACCGTCGACGACTCACCGCGATTCGACATCGGCGGTAACGGCGGCGACCCGATCCTCAAGAGGCGGCTGCACGCCAACTGGGTGATGCAGTCGTTCGGGTACGACAACGTCAACGACCACGTCTTCTTCCTGCAGCACAACGTCGACAACACCGACCCGGAGCACGTCGGCGACCTCTGGGTGACCCAGACCGACCTGGACGGCAACGAGTTGGGCTCCATGGCGCTGCACAAGTTCGGGCACGGCGTGTCGATCGGCGTCGAGCCCTACAACGGAAGCGTCTACCTGTGGACCGAATGGAAGGCCGATCCGCAGAGCGGGTACGGCACCAGACTCGCCCGGTTCCGGTTCGTCAACGGCGCCACGCTGGCCGCGGACGATCCGTCCATCCAGGACCGCACGCCGTCGATCGGGGATACGATGATCAATCCCCAGGCTGCCATCGACCCGTCGACCGACCGGTTGCTGGTGCGCTACCACGTCGGCGCCGACATGCCGCGCATCGTCGTGTTCCCGATGAGTGACGCGCGTGCCGGCCGGGTCACCACCGACTACCGCAAGGCCGAGCGGGCGCTGCCCTCGCGCGGCGACTGGGGCGCCGCCAACCCCTTCCAGGGCTTCACCGCGTACGGCAGGTACGCGTACCTGCTCGAAGGCCCGGTGGGTGACCCCTCGTACATCACGACGATCGACCTCAACGGAACCGGACAGTCCATTGTGGAGGATCGGCACCCGACCTCGGCCGGTGCGTCCCTGCCCGGCCGGGAACCACAGGGCATGTCGATCTGGCTGGCCGGGCCGGAAGCGTTGCCCCGGCTCACGTTCGGCTTCCACTCGAACACCGACGGCGTCCGGCAGGCCACCGTGTTCTTCAAGGACCAGTTCCACTGACCGGCGCGCCGCCCGTGGCCCAGGGACTTCGGCCTCAGCGGCGCCCTCGGCCGAAGTAGCTCGCGCGCAGCCGGTCGAGCAGGATCGCCACGCCGAGCACGCCGCCCTGCACCACCTGCTGGTAGTACGGGCTGACATGCAACGCCAGGAGCCCGTTGGCGATGAACTCCAGGAGGATCGCACCCGCCGCGATGCCGGTGATGCGGCCCTCGCCACCGAACAGCGACACGCCACCGACCACGGCGGCGGCGATCGCGATGAGCTCCCAGCCGGCGCCGACCGACGGGTCCGCGACGTTCATCCGCCCGATGACCAGCACGCCGACGACCGCGGCCAGGATCGAGCTGGCGACATAGGTGGAGACGATCCGGCCCCGTACCGGGATCCCGGCCAGCCGGGCCGCCTCCCGGTTGCCGCCGACCGCGTAGATCTGCCGCCCGACGTAGGTACGCTCCATCACGAACCAGGCGATGAGCACGATGCCGACGAAGAACAGCGCGGGTACCGGGATGCGGTCGACGTAGTACGCGCTGAGATTGCCGAACAGCGACGAGATGCCGTTGATCGGGGTACCGCCGGTGATCGCGAGAGACAGCCCCTGCGCGACGGTGTACGTCACCAGCGTGATGACGAACGGCGGCACGTTGAGCCGGGTGACCATGGTGCCGTGCCACAGGCCGACGCCGGCGCAGATGACGACCGTGATGAGGATGGCGACGGGGGCCGGCAGCCCCTGGTTCACGTTGAACCAGGCGGCGAGGATGCCGGCGAGACCGGCCAGCGCACCGACCGACAGGTCGATGCCGCCGGTGAGGATGACCAGCGACTCGCCGATGGCCAGGATGCCGACCTGGGCCAGGTCGCGGCCCATCACCTGGAGGTTGCCCACGCTGGAGTAGGTGGGCGCGTTGGCGGCGATGACGGCGAAGACCGCCACGCAGGCGATGATGACGCCGGCCTCCGGCGACTCGGCGAGCCGGCGCAGCAGGCCGCCGACGGTGGACGCGGCGGTCCGGCCCGGGCGCGGCGGGGTCTCCTGCGGTACCAGCGTCTCCTGAGAAGCGCCGCTCATACGCCCACCTGTCTGGCGCTCGCTCATGTCTGCGCTCCGTTCGGTTCGATGAGCTGATCGATCACGGGGCCGGTACCGGCGGCGGCCGTCATGATGCGCTCCTTGGTGGCGCCGGCGTGGTCGAGTACGGCGACGACCCTGCCATGGTTCATCACGGCGATCCGGTGGCAGATCGACAACAGCTCCTCCAGTTCCGAGGAGGCGACCAGTACCGCCATGCCCTCGCCGGCGGCCCGGTCGATCAGGTCGTAGATTTCCGCCTTCGCGCCGACGTCGACGCCGCGGGTCGGTTCGTCGAGCAGCAGCAGCCGGGGCCGGGTGGCGAAGGCCCGGCCGAATATCGCGCGCTGCTGGTTGCCGCCGGACAGCGACCCGATCGGCTGCTCCACCGACCGCATCCGGACATTGACGCTCGCCGTGATCCGCCGAGCCTCGTCGCGCTGCCGCCGCGGGCCCAGCAGCCCCGCCGTGCTGATCCGCTTGAGGATCGACACGGTGACGTTGGCGCGGATCGGCGCGAACGGCACCAGCGACTGCTCCTTGCGGTCCTCCGGGATCAGCACGATCCCGGCCGCCGCGGCGGCGCCGGGGTTACGGGGCGCGTACCGCCTGCCGCGCAACCACATCTCACCGTCGAGGGCGGGCTGCGCACCGGCGACGGTGTGGATGAGCCGGCTGCGTCCGGAACCCATCAGGCCGGCCACGCCGACGATCTCTCCGGCGTGTACCTCCAGGTCGACGGGGCCGAGCCCGTCCGCCTTCAGCCCCTGTACCCGCAGCATCACGTCGCCCTCCGGCGGGCGGCTCTTGCCCTCGGTGTGGCCGATCTCCCCGCCGACCATCTCCCGGATCAGCCGGTCCTCGCTGGCCTCGGCGGGTTGCAGGTCGGCGACGAGCCGGCCGTTGCGCAGCACGATGATGCGGTGGCTGACCGCGCGCACCTCGTCGAGGCGGTGCCCGATGAACAGCACGGTGCCGCCCCGTCCGGCCAGTTGCCGGGCCAGGCCGAGCACCATCTCGGCCTCGACCGGGCCGAGCGAGGAGGTCGGCTCGTCCAGGATCAGCAGCCGGGGCGTGCGCCCCCACGCCTTGGCGACCTCGATCATCTGGCGGGTCGGTACCGGCAGCGTGCGTACCTTGCGGTGCACCGGGATCGCCGCCGGGGACAGGCCGATCTCGCGGAGCATCGCCTCGGCCTCGGCACGCTGCGCCGGCCGGTCCACCAGGTATCGCCGCCGGGATTCCCGTGGCCTCCGACCGAGCAGCAGGTTCTCCATCACCGAGAGCTGTCCGACGAGCGGGAACTCCTGGGACACCAGGGCCACGCCCAACTGCCCCGCGGCCTCGGTGGAGCCGGCGGGCAGCGGTACGCCGTCGATCTCGATCTCGCCGCCGTCCCGGTGCACCGATCCGGCCAGCGTGCCCATCAGCGTGGATTTGCCCGCCCCGTTCTCGCCCACCACACCGATCACCTGACCGGCGTGCAGGTCGAGGGCCGGAAGGTCGAGTACCCGGACGGGACCGTAGGACTTGTGCACCCCCCGCAGCCGCGCGGTGACCGCGCGGCTGGGGGCGCTGTCTGACAGCGTCATCGTCGCGCTCTCAGCCGATCCCGAGCTGGCTCTCAAGTGCCTGGTACTGGGCGAGGTCGGACTTGGTCAGCAGACCGACGCCGGAACTGAGCGTGCTGCCGTCCGACTCCAGGTACGGCTTGACGATCGCCATGGTGGCGTCCTTGCCGAGTACCTTCACCGCGGTCATGATGTACGCACCGGTGTAACCCTGCTCGTACGGCATCTGCACCACGGTGCCGGAGATGACACCGGAGTTGATGAAGCCGATGGTCTGCGCGTCGGAGTCGTCGGAGACGATGCCCACCTTGCCGGCCTTGCCCGCGGACTGCACCGCCTGGGCCAGCGCCGGGCCGTCGTAGGAGTAGACGCCGTACAGGCCGGTGATGTCCGGGTTGTTGGCCAGAATGGTCTCCGCGTCGGACGTCGCGGTGCTCGCCTGCAGGTTGTCGTTCACCTTCTGGGCCACCGTGATGCTCGAACCCTTGAGCCCGTCCTCGAAGCCCTGGATGCGCTGGGTCGCGTTGGCCGCGGTCAGCGAGCCGACCAGGATGGCCACCTTGCCCTTGCCGCCCAGTACCTGCTTCATGGCCTGGCCGGCCTGAAGACCGGCGGTGTAGTTCGGGGTACCGAGGTAGAGCCCGGCCGCGTCGGTGCCCGGCAACGGGGAGTCGATCGCCAGGACGTAGACGCCCTTGCTCACGTCGTTGTGGATGGTGCCGGCCGCCGAGGTCGGGTCGATCGCCGAGATGGAGTAGCCGGTGACGCCCTGCGACTCCAGGGTTTCCAGCTCCGAGGTCTGCTCGGTCAGCTTGCCGTTGGGCGGCGCGAAGTACGTGCACTTGTTCTTCGCGATGCCGAGGTCGGTGCAGCCCTTGAGGAAACCGACCTGGCCGGCCTTCCAGTAGTCCGCGGCCACGTTGACCACCATCGCGATGTTCACGCCGGAGAGGTCCTTGCCGGCCAGCGCCGACTTCAGCGCGGTGTCGAGCTTGGTGAGGTTCTCCTGGTTGAAGGCGACGGTGCCCTGCAGCGGCGGGGTGCTCGCTGCGGGCGCGCTCCCCGAGGAGCCGTCGGGGTTCTTCGAGCACGCGGAGCTGAGCACCAGTAGGGTGGCCGCCGCCGCAACGGCGACAAGTTTCGTCCTCATTGCTGTGCCCTTCTCTATCGGGGTTTGTGACGGGTGGTGGCGGCGCGGGGCAGGCCGAGAACCCCTGCGCGAGCCGGTGGTACGCCTCGTTCCAGCGGATTTCCTTGCTGAGTTGCGGTACCACGGTGCCGGCATCGATAGCCAGCGATTCGATGCCGAGCATGTCGGCGAGGTCCGCGAGGTCCGCGCGGCCGATCGCCGAAGAGACGATGGTGCGGTGCGGGCCGCCGGATCGTCGTGGCGTCGGTGAGCACCGGCGTGCGGATGGTACGCACCGGGACGTCCGCGTTCGCGCCGGGCGCGGCGGCGATGCCTGGGGCGTGCCGTGCGACCCGGCGCAGCGTCTCGTCACCGTCGAGCCGCCGGCCGCCGGTGCGGAACCAGAAATCGCGGTGGCGGGTACCCATCGGGATCGTGCTCCGTTCTCGACCCAACTGTTAGCGAATTGTTAGCGTTCACACGTGCAGTGTCGTCGCGTGGAGTCAGTTGCGCCGGCCGGTGGTCAGGCCGGCCCGTCTCACCAGTTCGGAGTGGATGGTCGCGGGTCGTGCGGGGCCGGGGGCGGCGCCCGGGCACCGTCCCGCGCAGTCGCGGTGAAGCTCGTGCGGGGATCCGGCAGGGCCGTCGGACGCCGGGATGCCGGTGTCTCGGGCGGGTGGTCGTGGACGCGCCAGGGCGGGCCGCCGTGGAGTGGGGGCCGCATCGCCGGTGTTCACCGTCGCCCACCTCCGCCCACCCCTTGTCTCGCCCCCGTATCGATCGATGAACCGGAAGCGACCTGCTGGTGATGTTAACGCTCACATGATCGGTGTCAAGAGTCAATCATGTGCATTCGTCAATGCATGTACGCGGCGGCCCACGGGGAGCCGGTCAGCAGGTATGCGGTGCGCGACAACTCCGTGTACCGCACGGCGACGAATTCGGGAGTCCGCGTGCTTTCGGGGGGCGGGGTCGTGCTCACGCCAGCAGGTCACGGACGCGTGGCGCGACCCGGATGCCGTAGAGCTCGATGTTGGTCATGAGGGCTTCGTGCGACAGTCCTCCCATGGCGTACTTCAAGTCGAAGCGCGTCGCGCCGAGAGCGGTGAGGTTTGCCGCGATCTTCTGGGCGACGGTTTCCGGCGATCCGACGTAGAGGGCCCCGTGCGGCCCGATCTCGTGGAGGAACGACTCCCTGGTGGGTACGGCGAATCCGCGGGTCTTGCTGACCTTGCGGATCACCTCCAGATAGCGTGGCCAGAACTCGTCGCGGGCCTGCTCGTCGGTGGCGGCGACGTGCCCGGGCGAGTGCACCCCCACCGGCAGCGCGGGTCGCCCGAACTCCTTCAGTGCCCGCTGGAACAGCTGGGAGAAGGGCGCGAAGCGCGCCGGGGATCCACCGATGATCGCGAGCATCAGCGAGTACCCGTAGTGTGCGGCGCGGATCACCGACTGGGGGCTGCCGCCGACCCCGATCCATGCCGGAAAGGGCCCGGATTCGGTGTGCGGTACGACGTCCTGGTCCTTCAACGACGGGCGGGTCCTGCCCTGCCAGGTGACCGGCCCACCCTTGAGCAGTTCGGCGAACAGGCCGACCTTCTCCTCGAACAGGTCCTCATAGTCGGCGAGGTCGTACCCGAACAGGGGGAACGAGTCGATGCTCGAACCGCGGCCGAGGATGACCTCCGCACGGCCGCCGGAGATGGCGTCGAGCGTGTAGTACCGCTGGAACACCCGGACGGGATCGTCCGAACTCAACACAGTGACCGCGGACCCGAGCCGGATCCGGGTCGTACGCGCGGCGATGGCGGCGAGCACCACGTCGGCGGCCGACAGCGGGAAGTCGTCGGTGTGGTGCTCACCGATGCCGAAGAAGTCCAGGCCGACCTGGTCGGCGAGGACGCCCTGCTCGACGATGTCGCGGATCGTCTGGGCGTGCGAGAGCGGGTGGTCGTCCTTGTCGTGGGTCACGTCGCCGAAGGTGTCGAGGCCGAGGACGAGAGGGAATCTCGTGGGTTCGGCTCCGGATGCGGGTACGGCGGGTGATTCTGGGGTGGTCACGTCGAATCTCTCTGTCTGGTCTCTTGTCCGGTCTCTGTCTCATGTGGACGTCGGTCAGGCGGCCGCGGCCCGTACGGCCACTTCGAACTCGCCGCGGCGCATCGGTACCCCGAAGACGGGGCCGCCGGGTCCGAGGAGGCGGCCGGCGCTCAGGGTGCCCAGCCGGACGGCGTCGTACCCGATGCGCTCGATCACGTCCGCGACGATGCCCACCGCGCCGGGGTCGTCGCCGGCGACGCCGAGGGCACGCCGTTGCGGTGAGCCCGGCGGCCGGCGCTCCGCGTCGAGTTCGTGGTAGCCGATGTGGTTCAGGGTCTTGACGACCGTCGACCGGGCAAGCCGGCGCGCGACGATTTCGCTGCTGCCGTACCGGTCGTCCTCGAACATCTCCTGGACCCCGTCGGTCGGCGGCCAGTAGTTCATGGTGTCCACCACGAGCTTTCCGGCCAGCGGCGCGGGATCGAGGCCCGGGAACGCGTGCAGCGGGATGGCCAGCACCACGAGGTCGGCGTCCTTGACGGCGTCGGCCGCCCATCGTGGTTGCGCTCCCGGCGTCAGCACCTCGGTGATGAGCGCGATCCGGTCCGGGTCGCCGGACGCCGCGATCGACACCTGGTAGCCAGCCTCGATGGCGACCCGCGCGATCACCGGCCCGGTGTGTCCGGCTCCGAGCACGGCGATGCGCGGCAGAGCCGGTGATCCTCCCGTGCCGGTCATGAACCCGCACCTCCCGCCGGCACGTCGGCCCGCTCCGAATGCAGGTGTCCGCGCAGCGCCCGGAGGATGTCGGCGAGCGCCTCGAACTGCTCGGGCGTCAGGGCGTCGGCGAAGTGCTTCTTGATGGCCCTCATGTGCGGTGCGGTCGCGCCCCGGAACATCGTCGCGCCGTCCTCCGTCAGCAGGACCTCGGCGCCGCGGTTGTCGGTGGAGCAGCCGTCGCGGCGGATCAGGCCGCGGCGTTCCATCCGGGCGAGGTGATGGGACAGCCGGCTGCGCTCCCAATCGATGGTCGCCGCGAGTTCCGACGAGCGCAGCCGCCTGCCTTCTGCCTCGCTCAACGCGAGCAGCACCTGGTAGTCGGCCGGTGACAGGCTCGACTCCTGCACCAACTGCGCGCCCAGCACCCGCCGGAGCTCGGTGGTCGTGTCGAGCAGCGCCCGCCAGGTCGCGAGCTCCCCCGTCGTCATCCGTCGCCGCGCCGCCGCACTCGCCGCTCGGTCGCCAGTACGCATGCTCCTCACCCCCAGCTGATTGACGCGTCAATCATAGCTCAGCCGATTGACGCGTCAATGTTGACGCGTCAGTCACTCGGCCGGGAGGGTCGAGGCGGCGGATACGCGTGCGGACCACCTCTCGTCACCGGTGCCGGCGGCGCGGAGAGCCGACCGCGAAACCGGCCAAAGCGGCCATCTTGCCCCAACACCGGTGTTATGTTCGCCGATAGCCTGCGGCGGGACAGCCCGATCAACACAAGGGGAAAGCTGATGATTGTGGGTCCGGTGGTGCGGCGCGCGGCGCAGACGTTGGCGGCGGGCGTCGTGGGCGTGACGGTCGTCGACGGCATCCGGCGGCTGCTGCGCAGCGGCGCGGTACGCAACGGCGCCGTGGTCGCCACCTCCTGGACGCTGCGCGGCAAGCGGTCGATGGAAGCCGGGGCCGAGACCGCCCGGCTGTCCATGGCCGACGTGCTGAGCGAGGCCCGGCAACGGATGGGTGAGCAGTCGCCGCCGCCCGGCGCCGGCATGGATCCACACGATCACGAACACTGACCCGCCATGCCAGGATCGACGCTCCAGGTGTGCTCGGATGCCGCCGGACGGGTGCGCTTCCGGGTGCCGTGGCTGCGCGGATCGGACGCCCGCGCGGTCGCGGTCGAAGAGGCCGTGGACCGGGTCGACGGCGTACGTGCCGTGCACGCCTTCCCGCGTACCGGATCGGTGGTGGTCTGGTTCCATCCGCACCGGTGCGACCGGGCCGCCGTACTGTCCGCCATCGACACCGGCCGGACGGTCCACGCCCACGCGCCGGCGCTGCGGCCACCCCGTTCGGCCGAAGTCTCCAACGCCGACCTCGCTCGCATGATCGTCGGCGGCGTCGCGCTCCTGCTGCTCGGCGGCCGCCGGTACGTGCTGCGCCGCCCGCCGCTGCTCGGGCCGTCCAGCCGTACCTTCGCCACCGCTGTCACCATCTTCACCGGGTACCCGTTCCTGCGCGGTGCGCTGCGCAGCCTGGCCGGCCGGCGCTCCCCCGGTACCGACGTCCTGGTCTCGGCGGCGACGGTGGCGAGCCTGGTACTGCGCGAGAACGTGGTCGCCCTGACCGTGCTCTGGTTGCTCAACATCGGCGAGTACCTGCAGGACCTGACGCTGCGCCGGACCCGCCACGCGATCCGGAACCTGCTCACCGGCACCCAGTCACAGGCGTGGGTACGCGACGGGTGCGGGCACGAACGGCTGGTGGACATCGACCGGTTGCGCATCGGCGACGAGATCGTGGTGCACGAACACGTCGCGGTACCGGTCGACGGGGTTCTGGTCGACGGCGACGGTGTCCTCGACCAGTCGGCCATCACCGGCGAGACGCTGCCGATCGCGGCCGGTCTGGGCCAGTACGTGCACGCCGGCAGCGTGCTGATGCGCGGACGGGTCGTGGTGCGTGCCAGCGCGGTCGGCCCGGACACCGCGATCGGCCGGATCGTCGCCCGGGTCGAGCGGGCGCAGACCGACCGCGCGCCGATCCAGACCGTCGGCGACAACTTCTCCCGGCGATTCGTGCCGGTCTCGTTCGCCTTGGCCGCCGCCACCCTGGTGCTCACCCGCGACGTACGGCGGGCGATGACTATGCTGCTGGTCGCCTGCCCCTGCGCGGTCGGTCTGGCGACCCCGACGGCGATCAGCGCCGCGATCGGAAACGGTGCCCGCCGCGGCATCCTCATCAAGGGCGGCTCACACCTGGAGGCCGCCGGCCGGGTCGACGCGGTCGTCGTCGACAAGACCGGAACGCTGACGCTGGGCCGGCCGGTCATCACCAACCTGGTGAGCTTCGACCCGTCATGGGAGCCGGAGCAGGTACTGGCGTACGTCGCGAGCTCCGAGATCCACTCCCGGCATCCGTTGGCCCAGGCCGTGATCCGGTCGACGAACGAGCGCCACATCCAGATTCCGCCGCACGAGCAGTGCGAGGTACTGCTCGGGTTGGGCATGCGCAGCCAGGCCGACGGGCGCACCCTCCTGCTGGGCAACCTGGACCTGCTACGGGCCGAGCACATCGACGTGAGCGCCGAAGCCCAGGAGTGGGTGGGCAGGCTCCAGCGTGCCGCCGAGACGCCGCTGTTGCTGGCGGTCGACGGTCGACTGATCGGTCTGGTCAGCCTGTGCGACACGGTCCGCCCCGAGGCCCGGGAGGTGATCGATGCGCTGCGCACCGACGGGGTGGCGCGCATCGTGATGCTGACCGGCGACCACCCGGACACCGCCGCGGCCGTCGCCGCCGAGTTGGGCCTGACCGAGTGGCGTGCCCAGGTGATGCCCGAGGACAAGGAGGCGGTGGTGCGCGCGCTGAAGGCCGAGGGCTACACCGTGGCCATGCTGGGCGACGGCACCAACGACGCGCCCGCCCTCGCCCTGGCCGACATCGGCATCGCGATGGGCATCTCCGGAACCGATGTCGCGGTCGAGACCGCGGACGTCGCGCTGGCCGGTGACGACCTGCGCCGGCTGCTGGACCTGCGGGACCTGTCCCGCCACACGGTCGGCGTGATCCGGCAGAACTACACGATGTCCATCGCCGTGAACGCGGTCGGGCTGGTCGTCAGCGCCGGCGGCGTCCTCTCCCCGGTGATGGCGGCCATCCTGCACAACGCCTCGTCGATCGCGGTCGTCGCCAACAGTTCCCGCGCCACCCGGTACCGCGTGGCCGTACCGGGGGACGCCGCCCGTCGCCGTTGACGGCACAGCGTGGTGCCGGCTCCCTGTCCCTCGCCGGCTCCCTGTGCCACGCCGGCGCCCGGTGCCGTGCCGCCGGCTCTCAGTGCCGCGCCGCCGGCTCTCAGTGCCGTGCGGTCGACGCGGCCGGCTGCGGGCCGAACGCGG
The DNA here is from genome assembly GCA_036494675.1 of Rugosimonospora sp. Lineage (GTDB taxonomy): Bacteria > Actinomycetota > Actinomycetes > Mycobacteriales > Micromonosporaceae > Rugosimonospora. The sequence goes on from DASXOA010000065.1 coordinate 12,894, forward strand.
TGAGGAACCGGTCCCGGAACGAGTCCATCGGCCAGTCCGGTGCGCCCGGGCCCGGCCTCAGGCCGTCCTGCCAACCCCACCCGGAGATCCGGTCCATCACGGACGGGTCGTGGGCGATGACCGTGATCGGCACTTCGTGGCTCGCGCCCTGACCGGAGACGATCGTGGCCGGCTGGTGGTCGCCGAGGACGACGAGTACGAGGTTCTTGTCGTTGTACGTCTGCACGAAGGAGATGAGGCTGCTCATCGAGTACTCGATGGACTGGCCGTACTGGGCCCGTACCCGGTTCGGGTCGCGCCACACCAGGGCCGCCGACGGACCCTGTTGCGGCATGCCCTCGAACACCGAGCCGTCGCCGACCTGGTTCCAGTCGACCAGATGCGGGAGCGGTGCCCACGGCGTGTGGCTGGACACCAGGTCGATCTCAGCCATCACCGGTGCGTGGTCGGGCTTCGCGAGTTCCAGGCGCTGGAACGCCGAGAGGATGTACTGGTCGGGCATGTTGGCGTAGCTGAACGACGGGCCCTCGTACCCGACGTTGCGGGAGTCGTAGATCGTGTCGTAGTGGTAGAACGACGTGCCCTCCGGCCAGTCCTGCTCGTTCGAGGGCACGTCGCCGACCGTCCGCCAGCCGGCGCGCTTGAAGGCGTCGCTGAGGGTGAACCGGTCGGTGGTGACCAGGTCGTTGTAGCGCCGCTGGTTGTCGATCCACAGGCCGGACTGCAACGTGGAGTGCGCCAGCCAGCTGATGCCACCGAACGTCGGCGAGGTGAGCCAGGCGCTGCGGGAGGAGAAGCCGGCCGCACGCAGCTGGTTGGTTCCGCTGTCGAGGACGGCGTCGACCTGCGGCGCGAAGCTCGAACCCTGGACGGCGACGCGCCCGTAGCTCTCCACGAAGGCGACGATGACGTCCTTGCCGCGCAGGCCGGTGAGCAGGTCGCCGCTCGGAGTGTTCCGGAACGGATCGACGGCGGCGGCCCGGACGAACGCCTGCTGATCCGCCACGCCGGCGCGTACCTGGCGCACCTGCTCATAGGCCGCGCCGGCCGCACTCGTCGAGGCGATCGGCGCATTCGACACGAACTGGAGACCGAACGCGGCGCAGAGGATCCAGACGACACCGAGCGCCGCCACGGTACGCAGGGACGTCGTGCGGTGCCGGGTCAGGAGCCGGCTCAGGCGCACCACCGACAGCGGCGTGAAGACGAGTACGGCAGCGCCCAGCACCGCGGCCACGATGAGGAAGGCGATCGCGTCGTGCCGGCCGACCGCGTCGCTCAGCAGGCTCACCGCGGATCCGAGGTAGCTCTGGTCGATCACCGGGTTGAACGGCCGGTTGAGCGCGACGAAGAACACCATGTCGAGGACCTTCACGATGGCCAGCAGGCCGAGAAGCACCCCGACGACCGCCGCCACTATCCGTCCCGCCCTGGCCGGCAGGGCGAGAACCAGCGCGACGATCACCAGCCCCTCGATCGGGATGCGCAGGAACGCGCCGGGCGTCAGGCGGCTGATCTCCTCCGGAGCGACGAGGGCGAACCACACGAGCAGGCACGCCAGGACCGTGGTCGTCCAGGCCGCCACGCTGCGCACCCGTCGCCGGACGGTGACCGGACGCCGGGGAGCGCCAGCGGCCTCGTCTGGCGCCGGCTCGGGGACTCCGGCCGCCGTGTCCCCCGTCGCCGGAGTGCGCGCCGGTAGCCGGAGAAGGCGCTTCAAGGACAACGTGTGCTCCCAACTCGACCCATGCCGACAGCCGCGCACCGAACCGGATCAAGCCATCCCGCGCGATCCAGGAAGTGCCACTCTGAGGAATACGTGACAGATCCTCACCCGGTTCACCCGGGCCGTCCAGACCGGATCCCGCGGGCTTCGGCGCGGCGGCACGGTTCACGCCGGCGACGGGCGGCTCGGCGAGCGGTTCGGGACGGCTCGGCGAACGGTTCGGCGAGCGGCGGGCCGGGGTCAGGGCCGTTCGGGCGTTCCCGGGGTGAGCAGTCCCCGGTTGAACGCCTCGGCGACCGCGGCGGCGCGATCGCTCACGCCCAGCTTGGCGTAGATGTTCAGAAGGTGGGACTTGACCGTGGCCTCGCTGATGAACAGCTTGGCGGCCGCCTCACGGTTGGTGGTGCCGGCCGCCACCAGTTCGAGGACGACGAGTTCCCGCTGGCTGAGCGGTCCCGCGGCGGGAGCCCGGAACCGGCTCATCAGCCGGGCCGCCACCGACGGCGAGAGGACCGCCTCGCCGTGGGCCGCCGCCCGGACCGCTCGCAGCAACTCGCCACGGGGAGCGTCCTTGAGCAGGTACCCGGTGGCACCCGCCTCGATCGCCGGCAGCACGTAGCTGTCGGTGTCATAGGTGGTCAGCACCAGCACGCGGGCGGCGATGCCCCGCCGGGTCAGCTCGGTGATCGCGGTCACCCCGTCCATGCCGGGCATCCGCAGATCCATCAGGATCACGTCGGGCCGCAGCGTCTGGGCGAGCCGCACCGCCTCGGCGCCGTCGGCGGCCTCGCCGAGCACCTCGAACCCCGGATCGGGCGCGAACATGCCGCTCAGCCCGTCCCTGACCACGGGGTGATCGTCGGCGATCAGCAGGCGGATCGGAGCGCCGTCCCCCGGGCGGCTCACGAGCGCCACGCCGGTACCGGGATGGAGGCCGAAATCGCCGTACCGGTACCCGGTTCCGACTCGACCTGCAGCGTCCCCGACAGGCCCTCGATCCGCTGCCGCATCGCCACCAGGCCGAACCCGCCGCCGGCGGCCGGGCCGCCCCCGTTCGCGGGCCGCCGCGCCCTGGGCGGATCGAAGCCCCTGCCGTCGTCACGCACGTCCAGGGCCACCGCGTGCTCCAGGTAGGACAGCGTCACCCCGACCCTGCTCGCCCGTGCGTGCTTGGCCACGTTCGCCAGCGCCTCCTGCGCCGCCCGCAGCAGCGCGACCTCGGCTTCCGGTCGCATCGGCCGCACCGTGCCGGTCGTCTCGACCCGGACCGGAACGCCGTGCAGCGCCGACCAGCGCTTGCCGACGTCGGTCAGCGCACCGCTCAGCCGCGCTGTCTCCAGCGCCTCCGGGCGCAACTCGTGCACCGACCGCCGCGCCTCGGACAGGCTCTCCCGGGCCAACCCGGTCGCGGCCGCGAGGTGCCGGCGCCACCCGGCCGGGTCCCGAGCGGCCTGTTCGACCGCCTGCAACTGGGTGATGATCCCGGTGAGCCCCTGCGCCAGGGTGTCGTGGATCTCCCGCGCCATCCGTCGCCGCTCGTCGAAGACTCCGGCCTCTCTCGCCTGGGTCAGCAGTTGCTCGTGCAGGCCCGCGTTCTCGGCCAGCGCCGCCTCCAGCCGGCGGTTCGCCTCGCTGACCTCCTCAAGTGCCCGATCGCGCCGGTCGCTCTCCTTGTCGGCCTTCCAGCCGATCCAGGCGAGACCGCACATGGGGACCACGTTCACGGCCAGGATGGCGAGGTAGATGGCCACGCCGAAGACGCTCGTCTTGGGCACCCCGGACGCCTGTGCGGTACCCGCCACGACCGCCACCCCGGCGATGGCGGCCAGCTCCCACGGCCAGGACAGGAGCCTGAACGCGTAGAAGTAGCCGGCCGGCGTGAAGAACCCGAACCAGGGATCCCTGATCACCAGGACCGCCGTGATCACGATCAGCCCGGCCAGGAACACCGCCATCAATGGCTGGCGTTCCCGCCAGGCGGGATGGAGTGTGATCATCCACAGCATCCACGCCGCCGCCAGCGCGCACAGCCCGAGGTCGATGAGCAGGGAGCCCCCGGTGGAGCGCTTGACCTCCACGGTGACGCCGACAAGGACCGCCAACAGCACGTACGGCACGACGGTGATCAGCGGAAGCGACCGCCGCTCCCAAGCCTGCGGCCAGGACCGCGAGACCGGACCGCTCATGTACCCCTCCGCGCCCAAGACTTACTCCCAACGGAACAATCTAGCCGCGGCCAGCCCGAACACCACCGCGTACGCCGCCATGGTCAGCAGCTGCGGCGGGTGCGGCCAGTGTCCCTGGGCGGCGTCCTGGAGTGCCTGGACCGCCGCCCCGAGCGGGGTGGCGTGGCTGACGTGGCGCAGGACCGGGGGCATCTGGGCGATGGGCAGCCACAGCCCGGCGAAGAACATCATCGGGAAGAACACGATCGTGCCGATCGCCTGGGCGGCCCGGCCGGCGGGCGCGACCGCGGCGACGAACAGCCCGATGGCCATCAACGCGGCGGCGGTGAGCAGCGCCGCGATGACGAACCCGGCGAGCTGCCGCGGCAGGAGCACGCCGTACCCGAGCCGGGCCACCACGAGGATCAGGGCCACGGTGACCACCACGACGATGAGGTTCACCGCGAGCTGGGCCGCGAGTACCCGGGAGGGGCCTACCGGTGTGGTGCGCATGCGGCGCAGGACGCCCTTCTCCCGGTAGCCGGCCAGCACCGGCGGCAGGGCGTTCAGCGAGAGCATGGCGATCACGAACGCGACCAGGATGGGCACGTAGACGTCCAGCTCGGTGAGGCCGCCGAAATCCGTGCTCGGCCGGTTGAAGGAGGGGATGCTGCCGAAGATGACGAGCAGGAGCAGGGGGAACCCCATGCCCCAGATGGGCCCGACCCGCTCCCGTAGGAACAGCCTCAGCTCGGTGATGGCCAGCCGCCCGAGTGCGGAACCCCGGGCGCCGGTCGGCGGTGCTGCGGTACTCGCTGACATTGCTGGTACTCCTCGTCCTGGTCTGGTCATTTCTGGTCGGTGCCGGAGTGCCTGCCGGTCAGCGCGACGAACGCGTCCTCCAGGCTGGTCTGCTCCACCCGCAGCTGCTGGGCGACGATCTGGTGGCGGGCGAGCACGGAGGTGACCGCGTTCAACGCGTTGCTGTTGCCGGTGACCACCACGACATCGCCGCGGCGCGTGACGCCGGTCACGTCGGGCAGACCGGTCAGCAGCCGGTCGTCCAGCGGGACGGACGGGCGGAACTGGATCCGCTGCTCCGCCTCGACCCGCTCGGCCAACCCGGCCGGGGTGTCCACCGCCACGACGCGGCCCGCGTCGATCAGCGCCACCCGGTCGCACAGCCGCTCCGCCTCCTCCATGAAGTGGGTGACGAGCAGGATCGTGACCCCCCGCGAGCGCACACCCTGGATCAGTTCCCAGGTGTCGCGGCAGGCCTGCGGGTCCAGTCCGGTGCTGAGTTCGTCGAGTACCGCGACCCGCGGACCCCCGATCAGCGCCAGCGCGATCGAGAGCTGCTGCTTCTGGCCGCCGGACAGCTTGCCGAACCTGGTGCCGGCCTTGTCCGTGAGCCCGAGCAGCTCCATCAGCGCACGCCAGTCGGCCGGGGCCCGGTAGAAGGAGCTGTAGAGCTTCAGCGCCTCGGCGACCCGCAGCCGTTCGGGCAGCTGGCTGTCCTGGAGCTGTACGCCGAGCCGCTGGGCCAGCTCGGCGCGGTCCCGCCGGGGGTCGAGCCCGAGGACGCTGATCTCGCCCCGGTCCGGCCGTCGCAGCCCCTCGACGCACTCCACGGTCGTGGTCTTACCGGCGCCGTTGGGGCCGAGGATGCCGAAGATCTCACCCTCCTGTACGGCGAAGGAGACGTCGTCGACCGCCACGGTGTCCGCGTAGCTCTTGTGCAGGTGCCGCACTTCGATCACTGCTGGCATGCGCTCGTCCTTCCGGCTCCGGCCCCCGCGGCCGGCGTGCTTCTACCGTCGCGCCGACGCCCCGAAGGCACATCGACCGGCCAGCCAGACCGGCGGCTGACGCACCGGATGAGTCGGACGGCTGACCCGCTCCACCGATCGGCTGACCGGTGGCGCGGCGTACCCGCCGGTCGGCACGGCACCCGACGACCCGGCGACGGCGGACGGCGGACGGACCCCCGGGCGGTTGCCGGTCTTGGTAGGGTGCCCACCACACATCGACGAGCACGGGGGGACCGGTGTGCCGGTGACGACAGGCGAGCGCGGCTGCCCGATGCTCGCGCCGGACGCGTGAGCGCGCCGATGGGTGCCGGGTTCGACGTGGTGCCGCGGTGAACGGCACGGCGGTGGCGCTGCACGGGATCGTGCTCGCCGCGGTGCTGACCGGCCTGCCGGTGACCTGGCGGGCGCTGCGCCGGGACACCGATCCGGCACCGGCGACACACCCGACACCGCCGGCACCGCCAGCACAGCCAGCACAGCCAGCACAGCCGCGACGGTGGCACCGGCCCGGCTGGTGGCTGGCCGCCGTGACCGCGGCCATCTACGTCAACCAGGTGCTGTTCACCGTGTACGCGCTGCGGGTGCGCCACGGCGACATGTCGTACCTCGCCCGGGACGTACCGAGCGGCTGGTTCGCACTGGCCGACCACGACCGGGTGATGGTCGCGCTGGCGGCCCACTTCCCCGACGCGCACCTGCTTTCGGTGACCGCGCTGCGGATACCGTCGCTGCTGGAACTGCCGTTCGGGCTGCTGGCGTACCTGACCGTGCTGAACTGGTTGGATCCCCGCCGGTACCGTCGGCTGGCCCGGCCCGGCGTGCTCGGGCTGGCATGTGCGTTCTACACGGTCACCTTCGGCCTGATCGAGTGGGACCTGCGCACCCCGTACACGGTCCAGGATCTGGTGTTGCGGGCGATCTCCGGGGTGTTGTGCGCCGTCGCGCTGTGCTGGCTGGGTCGCCGGTCCGGGGCGCCGGAGGGGACGGGTGCCCCGCGCACCGCGGCCGAGCTGATCGCGTTCGCCGCCTCGGCGGCCGCGCTGGGCTACCTGATCCTGGCCATGTACGACACGGTGCTGCTCTACAGCCTCGGCCGGACCGGATCCCACCTGCCCGGGGCCGCGCTGGCCGGCGCGGTGCTCGTGGTGGCCCGGTTCGCCGCGACCCGGCTGCGCCGGCGGCGCCTCGACCGGCCCACCGGTGCGGGACTGGACACCCTCGACACCGGACTGTCCTGGTGGCTCGGGCTGTTCCTGGTGCCGGCGCTGGCCATCCGGTACGAACTCGGCTTCGGTTCCTCGACGCTGGCCGCCGGCGCGGGCACCCTCGTCATCGTGGTGGCCGCGGTCGCGGCGCTGCGCGAAGTCGCCGCCCGGCTCCCGGAGACCCGGCGCCGCGCGGCGAGAAGCGTCTGGCTCGTCCAGTTGGCCGCGGCGCTGCTCGCCGGCGCGCTCGCGGCAGCCGTCGGCCTGGCCTTCGCGACCGCCTACCCGGAGACCCGGCTGTTGCGCGCGGCGGTCCTCTTCGTGCTGGCCGCGACGCTGGTATGTGCCGGGTCCGACCGGCTGGTGAGCCGCCGGACCCGCGAGCACCCGGACCCGTCCGGAAGCGGATCGCCCGCCGTCAGGGCCGCCGATCCCGGCGCAGCAGCCGGGGCGCCTCGTCGATGATGTACCGGCGCAGGTCGGACACTGGCGTGGAGAGCGGCCAGTCGCCGGACCAGGCGATCGAAAGGGTACGGCTGGCACCCTTGTCGGCGATCGCCAGCTCCACCGTGCCGTCCATGGCGGCTCCGGCCGGCAGTACCGCCACACCGAGTCCGGCGGCGACCAGCCCGGCCGCGGTGTTCATCTCCTGGCTCTCGTAGGCGTACCGGATCGGCAGCCTGGCCGCGCGCAGCAGCTGATCGGTGATGGTCCGCACGCCGTACCCCGCGGTCATCGTGACCAGTGGCTCGCCGACCACCTCGGCGAGCCGCACCCGGGCCCGTCCGGCCAGCCGGTGGTCGGCCGGCACCAGCAGGGTCAGCGGCTGCTCGACCAGCCGCCGGGTGCCCAGGTGCGGGTGCGGCGGCACCGGACCGGCCACGCCGAGGTCGAGCCGGCCGGAGAGTACCCCTTCCACGATCACGTGCGCCGCATCCTGCACCAGCCGCACGGCCACCCCCGGATGCGTCTGCCGGAACCCGCGCAGCAGAGCGGGGACCACGACCGGTCCCATGCTGTGCAGGAAGCCCAGCACCACCGAACCCGAGTCCGGATCCGCTTCGGCGCGCACCGCCCGTACCCCGGCGAGCAACTCGTCCAGCGCCCGGCCGGCGTGCCCGGCGAGCAACTGGCCGTGCCGGGTCAGCCGCACACCCCGCCCCTCCCGGTGCACCAGCGGCGTGCCCAGCTGTGCGGAGAGCCGGGCCAGTGCGCGCGAGAGCGTCGGCTGCGGGATGCCCAGCTGCTGTGCGGCGCGCGTCACGTGCTCGTGCCGCGCCACCGCGACCAGTTCCTCGAGCCCGGGTGCCAGGCCGAAGCTTTCATACGCCACGGTATGAAAATACGCCGACTCATGCATTGGACGCATGGAACTCACCGCTCCTAGCGTCGGAGCGTGACGGTCCTCGACCCGGAACTCGACCGGGAGCGCGTCCCCGGCCTGCGGCCCGGCAGCCCGCAGGCGCGCCGGCTCAGCCTCGCCATGCTCGCCGCCGGGCTGGCCGCGTTCAGCCTGCTCTACTTCACCCAGGCACTGCTGCCGGCGATCGGCGCCGATTTCCGGGTCGGCCCGGCCGCCTCCAGCCTGACCGTCTCCTGCGCGACCGGCGCGCTGGCACTGGCCATCCTGCCGCTGTCCAGCCTCGCCGAGTCGCTCGGCCGCACCCGGCTGATGCGCGGTGGCCTGCTGGTCGCCTGCCTGCTCGCCTTCGCCTCGGCCCTGATGCCCCGATTCTGGCTGCTGCTGGCCACCCGGGCGCTGATCGGGGTCGCGCTGGCCGCGGTCGTCGCGGTGGCGATGGGGCACCTCGGCGACGAGATCCATCCGACCGGTATCGGCGCGGCCATCGGCCTCTACGTGTCGGGTAACTCGCTGGGCGGCGTGTTCGGCCGGCTGATCCCCGGTACAGTCCAGGACCTGGGTTCCTGGCGGCTGGCGGTGGGCGTACTGGGCGCCTGCTCGGCGGTCGCGGTCGCCGCGTTCATGGTGCTGCTGCCGCCGGCCCGGCGGTTCCGGCCCACCCCTACCCGGCTGCGCGCGCACGTCTCGGCGCTGCGGGAACTGTCCGGCGACCGGGGTGTGCGGCGGCTCTGTGCGGTGGGCTTCCTGCTGATGGGCGGCTTCGTCGCCTGCTACAACTACCTGACGTACCGGCTGACCTCGGCGCCGATCCACCTGTCCGGAACGCGCGCGTCGCTGCTGTTCCTGGCGTACCTGGCCGGCACGGTCAGCTCCACGGTCGCCGGCCGGCTGGCCGACCGGCACGGACGGGGCACGGTGATCGGCACCGGCGTGGTGCTCTCGCTGATCGGCCTCGCGCTGACCCTGCCGGACAACCTCGTCATGATCACGGTTGGCCTGGTCGTCTTCACCGCCGGCTTCTTCGTCGCGCACTCGGTGGCCAGTGGTTGGGTGGCCGCGCGGGCGCCACGGCACCGCGCTCAGGCCTCCGCGCTCTACCTGATGGCCTACTACCTCGGGTCAAGCACACTGGGGTCGGCGATCGGCCTGGCGTACCTGCACAGCGGGTGGACCGCCACCGCCGCCGTGATCGGCGCGCTGTGCGTGGCCGCGCTGGTGTGCGTTGCCGGCGTACCCCGGCAGCCGTCCACGGACGAGACTCGGGCGGCGACGCGGTACGGTCGGTGACGCGCGGTTACTGCTGCTGGCCGGCGAGCGCCTCCATCACCCCGGTCACGCTCAGCACCCGGGCGGCGAACGGGCTGACCGCGATCAGGTGCAGTCGCACCCCCACCTGCGTACAGATGCGTCGGGCCACCACCAGGGTGCCGATGCCGGTCGAGTCGATGAAGGTCAGCCCGCGAAGGTCGAGGCCGACCGTCCGGGCGGTGCCGCTGTTGAGGAGAGACGTGAAGGTCTCGCGCAACCGTGCGGCACCGGTCATGTCCAGCTCACCGCGCACGAGCACCGTGACATCGCTCCCGTCGGCCGGGATCACGTCGATCTGTAGCACGAAGCGCCTTCTTCCCTCCGTTTGCGCACATTTGCCGGGGTAGCCTACTCGGGCCCCGTGAGCGCGATTCGACCGGTACCACCGCCGGTGCACGGACCTACCGCACGGGGCAACCCCCTGCGGGCTGACGCATTCCCGACAACGGCGACCCGCCCGGGGGATCGCCTTGTGCCACACCGGGAGCGGTAGGGTCAGCGATGGTCATCGATCAATGGTCGACTCTCCGATGAAGGGCCGGGTACGACGCATGAGAAGACTGGGCATCTCGGCACGTCGGTTCGCCTCCGGTGCCGCGGCGATGGTGACGCTGGCGGGCCTGATCTGTGCCATGACCCCGTCACCCGCCGCTGCCGGCGGACCCGTCCTGCGCGAGGGGTTCGAGACGCCGATCGTGCAGGGAGGCTTCGCCCGGCTGCCGGTCGGTACGCAGATCGGCCAGTTCACAGTGACCCGCGGCAACGTCGACCTCGTCACCAATGCTCTCTGGCAGGTCATCGAGGGCAGGCAGAACCTCGACCTCGCCGGCGACCAGCAGGGAGCGGTCGCCCGGACGTTCGGCACCGTACCGCTGATCACCTACCGGGTCACGTATGCGCTCGCCGGTAACCCGAACTCCACCCCGGTCGTCAAGACCGGAACGGTGAGCGCGAACGGGCAGGTCGTCCAGCAGTTCTCCTTCGACACCACCGGCACAACCTTCACCGACATGGGGTTCGTCTACCGGACGTTCTACCTCCTCACGACGTCATCGTCGGTGACGCTCGAATTCGCCAGCACCACCGTGCCGGCCCCGTACGGGCCGGTCATCGACGACGTCCGCGTGGACAGTTGCCTGCTCGTGCTGTGCCCACCACAGGCCCACCCGGCCTCGGTCTAGTCAGGCCCGCAGTTCGAGCCCCGCGGCCTCGAACCGATGAGCGTCACCGTCTGACAACGCGCCAACGTCGGCCAGCCGCGCCAACGCGTAGTTCCTGCGCGCGAGGGCTTGGTGCGGGTGATCGATCGGGTCGTCGCCGTCCGGGTCCTGCAGAAGCCCGGCGAGCAGCGCCGCCTGCCCCCAGTCCAGGCCGTCCGGGCCGACACCGAAGTACCCCTGCGCCGCGGCTGCCGCGCCGAAGAACCCGTGGCCGAAGTAGACGACATTGAGGTACATCGTCAGCAGGGTCTTCTTCGAGTACCTGCGGTCCAGTTTCAGGGCCAGTCCGACCTGCTCCAGTTGCGCTCGCCAGTCCGCACGGCCGCCGGTGTAGAGCACCTTGGCCAGTTGGATGTCGATCGTGGAACCGCCCTCGTCCCTCCCGCGCACGGCGCCGGCGGCGACCCGGGCGACGGCCAGCGGATCTACGCCGAGGTGCTGGTAGAACCGATGGTCCTCGACCGCCACCACCGCCGATGCCAGTCGGGCCGGCGGAGCGGACAGGAGCTGGCCCGCGCCGGTGGCGGCGGCCTGGGACGTGACCCGCAGCGCCGCGTCGTTCACCGACGGCGTGAGCCCCACCAGAAGCCCGAGCGCGGCCAGGACCGCCACGACCGCCGTGACCGACGCGCGGCCAACCCGGCGCAGCACGCGGCGCCATCGCGGACGGCCCGGCCGGCCGCCGGCCGACGGCACCCGGATCGTCTCGTCGGCGTACAACTTCTCGCTCATGTTTTCCGGACCTGCGCGGTTCCCTGAGCCCCACCGTGGGCTGGCACCCGTATCGTTGCCAGAGTCACCTCAACCCTACAAGATGTAGGTTCGAACGTCTCTCAAACGCCGCGGGTCGGGTCGAAGACTGCCCGGCGTCCGGTCACCGGGCTGCGCGCCGGGTCGCACCAGCCGCCACAGAAGTCGATGCCGGCGGTCGGTCGCGGTCCACGGCACGGGGCCGCACCGGGCGGGTCAGGACGGCCACCCCGACGACGATGGCGAACGCCGCGAGAACCACGACCACGGTACCGATCGGACCGGCATGCACCGTGTCTCCGAGCAGGAGTACGGCGAACCCCACCGCCACCAGCGGGTCGACCACGCTTGTCGTAGACAGGACCACCGACAGGTCGCCGGCCCGATAGGCGTGTTGGACGACGACGAACCCGGCCGGCGCGAGCACCACCATAGCGATGGTGGGCCAGTTGAACAGGGCGTCGACGCCAGAGCCCAGCACCTGATTGCCGACCACGCGGACCAGCGCGGACGTGGCGCCAAAGCAGATTCCGGCACCGGTGGCCAGCGCCACCGGTCGGTACCGCACGGTGCGGCGGGCCACTGCCACGCAACAGACCAGTCCCGCCACGGTCATGCCGACGAGCACGGCCGTGCCCGGCGTGGACAGAACGGGCCGACCGGTACCCGGCCGCAGGATCGCCAGGAGTGCGACCAGACCACCCGCCACCATCCCGGCGCCGAGCCGGTGCCAGGCCTGGATCGGCCGGCGGTTGAGGGCGGCACCCATGGGAAGGGCGAACAGCAGGCTGGCCACACCGAGCGGCTGTACCAGCGGCAGTGGTCCCCAACTCAGCGCCAGGACGTGCAGGCCCGCTCCGGCGACCATCGCGGCCATGCCCACGATCCACCCGGGCCGCCGCGTCAGGTGCCACAGCAATCCCGCACCGGCCACCCCGTCTCCGGTGCGGGCGGCCTCGATCTGTTGCACGGCCGACCCCAGGGCGTAGCAGGCCGCGCTGGCCAACGCCACGAGTACCGCCCACCCGATCATCCGGGGCAGCCGATCGGGCCCCCGGTACGGCGGGTGGTACGGGCGGAGCTGACCGTGCGCACAAAAAGGATAAACCGGACGAACGGCGACGATGACAACGGCGCACCTCTCGCAGCACCTACAATCCTTGTAGTCGACAGTACTACTACAACAGATGTAGGAGCAGGGGTGTCCATACGAGATCCGCGACGGGGTCACGGCGACCTGGAACAGGAGATCCTGGACGTACTCGTGATCGCCGGACAGCCCCTGACCCCGGCCGCCGTCCGGGAACGCCTGCCCGGTGACCTCGCGTACAACACGGTGACGACGGTGCTGGGCCGGCTCCACGAGAAGGGTCGGGTGACCCGGGACCTGCAGGGGCGGGCCTATGCCTATCTGCCCGTACAGGAACAGGCGCAGATCACGGCATTCCAGATGAGCCGCCTGCTGAGCGACGAAGCGGACCGGGCAGCGGTGCTGGCCCGTTTCGTCAGCACCCTGTCACCCGCCGACGAGGCGTTCCTCGTCGGCCTGCTGAACCGTGATGGCGAAGACCCGGAGACGGCGGACCAACGATGACCGCGGCGGTGATGGCGGTCATGGTCTGCGCCGGACTCTTCGGCGCGGCGGCGCCACGGCTGGCCAGGATCCTGCCCCCCGCCTGGGCCACCCGGATGCTCGTTCCCACCAGTGTCGCCGTCACCGCGGCGCTGTGGTTCGCCCTCGCGTCGGCGGCATTCACCTGGGTCGGACAGCAGCCCGAGGTCGCCGAAATCGGCCCGTGGTCACCTCGGACCCTGAGGGCCGACACTCCCGTCGGCCACCTCCCGGCCGCGGCCGCCCTTGCGCTGCTGGCTCCCGCGACGATCTGGGCGGTCACCACGACGGTGCACCGGGCCCGCTCGCTGCTCATCGTGCACCGGGTCCACGGGCGCCTGGGCCCTCCCGGCGCACTCGTCGTGCTCGACAGCGACACCCCCGACGCGTTCACCACACCCGAGGCGCGCGGCCGCGTCGTGGTCACCCGCGGCATGCTGCACGCCCTGGACGGACCCGAACGCCAGGCGCTGCTGGCTCACGAACGCTCCCACCTCATCCACCGGCACGCCTGGTGGAGCATAGCGATCGACGTCGCCGCGGCGGCCAACCCGCTGTTGACCGCGACCCGGCGCGCCATCCGCCATGCCGTCGAGCGCTGGGCCGACGAGGACGCCGCGCGGGCCGTGGCAGACCGGCACCTGGTCGCCCGGTCGGTCGCCCGTGCCGCCCTGGCCCGTACCCATCACGCCCAGGCCCATCCCACGCCGGCCGCGACCGGAGGTGAGGTCACCGACCGGGTCCGCGCCCTCCTCGATCCCCCGGCTCTGCAACGCCTACCGGCGATCGCCGTCCTTGCCGTGTTGCTGTCCGCGCTGGCCGTATCCACCTCGATCATCCAGTCCCAGGGCGAGCATCTCTTCGACCGCGCCGGCATGGTCGCGACCTCGCAGCGCTGACTGGACACGACAGCACCCGGCCGTTGTTCCCGGAACAGGAGCCGGACGGGTCGTTCAGCCCGCACCCTGATGGACGGGTTCGGTCTGGTCCCGGCGGGTCACGGCGAGGTAGCTGACGGCGATGAGGATCGTCCCCAGGAACAGGGTGCTGGTGCCCAGCGTGCCCAGGCCCAGCCCGCCCTCGCGGTGGGACGAGGCGAGATAGTCGCCGAGGTTGGCGCCCAGCGGCCGGGTGAGGACGTAGGCGAGCCAGAACGACAGCACCGGGCCGGCGCCGAGCTTCCAGGCCGCGACCACCGCCGCGATGAGGCCCGCGGGTAGCAGCACCGATGGGCCGGGACCCGCTCCGGTCAGGTCGAGGGTCCAGTCACCGGCGGCCGTGCCCAGCGCGAAGGTCACCAGGACGGCGAGCCAGTAGAAGGATTCGCGGGAGGTGGTGACGATGGTGTGGATCGACAAGGTGCGCTCGCGGGCGTACCAGGCACCGAACACGACCGCGAGCACGACGGCGAACACCGTGGTGCTGATCCACAGCGGGACGCCCTGGCCGTCGGTGAGCTGGTCGGTGAGCAGAGTGCCGACGACGCTGATGAGGACGACCGCGAGCCAGTAGACCGCGGGCAGATAGCGGCGTAGCCGGAACTGGACAGCCAGCACCACGACCAACGCCGCGGAGAACACCAGCGTGGTGTTGGTCAACCCCAACCCGAGGGTGGTGTCGACGTAGTCGGCGAGGCTCTCCCCGACCGTGGTGCACAGGACTTTGATGACCCAGAAGAGGATGGTCACCTCGGGTACCTTGTTCAGCATCGCGCGCCCGACAGGCGGCAGGCTTGGCATCTGCGTGCCGGTTCGCGACAGGTTGTCGCTCATCGGGCTTCTCCTCGTTGCATTGTCGGGAACGCGGGTACCCCGCGGTGATCTCCCGGTGATCGACTCACCCTCGACCCTACAATCTGTAGGGTTCGACTGTCCGGGATATGCCGTTCCCCGCATCGAGCGGAACGCGCGGACGCGAAGGTCGGCTGTGCCTACCGGCAGAGCTGAGGCAGCGGTGTCCGGGCGGCGGCAACGCCGAGTGGTGGGAGACCGAAGCACGCCTCGATGGTGCGCAGCACCGTGTACTGGTCGATACGGTCGCCGACCCGTCCGGGCGTCACGCCCTGCCCGACGATGATCGTGGGGATCAGGTTCGCACCGGCGGAGTCGTCCTCGTCGAAGGTGACGATCAACAGGCTGTGATGCGTCTGCGCCCAGGTCGCGTAGGCGTCGAGATGCGCCGCGAGCCAACGGTCCCCGGTCGCGATCGAACAGTCATGCATGTCGTGGCACAGGTCCGGGATGGCGAACGCCACCGAGGGCAGCATGGCGAAGTCGGACGGGAACGCGCTGTACGGCTGACCCACCGTCGCGGGCAGGTCGGCGAAGTTCGTCCACGGCGCGTGCTTGCGCGCGTAGGTGCCCTGGCCGCAGCCGGCAAAGCCGGGGCGGGGCAGGGCTTCGGAGTAGCCGGTGAACGTCCGCCCCGCGTCGAGCAGTTGCCGCGCCAGGTTCCCGGTCGCGAACGTGTGCGGGCAGGAGTCGTCCGTCACCCCCTGGGTGCTGCCGGAGAACAGGGCGAGGTAGTTGGGTTGGCTCGGGTGGGTGATCGCGTACGAGTGGGTGTACAGCACGCCCTTGCGCGCCAGGGCGTCGAAGGCCGGTGCCTGGCCGCTGCCGATGATCTGTTCGATCCCCTTGTTTTCGAAGACGGCCACGACGATGTGCTCGGGTACGCCGCCGGACGGCGACGGCACCACGGAGGCGGCCGGCCCGGACGGCACCGCGGTCGGCAACGGCGTACCGGCGGGTGAGCCGCACGCGCCCACCGCGAGTACCGCGACGCCCACGACCACCCGCGTCATCCACCGCCGCGGACGGCCGGATCGGATCATGAACGCCAGGATAGCCGGGACGGGGCGTCCGTCGTGGCGATCGATGCCACCCGGCGCTCACCGATCCGGAAACGGCCGCCTCCCGGATCCGGCGTGGGATCATTGCGCGGATGGCCAGTTATGAAGTCGCGCTCGTCCTCCTCGAAGACCCCTCGGGGGCGGTGCTCATGCAGTTGCGCGACGAGTACGCACCCGTCTCGCCGAACCGGTGGAGCCTGCCGGGCGGTCAGGTCGAGCCCGGCGAGACACCGGAACAGGCCGCCCGCCGCGAACTGCTGGAGGAGACCGGCCTGACCGCCGGCGAGCTGTACCCGCTCTGGAGCGGCCCGCGCCCGTTCGAGGAGGGGTTCCCGCACACCGTCACGATCCACGCCTTCCGGGGTACCACCGAGGCGCGGCAGGAGGACGTGGTGCTCGGCGAGGGCAAGGCCATGGTCTTCGTACCGCGCGACGAGGTGTTCGACCGCGATCTGGCCATCCCGGCCGCGCTGGTACTGCCGCTGCACCTGAACGGTTCGTGACGGGCCGCCGCGTCAGCGCGGTCCCTGACGTCGGTCGCTACGGCGGCGGGCCACCAGGACGGCGTCGTGGATGGTGATCTCGTGCCCCTCGGGGTCCGTCGCCGTACGCGGCCGGGCCTCGGCGGCCACCACCTCCCACGCCGCCGGGTCGAGCGAGGCCGCGACCTGCTCGCCGGTGAACATCATGTCCGGGAAGTGCATCCGATGCGCCGAGGTCCGCAGGTCGGACGGGTGGTGCCCGACGATCAGCAGGGTGCCGCCCGGGGCCACCGCGGCGGCGAGCCGCTCGAACAGCTTCCCGCGCAGGTCGCCTGGCAGGTGCATGAACTGCGATGACACCAGGTCGTACCCGCCGTCGGCGGGCGGCGTGTCGCGCAGATCCGTGTGCGTCCACTCGATGCGGCCGGCGACCTGCCCTCCGGCGGCCTCGGCGTGCTCGGCGGCCCGCGCCAGCGCGGCGGTCGAGATGTCCACGGCCGTGACCTGCCAGCCCCGTTCGGCGAGCCAGACGGCGTCGGCACCCTCGCCGCAGCCGACGTCGAGTGCCCGGCCGGCGGGCAGTCCGGCGGCCTCGGCGACGAGTTGTGGGTTGGGGCGTCCGCTCCACAGCGCCGGTGCGGAGCGGTAGCGCTCGTCCCAGGCGGCCTCCTCGAACATCGTGCGCCCGAGGTGCCGGTAGGCGTCCACCGCGTTCCGGGTCTCCGCCGCGATCAGGTCGGCGTTGATCGCCGAGGCGGCGGTCAGACCCGCCGCGGCAGCCGTGATCACCGCGGCCCGGATGTCGGCCACGTTGCCCGCCACCCACACACCGGGCACCGTGGTGGCCCCGGTCGCGTCGGCGGGGATCCGGCTGCCGACCACGTTCCCATCGACCTCCACGTCGACCGGCGTCAGCCCCAGTGACTCCAATACCTCCGCCCGGCCCGTCATCCGTGGCGCGACGACCACCGCGTCGAGCGCGATGACCTCGCCCGAGGCCAGCCGTACCCCGGTCAGCGCGTCACCGGCGACCTCCAGCCCGGCGACCCGGCCCTCCACGACGGTGATCCCCCGCGCCGCCAGCCGTTCGGCCTCCTCGGCACCGAGCGCCGCCGCGTCGTGCAGCAGGAGCAGCACGTGCGGGCTCCACTGCCGCCACAGGGTCGCCTGGCCGACCGCGGCCGGCCCGGTGGCCAGCACGCCGATGCGCCGGTCGCGCACCTCCCAGCCGTGGCAGTACGGGCAGTGCAGCACGCCACGCCCCCATTGCTCGGCCACCCCCGACACATCGGGCAGTTCGTCGACGAGCCCGGTCGTGACCAGCAGCCGCCGCGCCCGCACGGTGCGCCCGCCGTCCAGCGTCACCAGGAAGTCGCCGTCCTCCCGGGCGGCGGCCTCGACCCGCCCGGTGACGACCTCGCCGCCGTACCGGCGCACCTCCTCGCGACCGGCCGCCAGCAACTCGTCCGGCGGCGTACCCTCCCGGCCCAGGTAGTTGTGCACGTGTCCGGCCGGCGCATTGCGCGGCTGCCCGGCGTCGATCACCAGTACCGAACGCCGCGCCCGCCCGAGCGTCAGGGCGCCGCTGAGCCCGGCCGCGCCGCCCCCCACCACCACCACGTCGTATGTCTCGTCCATCGAGTGCTTCCTTCCCCGTTCGTCGACTGGGCCAACGGTCCGGTCGTCGGCTGCGGCCAACGGTCCCGTCGTCGGCTGCGGCCAACGGTCCGGCACGGCGCTCGATTCGACAAGTAATGTTGCCGGTATGGCAAACGACGAGGAGGCGGTCCTGGCCTCCGTGGGTCCGCGCCTGCGCGCGCTGCGCAAGCGACGCGGCACGACCCTGGCCCAGCTTTCCGAGACCACCGGCATTTCGGCCAGCACCCTGTCCCGCCTGGAATCCGGTGGCCGCAAGCCCACCCTGGAACTGCTGCTGCCGCTGGCACGGGCCCATCAGGTGCCCCTCGACGAGTTGGTCGGCGCGCCCGAGACCGGGGATCCTCGCGTCCACGCCCGCCCGATCGTCCGCCACGGCGTGACGTTCCTGCCGCTGACCCGCAGGCCGGGCGGCCTGCAGGCGTTCAAGCAGATCCTGCCGCCGGACACGCCCTCGGGGCGGTCGGATCAGCAGACCCACGAGGGCTACGAGTGGCTGTACGTGCTGTCCGGTCGCGTGCGCCTGTGGCTCGGCGACCACGATCTCGTGCTGACCCCGGGCGAGGTCGCCGAGTTCGACACCCGCGTCCCGCACCTCGTCGCCAACCCCGGCCCGGGCTCCGCGGAACTCCTCACCCTGTTCGGGCCGCAGGGCGAGCGCCTGCACGTCCGCGCCCGCCCGACGGCACGCTGAGGGCGGTGCCCGCCCCGGATCGGATGATCACATTCTCAGTAGGCGACGCCGACGGTGTGCCCGACCGACTCCGGGTCGTCGAGCGTCCGGAGCATGAGGTGGGCGACGTCGGCGCGGGAGATGAACATTCCGCGGCGGACGTTCTGGCCGTACGCGGTCCGGTACCGGCCGGTCGCCGGCTTGTCGACCAGCCGGGGCGGCCGGACCACCGTCCAGTCCAGGCCGCTGTCGCGCAACAGGTCCTCCATGAGCGCCAGGTCGCGATACGGCTCGCGGAGTATCGCCTTGATCAGCGGTGCGAAGACGCTGCGGACCACGAACCCGTCGCCTGGGTCGTGCCTCGGCGGGTTCGGCCGGCCCGGCGACGCCACGGTACCTACCGGAGAGGCGCTGATGACGACGATCCGCCGTACGCCGGCCGAGCGCATCGCGGCGACGATGGCCCCGGTACCCCGCGCGGCGATCCCGGCGTCGGACGGCGAGCGCCGCCCGAGACCGGAGAGCACCGCGTCGGCTCCCGCGACGGCGGACTCGATCGCCGCCGGGTCGGCGGTCGACAGATCCGCCCGGACGGTGCGTACGGCGGCCGGCAGGTCTCTCGGGTTGCGCACGACGGCGGTCACCTCGTGCCCCGCGGCCAGCGCCTGATCGACGGCCTGCCGGCCGATGCCGCCGGTCGCGGCGACGATGGTGAACTTCATGCTGACTCCCGGATCGAAAGAGGATTCTCAGGCGGCGACGTCCCCAGGCGGCACACTCTCAGGCGGCGACGTCCGCAGGCCGCGGCGTTCTCAGGCGGCCACGGCGACCGGCTCGACGCGTTCGGCCTCGGCGGTCGTCGTGACGAAGTCGCGCTCGCGCACCAGGACGAAGGACGCGACGGCGGCGGCGAAGGCGACGGCGGCGCCCACCCCCAGGATCAGGTTGAGCCCGTCGACGAAAGCGGACCGGCCGGCGGCGGCGACGAGGCCGCGCAACGGTGCCGGTACGGCCGCGGCGGCCTGTGCCGCACCCCCGTTGCTGATCGCGTCGGCGATCGTCGCGGCGTGGGCCGCCAGGGCGGTGCCGCCAAGCTGGCTGGTCACCGTGGAGCGCACGTGGCTGGCGAAGACCGTACCGAGCGCGGCGACCCCGGTCGCGATGCCGACCTGGCGCAGCGTGGAGTTGATGCCGGAGGCCATCCCCGCCCGGGCCGGCTCGACGACACCGACGGCGGTCGAGACGAGCGGCACGTTGACCAGCCCGGCGCCGATGCCGGCCACGATCATGCCGGGCAGCAGGTGGGTCCAGGTCGACTGCGGGGTCAGTCCGCGCATCAGCAGCAGGCCGGCGCCGATCAGCACGAAGCCGGGCGCGATGAGCAGGCGGCGCGGCACGTGGCCGGTCAGCCGGCCGGCGATCCCGGCGGTCACGAAGATCGCCCCGGTCAGCGGCAGGAACCGCACGCCGGTCGCGACCGCGGACAGCCCCAGGACGTTCTGCACGTAGATGATGAGATAGGTCAGCAGGGAGAACAGTGAGGCGGAGATGGCCCAGGCCGCAGCGAGGCCGCCGTTGAAGGTGGGTACCCGCAGCAGCCGCAGGTCGAGCATGGGCGTGGGCCGCCGCCGCTGCACGACGACGAAGGCGATCAGCAGGACGGCGCTGGCGGCGAGCGACACGACGACGGTGGCCGAGGACCATCCGTCGGCGCTGCTGCGGATCAGCCCGAACACCAGGGCGGCCAGGCCGACGCTGAACGTCGCGAAGCCGACCAGGTCGGGCGGCGCCGCCTGCGGGTCACGGGACTCGCCGACGCGCAGCAGCGTGATCGCCAGGGCGATCACACCGATGGGCAGGTTGACGAAGAAGATCCACCGCCAGGACAGGCCGCTGGTGATCGCTCCACCGAGAACCGGTCCGACCGCTACCGCGATCCCGGTGATGGCACCGAAGACGCCGAACGCGGTGCCTCGGTCCCGGCCCCGGAAGGCGTCCGCGAGCAGGGCCAGCGACGTCGCGAACATGATGGCGCCGCCCACCCCCTGCCCGGCCCGGGCCAGGACGAGGAACAGCGGGCCGGTGGCCAGGCCACACAGCAGCGAGCCGGCGGTGAACGCCACGAGGCCGATGGCGAACATCAGCCGGCGTCCGAACCGGTCGGCCAGCGAACCGGCCGTGAGCAGGAATGTCGCGAGAGTCAGCGCGTACGCGGTGATGACCCACTGCAGGTCGGACAGCGACGCCGAGAAGGCCCGTTCCACGTCGGGCAGCGCGACATTCACGATCGTGACATCGAGCAGGAGCATGAACACCCCCGTGCACACGGCCGTGAGCGTCCACCATTTCCGGTCCATCAGCACCCCCGAGTTATATCCTGAGCTTTTGCTCAGTATCTCCACGCATTATCTGAGCAAACACTCAGGTACTCTGTCAAGTGGCGGCAGGAACGGATCGGAGGCATACGTGCCGGACAGCGAAACCATCAGGCGCGGACGGGGCCGCCCGCCCCAGGGCGCGCGTGAGGCGATCCTCGCCGCCGCCCTGGAGGTGATCGGCGAACAGGGGCTGGCCAGGCTGACCACGCGCGAGGTGGCCCGGCGTGCCGGGGTGTCCGAGGCAAGCGTGTTCTACCACTACCGGGACAAGGTCGGCCTCATCCAGGCCGTCACCCTGGCCGGCCTCCAGCCCCTGAAGGCGCTCGATCTGGACCTGACCGCCGGACCGGCCGACCGGTCGCTCGCCGACACCTTGCTCCAGATCGGCACCGCCCTGGAGAGCTTCTTCGACCGCGCCCTACCGGTGCTCGAAATGGTGCAGGCCGACGCCGCGATCCGCGCGGAGTTCGCCGGGCGGCTCAACGAACGCGACCTGGGCCCGCACCGCGGCGTGGGTTTCGTGAGCGAGTACCTGACGGGCATGGTCGACCTCGGCCACGTGCGGCCCGGCGCGGACACCGACGCGGCCGCGCTGCTGCTGGTCGGCGCCTGCTTCCTGCGATCCTGGCTGCGGCACCTGACCGGGCCGCAACGCGACCAGACGCTGCCGGGCCTCGACGACACGACACGGGCGCTGGCCCACCTGCTCGCCCCACCCGGTGACGGCTGACCGCAACGACGACGCGTGGGCCACTGCCCGATCCCGGTGACGGCTGACCGCAACGGCGGCGCGGCGGCCACTGCCCGATCCCGGCAGCGGCCGCCGCGCTGTTTCCTCGGCGTACCCGAAGGTCAGGCCTTCACGAAGGCGTTGGTGAATGCCGGGTACCCGAAGACGCTGCTGATGTAGAGACCACCGGCCTTCGAGCCGTGCAACTCGTAGCGGACGTCCACGTAGAGCGGCAC
>DASXOA010000066.1:0-23666 GCA_036494675.1 Rugosimonospora sp.
CGACCTTGCTTGCCACGGATTCAGTGGCAAAGATGGAGGCTGACCATCGACTCGGGAGGCAAGCCATGGTGCTGCGCAACTTCATCGGCGGCGAATACACCGATCCGGCCGATGGGAAGCGGGCCGATCTCATCGACCCCAGCACCGGCGATGTGTTCGCCACGGCACCCGTCTCCACCGCCGAGGACGTGGACCGGGCGATGCGGGCCGCGGCCGGCGCGTTCGAGACCTGGCGGGACGCCACGCCCTCGGAACGGCAGCGCGCGCTGCTGAGGTTCGCCGACGCCGTCGAGGCCCGGGCCGACGAGCTGATCGACGCCGAGGTGCGCAACACCGGCAAA
Source organism: Rugosimonospora sp. (assembly GCA_036494675.1). Classification (GTDB taxonomy): domain Bacteria; phylum Actinomycetota; class Actinomycetes; order Mycobacteriales; family Micromonosporaceae; genus Rugosimonospora. The sequence goes on from DASXOA010000066.1 coordinate 342, forward strand.
CCGCGTGCGCTGACCGCCAGCGAGGAGTTGCCCCCGGCGATCGACCAGATCCGGTTCTTCGCCGGCGCCGCGCGGGTGCTGGAGGGCCGCTCGGCGGGCGAGTACCTGGCCGGGCACACCTCGTACGTGCGGCGCGAGCCGATCGGCGTGTGCGCGCAGGTGACCCCGTGGAACTACCCGCTGATGATGGCCGTGTGGAAGCTGGCCCCGGCCCTGGCGGCGGGCAACACGGTCGTGCTCAAGCCGAGCGACACCACCCCGGTCACCACTCTGCTGCTGGCCGAGATCGCCGCCGAGTTCCTGCCGCCGGGCGCGCTGAACGTCGTGTGCGGCGACCGGGACACGGGTCGGGCGCTGGTCAGCCACCCCACCCCCGCACTGGTCTCCATCACCGGGTCCACCCGGGCCGGCATGCAGGTCGCCGAGGCCGCCGCTGGAGACCTCAAGCGCACCCACCTCGAGCTGGGCGGCAAGGCTCCGGTCGTGGTCTTCGACGACGCCGACCTGGCCGCGGCGGCCGAGGCGATCGCCGTCGCAGGGTATTTCAACGCCGGCCAGGACTGCACCGCCGCGACCCGGGTACTGGCCGGGCCCCGGGTTCACGACGACTTCGTGGCCGCCCTGACCGAGCAGGCGAAGTCCACGAAGACCGGCGCGCCGGACGATCCCGACGTGCTGTACGGGCCGCTGAACAACGCCGCCCAACTCGACCGGGTGTCCGGTTTCGTCGACCGGCTGCCCGACCACGCGGCGGTGCAGATCGGCGGGGCCCGGGTCGGCGAGCGCGGCTACTTCTACTCCCCGACCGTGGTCTCCGGGCTGCTCCAGGACGACGAGATCAGCCAGGGCGAGGTGTTCGGCCCGGTCATCACCGTGCAGCGCTTCACCGACGAGGACGAGGCGGTGCGCTGGGCCAACGGCGTCGAATACGGCCTGTCCTCCTCGGTCTGGACGAAGGACCACGGCCGGGCGATGCGGATGTCCCGCCGGCTGGACTTCGGCTGCGTGTGGGTCAACTGCCACATCCCGCTGGTGGCCGAGATGCCGCACGGCGGCTTCAAGCACTCCGGGTACGGCAAGGACCTGTCGGCGTACGGCCTGGAGGACTACACCCGGATCAAGCACGTGATGCACAACATCGAGCTGTGAGGCGGCCGGCATGTCTTCAGTGGACGTTCACAAGCGGCGCGCCGCCGCGGTCGCCCGGGGCGTCAGCTCCGTCATTTCGTCCTATGTGGACACTGCCTCCGGCGGCACACTGACCGATGTGGACGGTCGCGAGTGGATCGACTTCGCGTCCGGGATCGCGGTCACCAGTGTCGGCAACTCGGCGCCCCGGGTGGTGGCCGCCGTACGGGAGCAGGTCGAGCGGTTCACCCACACCTGTTTCATGGTGGCGCCGTACGAGTCGTACGTGACCGTGTGCGAGCAGTTGAACGCGCTGACGCCGGGTACCTTCGACAAGCGCTCGGCGCTGTTCAACTCTGGCGCGGAGGCCGTCGAGAACGCCGTGAAGATCGCGCGACACTTCACCGGCCGGCCCGCGATCGTGGTGTTCGACCACGCGTACCACGGGCGAACCAACCTCACCATGGCGTTGACCGCGAAGAACATGCCGTACAAGCACCGGTTCGGCCCGTTCGCTCCGGAGATCTACCGCGCCCCGGTGTCCTACCCTCTGCGGGACGGCCTGTCCGGAGCCGAAGCGGCGGCCCGCGCCATCGACATCATCGACAAGCAGGTCGGCGGCGCGAACGTGGCGGCCGTGGTCATCGAGCCGATCCAGGGCGAGGGCGGGTTCATCGCCCCGGCGCCCGGGTTCCTGCCCGCGCTGGCCGGGTGGGCCCGGGACAGCGGCGCGGTGTTCATCGCCGATGAGATCCAGACCGGCTTCTGCCGTACCGGTTCCTGGTTCGCGTCGGAACACGAGGGGATCGAGCCCGACCTGGTGACCACCGCGAAGGGCATCGCCGGAGGGCTGCCGCTGGCCGGGGTCACCGGACGCGTGGACATCATGGACGCGGTGCACGCCGGCGGCCTGGGCGGCACGTACGGCGGCAACCCGATCGCCTGCGCCGCTGCCCTGGCGGCCATCGAGACGATGCGGGAGCTGGACCTGGCCTCGGCGGCCCGGGCCATCGAGGCGCGGATGATGCCCAGGCTGCGCGAGCTCCCCGTCGCCGAGGCGCGGGGCAGGGGCGCGATGCTGGCGGTGGAGTTGGTCAGGCCGGCGTCGCTGGACCCGGACCCGGCCCGTACCGCCGCGGTGGGCAAGGCGTGCCACGACGCCGGTCTGCTCACGCTGACCTGTGGCACCTACGGCAACGTGCTGCGTTTCCTGCCGCCGCTGGTCAGCCCGCCCGAGGTCATCGACCGCGGCCTGGACATCCTGGAGTCGGCCTTCGCGTCGGTGTAGGCCGCCACATCGCGGTCACTTCTCGGTGACCCCCCACGGCGAGCCGTACTCGACGAGTGCGTCCAGGAACGGCTGCGGGTCGAATGCTTCGGGGCCGAGGACGCCGGAGCCCCGCCAGGCGCCGGAGGCGAGCAGTTCCAGGGCGATGACCGGGTTGATGGCCGTCTGCCAGACCACCGCTTGGTGCCCGTACTCCCGCATCGACCAGGCGTTGTCGACCACGTGGTAGAGGTAGACCTCGCGGGCGGCGCCGTCCTTGCCCGTGCCGCGCACCCAGGTGCCGGCGCAGGTCTTGCCGTGCATCCGGTCGCCGAGGGTCGCCGGGTCGGGCAGGCAGGCCGCGACCACGTCGCGGGGCGCCACCTCGACGCCGTTCACCCGGACCTTCCGGGTCGCGTCCAGGCCCAGCCTGTGCAGCGTCTTGAGCACCTCGATGAAATCGCCGCCCAGGCCGTACTTGAAGGTGACCCGGCCGGCGGTGATCCAGCGCGGGATCAGCAGCACCTCTTCGTGCTCCACGTTGACGCACTCGACCGGGCCGATCCCCTCCGGGAACTCGAACACCTCCGGCTCGGAGAACGGCTCGGTGGTGTACCAGCCGCGGTCCCGCTCGTAGACGACCGGCGGGTTGAGGCACTCCTCGATGGTGGTCCAGATGGAGAACGACGGGGCGAAGTCGTACCCGTCCACGGTCAGGTTGGCGCCATCGCGTACCCCGATCTCGTCGATCCGGTCGAACAGCCGGTCGGCCGCGTACCGGGCGAACACGTCGGAGAGCCCGGGTTCGACGCCGATGCCGACCAGCGCCAGGCGGTTCGCGCCGACCCACCGGTCGGCCGCGGTGAACTGCTCGTCGCCGAGTTTCGTCCCGGGCTGCCGGTACGGGTCGGTGGGGTGCGGCCGGGACAGCGACATCGCCATGTCCAGGTAGTGCGCGCCGGCCGCGAAGGCACCCTCGAAGATCGGCATCACGAAGCGCGGGTCGATGGCGTTGAGCACGTGAGTGATGCGATGTTCGCGGCAGGCGGCGGCCACCGCGACCGCCGACGACGCGTCCAGGCCGATCGCGGAGAACCGGTGGTCGCCGGCCGCGGCGGCGGCGCGCTCGGCCCGCGCGGGGTCATGGTCGGCGACGACGACCCGCTCGTAGAAGTCGCGGCGGGCGGCGATCGCGACCGCGGCGGAGCCGACGCCGCCGGCACCCAGAAGAAGAATGCGCATCGATTCCGTGGCCTCCGGCTGATGTCGACAAAAGCCGCATCCAACCACCTAGCAGTGTGGTTTGTCAGGGCTGATCTGACTGAAACAGTGTTGCCGACAGGTTACTGCGACGGAAACCCTTGTCAAGAGCGTCGAAACCTGCGATAAACGCAGCAACGATCCCTCCCGTCGTCGACCCGCTGTCCACCGCACCGCAGCCTCGAGGATGGCATTCATGGCTACCACCGCACCCCCCGCGCCGCCCGCCGAGCACGATCCCTCGCTGGCCCGCAAGGGCCTCAAGCTCGGCGCCATCGGCCTGATCTCCAGCGTTGTCATCGCGATCGCCTCGACCGCGCCCGCATACAGCCTCACCTCGGCCCTCGGCAGCGTCGTCGGCGAGGTCGGCACCAAGGCACCGGTGGCACTGCTGATCGCCTTCATCCCGATGCTGTTCATCTCTTACGCCTACAAGGCACTGAACAGCGTGGACCCGGACTGCGGCACCAGTTTCACCTGGGTGGCCCGGGCATTCGGGCGCCGTACCGGCTGGATCACCGGCTGGGTCATCGTCATCGCCGACATCATCGTGATGGCCAACCTCGCCGAGATCGCCGGCAGCTACACGTTCCAACTCTTCGGTGCGTACGGGCTCGCCGACTCCACCGGCTGGACCACGCTGGTCGGCTGCGTCTGGATCCTGCTGATGACGCTGATCGCCTGGATCGGCATCGAACTGTCCGCCCGTATGCAGGTCATCCTGCTCAGCCTGGAACTGCTGATCCTGGCCATCTTCGCGGTGACCGCACTGGTCAAGGTGTACTCCGGGCACGCCGGTTCGCTGGCCATCCACCCGTCGCTGTCCTGGTTCAACCCGTTCGGCGGCGGGATGACCTTCAGCACCCTGTCCGCGGGCTTCCTCGCCGCGGTGTTCATCTACTGGGGCTGGGACTCGGCCGTCGCCGCGAACGAGGAGACCACCGACTCCCACATCACCCCGGGCCGGGCCGCGGTCATCTCGACCGTGGTCCTGCTGGTCACGTACCTGTTGGTGACCATTGCCGCGCAGTCCTACGCCGGGGTCGGCTCGACGGGCATCGGGTTGACCGGCGACGCGGCCGGTACCGACGCGCTGTCCGGCATCGGCCAGGCCGCGCTGGGCAGCTTCGGCTTCAAGCTGCTGGTGCTGGCGATCCTGTCCTCGTCGGCGGCGTCCGCGCAGACCACGATCCTGCCGACCGCGCGGACCACGCTGTCCATGGCCGCGTACAAGGCGCTGCCGAAGGTCTTCGGCGACGTGCACCGCAGGTTCCAGACCCCGACCGTGTCGACCTGGGCGATGGGCCTGCTGTCCATCGCGTTCTACGCGGTGATGGTGTTCGTCAAGGGCGGTGGGCTGCTCAACGATCTGATCCTGGCCCTCGGCCTGCAGATCGCGTTCTACTACGGCCTGACCGGCTTCGCCTCTGCCTGGTACTTCCGGCGGGAACTGACGGCCAGCGCCAAGAACCTGTGGCTCAAGGGCATCCTGCCGGTCGTCGGTGGGGTCGTGTTGTTCGCCGCGTTCTTCTACAGCGCGTACCAGTTCTGGACGCCGTCCACGGACGACGGGGACGTGCAGTGGCTGGGCGTCGGCGGGAAGTTCTGGCTGGGTATCGGGGCCATCGTCATCGGCATCCCGATCATGATCATCTGGAACCTGGTCAACAGGTCCTACTTCAAGGGCGGCACGATGGTCAGCTCCGACCGTCTGGTCGCCGAGGCCGCCGAGGTCTCCGGGGTCCACCCGGCAACCTCGCCCGCCTGACCATCCGGACCGGGCCCGATGGCGCGCTCCCCCGTACGTGTCGTCGGGCCCCCGGGTCCGGCATCCGCCCCGCGAACCGAATCATCGATCTTCACGCATGTTCGGAATCCGTCTTACGTTATGCATCACTCAATGGAATCCATTGCCATTGCGGGAAAGCTCGGTAAGAATCCTGATGTGACCGAGCCTCCTCCTCTCCTCGATGACGTCAACAAACAGATCATCGACCAGCTGCAACGCGACGGCCGGATGTCCTACGCCTCGCTGGCCAAGGTCGTCGGCCTCTCTGAGGCCGCGGTGCGGCAACGGGTGCAGCGGATGCTCGACGGCGAGGTCATGCAGATCGTCGCGGTGACCGATCCGCTCACCCTCGGCTTCACCCGGCAGGTGATGATCGGCCTCAAGGTCGCGGGCGACCTCCAGAAGGTGGCCGCCGACCTGGCCGCCATCCCCGAGGTGGACTACGTGGTGATCTGCGCCGGCCACTACGACCTACTCGCGGAGCTGGTCTGCACCGACGACGACCACCTCCTCCACCTGCTCAACGACCAGATCCGGACGATCGCCGGAGTCACCACCACCGAGACGTTCGTCTATCTGAAGCTCGCCAAACAGACCTACGCATGGGGTACCCGATGAACGACCTCTCACAGCCCGCCCGCGACCACCTCTGGATGCACTTCACCCGGCTCTCCGCCTACGCCGACGCGCCGGTGCCGATGATTGTCCGTGGCGACGGGCCGTACGTGTTCGACAGCGAGGGCAAGCGGTACCTCGACGGACTCGCCGGGCTGTTCGTCGTGCAGGCCGGGCACGGCCGGCAGGAACTCGCCGACGCCGCCGCCAAGCAGGCCGCCGAGCTCGCCTTCTTCCCGCTGTGGTCGTACGCGCATCCCAAGGCGGTCGAGTTGGCCGAGCGGTTGGCCTCGTTGACGCCCGGGGACCTGAACCGGGTCTTCTTCACGACCGGGGGCTCCGAGGCGGTCGAGTCGGCGTGGAAGCTGGCCCGCTCCTACTTCAAGCGCATCGGCAAGCCGGGCAAGCACAAGGCCATCTCCCGGCACATCGCCTACCACGGCACGTCGATGGGTGCGCTGTCCATCACCGGGCTGCCGGCCATCAAGGAAGACTTCGAACCGCTGATCCCGTCGACCATCCGGGTGCCCAACACGAACTACTACCGCCGGCCCGCCGGCGCCGGGGACACGCCGGAGGAGTTCGGCGTGTGGGCCGCCGACCGGATCGCCGAGGCCATCGAGTTCGAGGGGCCGGACACGGTGGCGTGCGTGTTCCTGGAGCCGGTACAGAACTCGGGCGGATGCTTCCCGCCGCCGCCCGGGTACTTCCAGCGGGTACGGGAGATCTGCGACCGGTACGACGTGCTGCTGGTATCGGACGAGGTGATCTGCGCGTTCGGCCGGCTCGGCGAGTACTTCGGTTCGCTGCGCTACGGGTACCAGCCCGACATCATCACCTGCGCGAAGGGCATCACCAGCGGGTACGTGCCGCTGGGCGCGATGATCGCCTCCGACAGGCTGGCGGAGCCGTTCCTGACCGGCACGAACTGGTTCGCGCACGGCGTCACGTTCGGCGGCCACCCGGTCTCCTGCGCGGTCGCCCTGGCCAACCTGGACATCTTCGCCCGCGAGGACCTGACCGGCCACGTGCGCGCCAACTCCGCGACGTTCCGCTCGTACCTGGAGCGGCTGACCGACCTGCCGATCGTCGGCGACGTGCGCGGCGACGGGTACTTCTTCGGCATCGAACTGGTCAAGGACAAGGCGACGAAGGAGACGTTCGACGAGGCGGAGTCCGAGCGGCTGCTGCGCGGGTTCCTGTCCAGGGCGCTGTTCGAGGCCGGGCTGTACTGCCGCGCCGACGACCGCGGCGACCCGGTCATCCAGCTCGCTCCGCCGCTGATCTGCGACGAGCAGCACTTCGCCGAGATCGAGCAGATCCTGCGTGCCGTACTGACGCAGGCGTGGCAGCGGATCTGACCGGCCCGCGGTGACCGACTACCGGCGGCTGTCCTACTGGTTGTCCACAGTGGACGATCAGTTGATCCCCCGGCCGCGGCTGGCCGGCGACGCCGAGGTGGACGTGGCGATCGTCGGGGCCGGGTACACCGGGCTGTGGACGGCGTACTACCTCGCCCTGGCGCGGCCCGCGCTGCGGGTGGCGGTGATCGAGGCGGAGACGGCCGGCTACGGGGCCAGCGGGCGCAACGGTGGTTGGTGCTCGGCGCTGTTTCCCACGTCCGTACCGGCGCTGGCCCGCAGGTACGGGCGGGACCGGGCCGTCGCGCTGCACCGGGCCATGCAGTCCACAGTGGACGAGGTGGGCCGGGTCGCCCGGGCCGAGGGCATCGACTGCCACTACCGCAAGGGCGGGACCGTGGTGCTCGCCCGCACGCCGGCGCAACTGTCCCGGGCCCGGGCCGAGGCGGCCGAGTCGGCGGAGTACGGCCTCGGGGTCGACCTGCTGGACGGGCCGGCGGCCGAGCGGCGGTGCGGGGCGACCGGGGTGCTCGGCGGCACGTACACGCCGGACTGCGCGGCGATCCACCCGGGCCGGCTGGTACGGGGGCTGGCCGTCGCCGTGGAGCGGCGCGGGGTACGCGTCTACGAACAGACCCGGGCGCTGGTCCTGCGCCCGGGATCGGTGGTCACCGGAACCGGGACGGTACGGGCCGCCACGGTGGTACGGGCCACGGAGGGGTACACGCCGGCGCTGCCGGGGCTGCGCCGCGAGATCGCGCCGGTCTACTCGCTGATGATCGCGACCGAGTCGCTGCCGCCCGGGCTCTGGGAGTCGATCGGGCTCGCCGAGCGGGAGACGTTCTCCGACCACCGCAACATGATCATTTACGGCCAGCGGACGGTGGACGGCCGGCTGGCCTTCGGCGGCCGGGGTGCGCCGTACCACTTCGGGTCGCGGATCCGGCCCGGGTACGACCGCGATCCCCGGGTCTTCGCGGCGCTCCGCCGGACCCTGGTCGAACTGTTCCCGGCGCTGCGCGCGGTGGACGTGGAGTACGCGTGGGGCGGCCCGCTCGGCGTGGCCCGGGACTGGACCGCCTCGGTGGGGTACAACCGCCGGACGGGGCTGGCCTGGGCCGGCGGCTACGTGGGCGACGGGGTGGCAACGGCCAATCTGGCCGGCCGGACGCTCGCCGACCTGATCCTGGACCGCGACAGCGACCTGGTCCGCCTGCCCTGGGTCGGGCACCGGTCACCGCGCTGGGAGCCTGAGCCGCTGCGCTGGCTGGGTGCCAATGCCGGGCTGCGGCTGATGAGCGCCGCGGACACCTCGGAGGCCCGCACCGGCCGGCCCTCGCGTGCCGCGGCGGCCTTCGGGCGGCTGATCGGCCACTGAGCCCCCTGCTTGCGACGGCCTGCCTGCGACCGTGGGGATGAGACGCCCCGCCTGCGACCGTTGGGATGAATGTCCGGATCAGCGGGAGGGTGGGATCACCCGCAGGTGGCCACGCCTCCCGACCTGGGTGTCGGTGACCGGGACGGCCTCGTCCCGGCGCGAGGGCCGGCCGGCCTCGCGGACCGCTTCGGCCAGGGCGACCAGGTCGTCGCTGGTGGGCGGCGGCGGCTCGAATTCGCCGTCGTGCCGCACGAGATCCCAACCGCGCGGCGCGGTCAGGCTGCGGGCGTGCTGCTCACACAGATCGTAGGTATGCGGTTCGGCAAACGCCGCCAGAGGCCCGACGACGGCGGTGGAGTCTGCGTAGACATAGGTCAGCGTCGCGACGGCAGGCTTCGGGCAGCCGTTTCGGGAACAACGCCGGGGAGACCTCACTGGCGCACGGTATCTCCCCCGGCGTGTCCGTCTCTACCGTTGTCGGCGCGACACGCCGAACCGTCCGAGCACCGGCATCGGCCGGAGGTGCTCGGCAGGGCTAGTCTGGCGGCGTGACCAGTCCCGAACCTCGTGGTAGCCGCTTCGGCGGGCCCGGCCGCCGTCCCCGGCGCGACCGGCACGGGCGAGGCCTGCGTGGCCGGCTGGTCCCGGCGAACGTGCCGCTGTCCCGCACCAAGGCGGAACTGTTCGACGACCTGGTCCTGGACGCCGTGGAGGCGCTGGAGCGGCAGTTCGGCAAGGAACTGGCGGGCGTGGAGTTCGCGGTGGAAGAGGTACCTCCGGATCTCAACGTGTACGACTCGGACGTGCTGGAGGACGGCGAGGTGCCGCTGGCCCGGCTGCTCCCGGGCGGCCCGGGGCGGATGAACGTGCCGCCCCGCATCGTGCTCTACCGCCGGCCCCTGGAGTTCCGGGCGATCGACCACGAGGACCTCGCGGATCTGGTGCATGACGTGATCATCGAGCAGGTGGCCAACCTGCTGGGCGTCGACCCCGAGGACCTGGCCTGAACCGGTTCCGGGCCCGGAACCGGGCCCGGCGACGCGTCACACTGCCCGGGGCATCTCCTCTGCGTTCATGGCCCCAGCGTTCGTCTCTCCTGCGCTCATGCGGCGCGACGTTTCAACTTGCGCCGCTCCCGCTCCGAGAGCCCACCCCAGATACCGAACCGCTCGTCGTGACCTAGCGCGTACTCAAGGCAATCGGCCTTGACCTCGCATCGGGAACAGATCCGCTTGGCCTCCCGGGTAGAGCCCCCTTTTTCCGGGAAGAACGCCTCCGGGTCGGTCTGCGAGCACAGTGCCCGTTCCTGCCATTCCGGAGCGTTACCCAAGAGGTCGACCGCTTCGACTCGGCCGTCCATCAGCGTGCCTCCTTCTTTCGCACCGGCCGCGGCGCCGATGCAACCCCCCACGCGGAAGGCAATCCTTCCAATAAGTCCGATCACTGGCGAATCGCCATGCCCCACTCGAACAACCCCGTTGAAATTACACGCGTGTAATACGTGCGCCGTCAAGCGGAACCTGATACATGAGGCCGTTCGGAGGTCTTTCGAACCCGCCGCTATCGCTTCCCTATCGATCCAGGCGACCGTGAGGTAACGCTCGGTCGGCGAGTCGCAACAAATCGCCGACCGAGCCCTCGCGGATCAGGCCGGAACGTAGGTCGTGGTGCGCTGGCGTGGGGTACGCCCCGCCGCCACCGCGATAGCGGACAGTTGGGCGACGGTACGGGCGGAGCCGTGCTCGGAACCGGCCATCCGGGAAATGGTCTCCTCCATGAGCGTGCCGCCGAGGTCGTTCGCCCCGCCGCGCAGCATCGCCACCGTGCCCTCGTCGCCGAGCTTCACCCAGGAGCACTGCACGTTGGCGATCCGGCCGTACAGCAGGATCCGGGCCATCGCGTGCACGGCACGGCTCTCCCGCCAGGTGGCACCCGCCCGCGCGATGCCGGCCAGATAGATCGGCGCGTTCGTGTGCACGAACGGCAGCGCGACGAACTCGGTGAAGCCGCCGGTCCGGTCCTGGATGTCGGCCAGCACCCGGAAGTGGCCGAGCCAGTGCCGGGGATGGTCGACGTGGCCGTACATCATCGTGGCGGACGAGCGGATGCCCAGCTCGTGCGCCGTGCTGACCACCTCGACCCAGGTCGCCGCCGGCAGCTTGCCCTTGGTCAACACCCAGCGGACGTCGTCGTCGAGGATCTCGGCCGCGGTGCCCGGGATCGTGTCCAGCCCCGCCTCGCGCAACTGCGCCAACCAGTCCCGCACCGGCACCCCGGCCTTCGCCGCGCCGGTGACGATCTCCATGGGCGAGAAGGCGTGTACGTGCATCCGCGGCACCCGGTTCTTCACGGCCCGCACCAGGTCTGCGTACGCGGTGGCGGGCAGCTTCGGGTCGATGCCGCCCTGCATGCACACCTCGGTCGCACCGTCCCGCCACGCCTCCTCGGCCCGGTCGGCGACCTGCTCGACGGAGAGCCGGTAGGCGTCGGCGTCCCGCTCGCGCTGGGCGAAGGCGCAGAACCGGCAGCCCACGTAGCAGACGTTGGTGAAGTTGATGTTCCGGTTGACGACATACGTGACGTCGTCGCCGACGGCATCCCGGCGCAGATCGTCGGCGATGCGCGCGATCTCGTCGAGGGCCTGGCCGTCGCTCTCCAGCAGCGCCACGGCCTCGGCCTCGTGCTCGGGCCGCAGCAGCGCCGCGGGGTCGGACGCCGCGAGCCGGAGCCCGGCCAGCACCGTCGAGTCCGCCCGCTCGCCGGCGACCGTACCGGACGGGGCGGCCCCGGTCAGCGCCGCGGGTACGGCGGCTCCGGTCAGTGCCGCGTGCGCGGCGACCTCGGACCAGTCGCCGTACACGACGTCGAAGTCCGAGCGGCGGTCGCCGGTACGCCCGGACGTGTCGACCTCCTCGTGCAGGTTGACCCGGCCACCGGGCGCCTCGTCCGGCTCCTGCCACGGACGGCCCACGGGATGGGCCGACTCGACGGCCAACCCGGACGACGGGTCGGCCAACGCGTCCACGTGACCGGCCAGCCGCGGATCGAGCCACGGGACGCCCCGCCGCACGTACTCCGGGTAGATCGTCAGTCGCTCGCGCAGCTCGAACCCGGCGGCGGCCGACCGCCGCGCCAACTCCTCGATCTGCGGCCAGGGTCGCTCCGGGTTCACGTGGTCCGGGGTCACCGGGGACACCCCGCCCCAGTCGTCGATGCCGGCCCGCAACAGCAGCGCGTATTCCTCGTCGATCAGGTTCGGTGGGGCCTGGATGCGCGCCTTCGGGCCGAGCACCAGCCGGGCCACCGCGATCGTGGCGGCCAGATCGTGCAGGTCGGCGTCCGGCATCGCGCGCATCGCGGTGTCCGGCTTGGCGCGGAAGTTCTGCACGATGACTTCCTGGATGTGCCCGTACTCACGGGCCACCCGGCGGATCGCGAACAGCGACTCGGCCCGCTCGGTGAGGGTCTCGCCGATGCCGATCAGCACCCCGGTGGTGAACGGCACACCGACCCGGCCGGCGTCCTCCAGGACGCGCAGCCGCACCGCCGGCTCCTTGTCGGGGGAGCCGTAGTGCGGGCCGCTGGGCTCGGACCACAGCCGGGTGGCGGTGGTCTCCAGCATCATGCCCATGCTCGGCGCGACCGGCTTGAGTCGTTGCAGCTCCCCCCAGGACAGCACGCCGGGGTTGAGGTGCGGCAGCAGCCCGGTCTCCTCCAGCACCGCGATCGCGCAGGCGCGCAGATAGTCCACAGTGGACTCATAGCCGCGCTCGTGCAGCCATTCTTTCGCCACCGCCCAGCGCTCCTCGGGGCGGTCGCCGAGCGTGAACAGCGCCTCCTTGCAGCCCTGCGCGGCACCCTCGGCGGCGATGGCGAGCACCTCGTCGCGCTCCAGGTACGGCGCGGAGAGCCGATGCGGCACGGTCACGAAGGTGCAGTAGTGGCACCGGTCGCGGCACAGCCGGGTGAGCGGGATGAAGACCTTCTTGGAGAAGGTCACGACGCCCGGGCGGCCGGCCTCCACGAGTCCGGCGTCCCGGACCGAACCGGCCTGCGACAGCAGGCGCTCCAGCGCCTCGCCCCGGGCGCTCAGCAGGATGGCGGCCTCGTCGACGTCGAGGCTGCGGCCGTCGGCCGCCCGGCGCAGGGCCCGTCGCATGGCGGAATCCCCGGCGTGCGGCCGTTGCGCGTCGAAGTCCCCGGCGTCGGGCTCGGCGGTGGCGCCGGCATCGGGGCGGCGGACGGCGGGGATCGGGGTCGGCTCGAGCGCCGGGTGCTCTTCAGACACGTGTGCAGCCTATGCCGCAGGTACGACGGGCAAGCCGTTCACCCGGATCCCAGGTGCGGATCCGGGTGAACTCCCGCCCGCCCGGCCGGCGGCTCGCCCGTGCGGCGGCCGTCACCCGGCATGTCCACATGTGCCGGCACGCCGGCCGCCACCTGGCAGTTCCACGGTGGCGGCAGGGCGCCGGCCGGCATCGACCGGCTCCGGCCGAAGCGCGTGGTGAGGATCACCCCCAGCGCTGGGTCTCCTCGCCGGATCCGGCCGGGCCGCCCTCGGGCTGGTTGCCGCTCGTCGGCGGGATGACCTGAGTCCGGTCGTACCCCTCGTCCGCACCGGACGGCGGCGTGGTCGGCGCCTCGCCGGCCGCGGGCCAGGCCGGGGCGGACTGCTCCGGCGTGGGTGGCGCCGAGCCGGGTGCCGGCTCGGCCGGCGGGGTGGGGTACGACCCGTACGGGGTGCCGAGCGGCGGAGCCGAGGACGGCGCACCGGTGGGCTGGTAGCCGGCCGGGGCCGGGTACGACGGCTGGTACCCGCCGGGCTGGCCGTACCCCGGCTGGCCGTAGGTCTGACCCGGTGCCGGCTGGCCGTAGGCGGCCTGGGCCGCTGCCGGCTGGCCGTAGGGCTGACCCGGCGCGGGCTGCCCGTAGGCCGGCTGACCGTACCCGGGCTGGCCGTACCCCGGCTGGCCGCCCTGCTGACCGTACGGCTGGCCGTAGCCGGGCTGGCCGTACGGCTGGCCGGCCATCGGGTACGCCTGGGGAACCGGCTTGGGTACCGCGTAGGCGCCCTGCCACACCTGCCACACCAGGAACGCGGCGAGCGCGAACACCGCCAGCAGCACCAGCCGGCCCAGCAGTCCGAGGAATGCCGGACGGAAGCCGCCGCCGAACTGGTCACCGAGGACGTGGATGAAGCCGGCGAACAGGCAGACGATGCCGAACAGCCCGCCGAACGCATAGTCGATCAACGCGGTCATCGTGATCACCCGGGCCCGCTGCGTGGCCGGCTTGATGTGGGTGACCAGCAGCACCGCACCCAGCGGGAAGAAGATCGACACGAGTCCGATGAAGCTGCCGAAGTCTCCGTCGGCGCGGGTGCCGAACCCGGCGCTGAAGCCCTGGAACACCAGGAACAGATCGATGAATCCCAGCAGCAGGAGCGCCGCCGCGGACAACACCAGGACCAGGGCGGCGAGTTCGCGGTAGGGGGCGGTGAACTTGGTGGCGTCCCGCTGTTCCCCCGCCGCGGCGCCTGGTGGCGCCGGCGAAGGGCCTGGTGTAGCTGGTGGCGTACTGGCCGGATATGGCGATTGATCTGAAGGTTGGGTCACATCTCCCCCTTGGTCAAGGTGGGCGGGTTTGCCCCGCGAGCCTAGCGCCGTGCGGGCCGGCGCGCCGGACGCCGAGCACGTGTTGCCGGCCGGGGTGCCGCGAGGTTGCCGGGCCCCGACACCCGGCCGCGGCCGCTGCGGGAGGATTGACGTCATGCGGATCGTGGTACTGGCGGGTGGCATCGGCGGAGCCCGGTTTCTCCAGGGAGTTCGAGCGAGCGGCGCAGAGGTGACCGCGATCGTCAACGTGGGCGACGACGTCACCCTGCACGGCCTCCGGATATGTCCCGACCTGGACAGCGTGATGTACACGCTGGGTGGCGGCGCGGATGCCGAGCGCGGCTGGGGGCGGGCCGGCGAGACCTGGGCGGTCAAGGACGAACTGGCCGCGTACGGGGCCGAGCCGACCTGGTTCGGGCTCGGCGACAAGGACGTGGCGACCCATCTAGTGCGCACCAGGATGCTGGATGCCGGCTACCCGCTCTCCGCGGTGACCGAGGCGCTGTGTGCCCGCTGGCAGCCCGGGGTCCGGCTGTCGCCGGCCACCGACGACCGGCTGGAGACCCACGTGGTGGTCCCCGATCCCGGCGGCGGCTCGCACGCCATCCACTTCCAGGAGTGGTGGATCCGGTACCGGGCGGCACTGCCCGCCCAGCGGTTCGTCTTCGTCGGGGCGGACGTGGCCAAGCCCGCCCCGGACGTGCTCGACGCGCTCGCCGCGGCCGACGTGGTATTGGTCGCACCGAGCAACCCGGTGGTGTCGATCGCCCCGATCCTCGCGGTCGGCGGGCTGCGCGACGCGCTGGTCGCCGGCGCCGCTCCGGTCGTCGGCTTCTCGCCGATCATCGGGGGCTCACCGGTGCGGGGCATGGCCGACAAGTGCCTCGCCGCGGTGGACGTACCGGTGACCGCGGCCGGCGTCGGCGGCCTCTACGGCGCCAGGTCGGCCGGCGGTATCCTGGACGGCTGGTTGGTGGACACGTCCGACGCCGGTACCGCGGTCGACGGAGTCACGGTACGAGACTGTCCACTGTGGATGACCGATGAACGCGCCACGCTCGCCATGGTGGAACAGGGCCTGGCACTGGCCAAGGAGGTCCGGTGAATCTCACCATCCTGCCGGTGACCGGGATCGGCGACGTCCGCCCCGGCGACGATCTGGCCGCTCTCATCACGGATGCGGCACCCTGGCTGGAAGACGGCGACGTGCTCGTGGTCACGAGCAAGGTCGTGTCCAAGTCGGAGGGTCGGCTGGTCGCGGTGCCGGCGGACGGGCCGGAGCGGGAGGCCGCCCGCGACGCGGCCCTGGCCGGTGAGACCGTCCGGACGGTGGCCCGCCGGGGCAACACCCAGATCACACAGACCCGGCACGGCTTCGTGATGGCCGCCGCCGGCATTGACGCGTCCAATGTGGACAACGAACACCTGGTACTGCTGCCGGTCGACTCGGACGCCTCGGCCCGCACCCTGCGCGCCGCGCTCCGCGACCGGTACGGGCTGGACGTGGCCATCATCGTCAGCGACACCATGGGCCGGCCGTGGCGCAACGGCCTGACCGATGTCGCCCTGGGCGCGGCCGGCATCGACGCGCTGCACGACTACCGGGGCGAGACCGACGCCTACGGCAACGAGTTGTACCTGACCCAGATGGCCATCGTCGACGAGTTGTCGTCCGCCGCCGAACTGGTCAAGGGGAAGTACGACCAGGTACCGGTCGCCGTGATCCGTGGGCTGCACGCCACCGGGGCACCGGACGGCCAGGGTGTGTCCGTGCTCGTCCGCGACGCCGAGTACGACCTGTTCTCCCTCGGCACCGCCGAGGCACGGGCGGACGGGTTGCGCACGGCGGCAGGACTGTCCAATGTGGACTACTTCGCCGATGCGCTGGTCACCGACGACCTGCTGGCCACCGCCACGGCCGGCCTGACCGAACCCGGCTTCCTGGAGGTACCGGTGAAGGCCGGGCTACCGGCCGGTACCGCACGGGCGCTGGTCCCGCACGTACCGATCGGGGCCGACCCGGCCGCCCTCGCCCGGGCCGGCGCCGGCATCCACCGGCTGCGCTGCGCCCTCGCGGCGGCCGGCGCGGCGAGCACCTGGCGGCCGGACACCGACCCGGACGGCGTCGACCTGCCGCCGGGACGGATTCCGCTCGGCCTCGTCGCCGTCGGCATGGCGCCGACCAGAGCCCGCTGAGCGTCAGGTCAGCCGCTGGTCGCCGCGCTCCTTCAGCCGGTCGACCAGCATCTTGACGTCCTGCGCCCGATCGCGCGGACAGACCAGTACCGCGTCGGGCGTATCCACCACGATCAAGTCGGACACGCCGAGCGCGGCGATCAGCCGGCCGGAGTGCGGCACGACGACCAGCCGGTGGGAGTCGACCAGCAGCATGTCCGGCTTCTCCACCGTGTCGCCCGGCCCGATCACCACGTTGCCGCGCTCGTCCGAGCCCAGGATGTCGCCCAGCGTGTGGAAGTCGCCGACATCGTTCCAGCCGAAGTCGCCCGGCACGGTCGCCACCATGCCGGCGGCTGCCGCGCCCTCCATCACCGCGTAGTCCACGGAGATCTTCAACAGCGTGGGCCACACCTCGCCGAGGACCCGCTCCCGCTCATCGGTCGGCCAGGCCGCCGCGATCCGGGTCAGCCCGGCGTGCAACTCCGGTTGCTGGCGGGCCAACTCCCGGAGGAAGACGTCCACCCGCCAGACGAACATGCTGGCGTTCCACAGGTACCGTCCGGAGTCCACATAGGACCGGGCGACCTCGTACGACGGCTTCTCCTTGAACTGGTCGACCCGGCGCACCGGGCCGCCGTCCAGCAGTTCGCCGCACTCCAGATAGCCGTACCCGGTCTCGGGGTGGGTCGGCGAGATCCCCACGGTCATCAACAGGCCCCGCTGCGCTCCGGCGATCGCGTCCTGCAACACCCGGACGAAGTGCCCCCCGTCGCGGACCAGATGGTCGGCCGCGAACGAGCCCATCACCGCGTCCGGATCCCGGCTGGCGATCAGCGCGGCGGCCAGACCGATCGCGGCGCACGAGTCGCGCGGGGACGGCTCGACCAGGATGTTGTCCTCCGGCACGGAGGGTAACTGCCGTGCGACCCCGGCGGCATGCGCGACCCCGGTCACCACGTAGATGCACTCGGGCGGCGTGAGCGGCGCGAGGCGCTCGACCGTGGCCTGCAACAGGGTCGCCTCGGTCCCGGTGAGCGGGTGGAGGAACTTGGGGTTTCCCGAGCGGGACAGCGGCCACAGACGGGTACCGCTGCCACCGGCCGGGATGACCGCGTAGAGCATCAAACCATCATGCCGGGCGCCGGCCACCGGCGTCGTGTCGAGACACGCAAAGTAGCCGATAGTGACCCTAATGAGATGTCAATCATCCGGCGGCCGCACGGGCCCAGGCGGCCAGGTGTACCTCGGCGCTGGACTCCCAGGTGAACTCCTTCGCCCGGTCGAACCCGGCCTTGGCCAGCGCGAGCCGCCGCGCCTCGTCGTCGAGGAGCGCACCGAGGTCGCGGGCGATCTCCTCCGCGCTCTCGCCGGTGTAGGCGACCGCGTCGCCACCGACTTCCGGAAGCGACAGCCGGGGCGTCGTGAGCACCGGTGCGGCGCACGCCATGGCCTCAAGGATCGGCAGCCCGAACCCTTCGCCGTGGGACGGGTACGCGGCGACCAGCGCACCACCGAGGTATCCGGGGAGGTCCGCGTACCGCAGGTAGCCCGGCCGCAGCAGGCGCAGGTTGGCGGGCACCTCGACGACGGCCTGGTCGATGTCGTCGTCGTGCCCGGAGCCGCCGGCCACCACCAGCGCCGGCGGCCGCTCGCGGGCGGCCACCGCCAGTGCCCAGCCCCGGATCAGGTTCGGCACGTTCTTGCGGGGCTCCTTGGCTCCGAGAAACGCCACGTACGGCGTGTCGCCGAGCCCCAACCGTGCCCGGACCCGCGCCTTCTCGTCGTCGCTCGGCGCGTGGAACGCCTCGTGGTCGACGCCGTGGTAGGCCACGTCGATCCTGGTCGGGTCGGCGTCGAGCAGCCGGATCAGCTCGTCCCGGGTGGCCTTGCTGGGAACGATCACCCGGGCCGCGCGGCGCAGCGACGTCTTGATCGCGCTGCGGAAGAAGGTCCGCTTGGACTTGTCGTAGTGCTCCGGCTCGGTGAAGAACGTCGCGTCGTGCACGGTCACCGTGACCGGGCAGGCCGCCCGCAACGGACACGTATAGAACGGCGAGTGCAGCACCTGCGCGCCGACCTGCTGGGCCAGCAGCGGCAGGCCGGTCTGCTCCCAGGCCAGCCGGGCCGGCCGGTGGGCGACAGCGGCCGGCGCACCGATCACTTCGGCGTTGGCGAGTAACCGACTGTAACGCTCCGCATCCGTACGCTGGCACACCACTACAAGATCGGCGTCGAGTCCGTTCAGAGCCTTGAGCAAGCCGTCGACGTAACGTCCGACGCCACCACGGTCCGCCGGGACACTGGTTGCATCGACAAGTACGCGGGTCGCTTGACCGCCGGTCACGGGTTCACTCCTCATCGGGCCTGCCGCAGGACTCCTTCCGCAAGACTACGCCCGACGAGCCGCGCGTCAGTGACCGCAACGCGACGATCATCCCAACCTGTGCGGGCGGGCGATCTGATTATCGGCAATGTGATACATCTGCCCTGGTGAACAACGTGCGTCAGCTTCTCGCCGCCGCCGTGGACGTCGATCCGACACGCCCACTGCTTACCTTCTACGACGACGGGAGCGGGGAACGCACCGAATTGTCCGGAGCGACGCTGGCCAATTGGGTAGCAAAGACGGCCAATCTGCTCGTCGACGGAATCGGACTCGGCCCCGGCGACCGCGCGCTCGTGCTGCTGCCGCCGCACTGGCAGACCGCCGCCGTACTGCTCGGTTGCTGGTCGGCAGGGCTGTCGGTACAGCCGGCCGATCGGTCGCGTCGGAGTCGGTCCAGCGCCGAAGCCGCCAGCGACGCCGCGGGCAAGACGGCCGACGTCGCGTTCGTTGCGGCGGACCGGACCGACGAGGTCACTGTCGGTGAGCGGTACGCACTCGGACTGCACCCGTTCGGGCTACCCCTGCGGGAGGTACCGCCCGGGTACGCGGACTACTCGATCGAGGTACGCGGCCACGGCGACCGGTTCACGCCCGCTGCCCCCGCGGACGACCAGGGGCCGCTGTGCGCACAGGCCGCGCAGCGCGCGTCGATACTCGGGATCGGCGCCGGCGAGCGCGTGCTCATCGACGCCGGTACCCACCCGGACCCGGTCGACTGGCTGCTCGCCCCGCTCTCCGCGCGGGCCAGCCTTGTCCTGTGTGGACACCTGGACCAGGATCGGCTGGCCGCGCGCGTGCGGGCCGAACGGGTCAACCGTGTGATCTAGACATCGCCAACTCCTCGAAGGCGAGCAACGAGTCGGGGTTGGCCAGCGCCCCGCGGGCCGCCGCCGCGTCCACCGGAGTACCGGTCAGGATCTTCTTCACCGGTACCTCCAGCTTCTTCCCGCTCAGCGTCCGCGGCACCGCGGCGACCTGGTAGATCTCGTCCGGTACGTGCCGGGGCGACAGCGCGGCGCGCAGCTCCCGGGCGATCCGGGAGCGCAGGGCGTCGTCCAGCGTCACGCCATCCGACGGCACGATGAACAGCAGCAACTCCCCGGCACCGCCCTCACCGTCCTCCAGGTGCACCACGACCGAGTCGGCCACCTCCGGCATCCCGTCGACCACGGAGTAGAACTCGGCGGTGCCCAGCCGGACCCCACCCCGGTTCAGGGTGGCGTCCGAGCGGCCGGTGATCACGCAGGTACCCCGCTCGGTGATGGTGATCCAGTCACCGTGCCGCCACACGCCTGGGTACACGTCGAAGTACGCCTCCCGGTACCGCTGGCCGTCCTCGTCGCCCCAGAAGCCGACCGGCATCGACGGCATCGGTGCGGTGATCACCAACTCGCCCAGCTCGCCGATGACCGGGGTACCGGACCGGTCGTAGGCCTCGACCCGTGCGCCCAGCGCCCGGCAGGAGATCTCGCCCTGGTACACGGGCAGCAGCGGTGAGCCGCCGACGAAGCCGGTGCAGACGTCGGTGCCTCCGGACAGCGAGGCGAGCAGGATGTCCTCGCCCACCGCCTCGTACACCCAGGCGAAACCCTCCGGTGGCAGCGGCGCGCCGGTCGAACCCAGCCCGCGCAGCGCGCTCCCGACCAGGTCGCGGGGCACCACGCCGGCCTTGCGGCAGGCCAGCAGGAACGGCGCCGAGGTGCCGAAGTAGGTGATGCCCAGCTCGCCGGCGAGCCGCCAGAGCGCGGCCGGGTCGGGTTCGGCCGGCTGACCGGGCCGCGCCGAGACGACCGGGTTGCCGTCGAACAGCACGATCGCCGAACCGACGGCCGGCCCGGAGACCAGGTAGTTCCACATCATCCAGCCGGTGGTGGTGAACCAGAAGAACCGGTCACCCGGGCCCAGATCCTGGTGCAGGGCGAGCATCTTGAGGTGCTCCAGCAGGATGCCGCCGTGTCCGTGGACGATGGGCTTGGGCAACCCGGTGGTACCGGAGGAATAGAGCACGTACAGCGGGTGGTCGAACGGTACCGGCGTGAACTCCAGCGGCTCGTCGGTCGGCCCGGCCAGCTCCGACCAGCCGTCCGGCGCACCACTGTCCAGATAGGACAGTGTGATGGTGTGCTCCAGCGACGGCAACGCCTCCCGGATCGCGGCCACCTCGCCGCGGCGGTCGACCGCCTTGTCGCCGTACCGGTACCCGTCGATGGCCACCAGTACCTTGGGCCCGATCTGCCGCCACCGGTCGGTCACGCTGCGGGTGCCGAACTCGGGTGCGCACGAGGAGAAGATGGCGCCCAGGCTCGCGGTCGCGAGCAGCAGCACGTAGGTCTCCGGGATGTTCGGCAGGTACGCGGCGACTCGGTCGCCCGCGCCGACGCCGAGCCGGAGCAGTCCGGCCCGGACCCGCCGGACCTGCTCGCGCAGTTCGGCCGCGGTCAGGGTCACCGTGTCCCGGGTCTGCGAGACGCCGAAGACCATCGGAGTGGTATCCGCCACATCCGGCATCCGCAGCACCTGTTCGCTGTAGTTGAGCCGGGCACCGGGGAACCAGACCGCCCCGGGCATGTGCGGATCCGCCAGTACGGCGGTGGGCGCGGTGTGCGCCGACACCATGAAGTAGTCCCAGATGGCTCCCCAGAATCCGGCGAGGTCCGTGGTCGACCACTCCCACAGCGCCGGGTAGTCGGCGAAGTCCAGCCCCCGCTCGCGGGCCAACCACGCCATGAAATCGCCTATGCGGTAACGGTTTCTCGCATCGGCAGGCGGACTCCAGAGCACCTTGTCCACGGTCATCGCGCCTCTCCCCACGTCGGTGGTGCCATCAATCCTGCACCGTGGCGGGCGGCTTGGCGGTGCCGGGAGCCGGTGACCGCGACGCCGGGAGCCGGTGACCGCGACGTCGGGAACTGGTGACAGCGACGCCGGCGGGCGCCCTGTCCGGTGGGGTGTCCGTCTGTCCGGAACACGGTACGGTCCCCGGTATGCGACACATCGCAACCCTGATCGCCGCGATCTTCATCGGCCCGCTGGCCTGGGTACTGATCGCCTTCGGGCAGGACCGGTCCGCGGCCGCGTTCGCCCGGGTGCAGAGCACCGGCACGTTCCACACCGGCGACTTCGTCCGGCCGCTGGTGTTCCTGGCGGTGGCCGGGGTTCTCGTCGGCCTCATCGCCACGCTGCGGTTCTCGCCGCTCGGCGCGGTGCTGACCGGCGTGGTGTACGTGCTCAGTTACGTCTGGCTGCTCATCAACCCGAACGGCCTGCTGCACCTGTTCAAGCGGAACCTGAGCGTCCTCGGCCAGACCGCGGACCCGACCGTGCCGGTCCGCACCGGCACCACCCTGGTCATTGGCGCGCTGCTGCTGGTGTCCGTACTGAGCGCGAAGCGGTGGCGGCGGTGGCCCCGGCCGGTGGCCGAGACCATGGCGCCCTGGGCGGCGAACGAGCCCATGGCGCCCGGGACGCCGACCGAGCAGTACGGCCTGGACCTGGCTCTCGGCTACCACGGAGCCGGTTCGCCCGACCCCGACGACGAGCCGGACACCCTCGCCAACCCGTTCGGCCGCCCGTTCGGCGGTCCGACCGGATCGGCGCCGGCCGGGTTCACCCCCAACCCGCGTACCGCCCCGAACATCGAGTCCACGACGCAGTCTTCCACCCCCTTTGTGACGCCGAGCTTTGTGAATCCGACGCCGCGAGTCGTGTCGACACCGCCTGAGGACCCGACCGCCGACCTGTCCGCTCCGGCGCCGGAGGGTCCGACGGCCGACCTGTTCACCTCGGCCGCCCCGGCGCCCCCAGCCCCCGCAGCACAGCCGTCTCCCACGGCACAGCCGGCTCCCGCAGCACAACCGGCTTCCGCAGCACAACCGGTCGCGACGGCACAGCCGGCCGCGACGGCACAGCCGGCCACCCCGGCGCAGGCCGCCCCCGCGGCACAGCCGGCCACCCCGGCACAGGCCACCCCCGCGGCGCAGGCCACCCCCGCGGCGCAAGCCGGCGCGCCGACTCGACCCGACCCGTCAACACCGGCCGCCGATACGCCGACGCCCGAGTCCATCACCGCCGCGCTGTCCGCGCCGGCACCGGCCGACGACGCGGCTTCGCCCCGGACACCTGGCGCCGACGACGTGACCGGCTCCGTGTCCACGCCGGTTGAACCCCAGCCGGTCGAGTCCCAGCCAGTTGAATTCCGGCCGGTCGAATCGGGGCAGGGCGAATCGGGATCGGCCACATCGGCGCCGCCGGCATCCGCGCCGCAGGCATCCGCGCCGCAGGCATCCCCGCCGCAGGCATCCCCGCCGCCGGCATCGCCGCAGGCCGCACCGCCGCAGACCGCACCGCT
>DASXOA010000067.1:0-19023 GCA_036494675.1 Rugosimonospora sp.
CTTCGACAGCGGCGCCGGCCGGCGTGTAAGCCCGGCGGTGACGGGTAGCGATTCAGCATGACTGTGAATCCGATCCAGCTCCAGAAGTTCCTGGGTGGCATCGACTACCCGACAGACAAGCAGCAACTGATGAAGAGTGCCCAGAAGCACGGCGCGGACAAAAAGGTGATGGACACGCTGCGGGCACTGCCCCGGGACGATTTCAACTCACCGAACGACGTCAGCGAGGCGATCGGCGACATGCGCGCCTGACCGTGCCACGCGACGCGGGCGTCTGACCGTTCCACGCGACGCGGGCGTCTGACCGTTCTGCCTGACCGGCACGACGGCACGGACCCGACCGGCTCACGGCCCGCTGCCTGACGGGCCGCGGCCGGCGGAGACCCGTCCTGCCACAGGCTCAGGACCGCCGGTGAGATCGACCGCCGCTGGGATCCGCCGCCGCCGCTGGGATCCGCCGGTGAGATCGGCCGCCGATGAGACCAGCCGCCGGTGGGATCAGCGACCGATGAGATCGAGCAGCGGCTCCGGCGTCATGTGCTCGACATTGACCATGACCCCGAACGGCACGGTGGCAGAGATGGCCTCCGTGACGGCGCGGATGGCGCGCTCCGCCCCGTCCGCCCCGCAGCCGCAGCGGCGCGCCACGGCCGCCACGAAGTCGGCGCGGTCGATCTGGCCGACCGACGAGTCCGCCGGGAAGTGCCGGCCCACCTCGGCGCCCATCGCGTCGGGCAGGCTGGCGGCCAGGTACGCGGCGGTACCGTACGGCAGGACCTCCCCCAGCGTCTCCAGCACCGCGCACACGGCCTGCCACGCCGGCACCCCGGTCTGGGCGGCATTCACCCGGTCGATGATGTCCTGACTGCGGGTGTCCGGGCTGGTGGCCATGCGCCCTGTGCTACCCGTTGCGCCGGGAATCATGCCGGTTGGCCCGCCCCGATTCGGGTAGCGCGAGGGCATGTTCCGCTCCCTCGATCCCGGCGACCCGGCGTCCTTCCGGGCCGGGCGTGAGCTCGACGTGCTGGTACCGACCCGCAACCGGGCCACCGAACTGGCCGCCACGCTGGCCGGGCTGGCCGCCCAGGATGTGGACGGGCCGGCCGGGGGCTTCGGGATCGCGGTCAGCGACCAGTCCGACGGCGAGCCGGCCTGGCGCCACGCGGCCGTTGCCGGGATGGTGCGGGTGCTGCGCCACCGCGGGCACCCGGTTCTGCTCAGCGCTCACCTGCCGCTCCGGGGGGTGGCCGAGAACCGGGGGCATCTGCTGACCGCCTCGGCGGCCCGGTACGTGCTGTTCCTCGACGACGACGTGTGGCTGGAGCCGGGGGCGGTGCGCCGGCTGCTCGACGCGATCCGGAGGCTGGGTTGCGGCCTGGTCGGGAACGCACCGCACGGACTGTCCTATATGGACGATCATCGGCCGGATCAGGAGCGGACGTACCGGGAGTGGTCGGCGCCGCCGCACCCGGAGCGGATCGATCCGCGCGGGCCGGAGTGGAGCCGGGCCAGCGTGCACACGGCGGCGAACCTGCTGCACGTCGAGCAGCGGCTGGCGCTGCGGCCGGACGAGTGGCGGGCGTACCGGATCGCCTGGGTGGGGGCGTGCGCGCTGTACGACCGGGCCAAGCTCGTCGACGTCGGCGGGTACGACTTCTGGCCCCGGGTACCGGTCGAGCACAGCGGCGAGGACGTGCTGGTGCAACTGCGGGTGATGGACCGGTACGGCGGCGCCGGGATCGTACCCAGCGGCGCGTTCCACCTGGAGACTCCGACGACCGTGGACGCCCGCGACATCGAGTGCTTCGATGTCGTCGCGCCCTACGACTGAGCCCCTTACGGCTGAGCCCGCTACGGCTGAGCCCGCTACGACCGGCGCCTACGACCGACCGGCGCGGCGGGGGGCGAGCAGTTCCAGGGCCGCGTCGCAGACCTCGACCGCCGGTACGTCGGCGACGAACGACGTCCGGTGGTCGCAGGGCGTCCCGCCGTCGCGGGCCGGGTACAGGTCCCGGGTGCAGTCCTGCCCGCACTCCGGGCAGTGGATGGTCCAGGAGATCATCGGCAGGTGCCGGGCGCGTTCCGTCGGGGCACAGTTGATCACGTTGCCGACCCAGTAGATGCCGACCGTCGGGGCACCGACCGCGCCGGCGAGGTGCAGCGGACCGGTGTCGTTGGAGACCACCACCGCACAGCCGGCGTACAGCGCGGCCAACCCGCCCAGCGAGAGCCCGCCGACCAGCGCCCGCGCCGGGCGGCGCATCCCGGCGACGACCTCCTCGACCACCTCGCGCTCCGGCGGGGTACCGGTGACCACCACCTCCGCGCCCGCGCCCGCGAGGGCGTCGCCGACCTCGCTGAACCGGCCGGCCGGCCAGCGCCGCCGGGTGTCGCTGGCGCCCGGGTGCAGCGCGACGCGCGGCCCGGCCGGCTCGCCGGCCGCCGTCTTCGCCTCCATCAGGTCCTGCTCGGTCAGCTCGATCCGGGGCCGCCAGGTGACCGGCGGCGCACCGACCAGGCCGACGACCTCCAGGTACCGGAACACCTCCGGCTGGTAGTAGACGTACCGGACCCAGCGGTCCAGCGGCGGCGCGTCCTGCGCCCGCAGCCCGACCGTCATCCGGGCACCTAGCCCGAGGACGAACGGGTTGGAGTTGCGCCCGCCCCCGTGCACCTGCACGGCCAGGTCGTAGCCGCGGGCCCGGGCCCGCTCCTGGAACTCCACGAGCGACGGGGGCCGCTCGCCGGCATCGGCGCTGCGGATGCCCGGCACCGGCGGCACGACCTCGACCCGGTCCACCGGACCCGGCCGGCCGGCCAGGAAGCGGGCGTGCCAGGGCGCGCCGAGCAGGGTGATCTCGGCGTCCGGGTACGCGGCCCGCAGCGAATCCAGCGCGGGAAGGGTGAACAGGAAATCTCCGAGCGCGTTGGCGCGCAGTACAGCGATGCGCGCCACGTCGGGCTCGGTCACGGGCGGCCGCCGCCGGAGCCCGCGGGCTCGGTCCGGGTGACCAACTCGGCCGCGGCGGCCGGCGCACCGGCACCGGCTGAGCGGCTGTCGGATGCGCTGCCGTCCGGTGAACTGCCGTCGGCTGAGCCACCGTCCGGCACGATGTCGAGCCCCGCATCAACATCCGGCGCGATGCCGGACCGACCGCCAGAGTCCGGCGCGACGCCGGACCGAGCCCCAGCGTCCGGCGCGCCGGACCGGGCACGGCGCGACCGGGCCGCGCTCGGGGAAGCGGCGGCGCCCACCGGTGCCGCCTCCCGGCCGCGGATCCGCTCGATGATCGCCGAGGTCGACCTGTCCGGCAGGTACGCCAGGGTCTGCACCTCGCCGCCCAGCGCGTACACCAGCTCCGCCTCGGGGATCAGCTCCGGCGTGTAGTCGCCGCCCTTGACGTACACGTCCGGGCGGATCGCCTCCAGAAGGTCCGTCGGGCTGTCGTCGTCAAAGATGATCACATGGTCGACGCAACCGAGCGCGGCGAGCACGCCGGCCCGGTCCTCCTGCGGGTTCACCGGGCGGCCGGGACCCTTCAGCCGCCGTACCGACTCGTCGGAGTTGACCGCCACGATCAGCACCTCGCCGAGTTGCCGGGCCTGCACCAAGTATCCGATGTGGCCGCGGTGCAGCACGTCGAAGCAGCCGTTGGTGAACACGATCCGGGCGCCGAGCTCTCGGGCCTGGGAGACCATCCGGGTCAGCCCGGTGATGTCCATCGGGGCGGGCGGTAGTGGAGCCATCCAGTCGAGCAGCACGTCGACCCCGCACACCGAGGTACCCGGCTCGGCCAGCGCCGACCCGGCGGCACCCTGGGCGATCTGCGCGGCCACCGCCGGCCCCGCCCCGGCCAGCATGGCGAGCAGGAATCCGGCGAGGTAACTGTCGCCGGCCCCGGCGCTGTGCGCGGCCGGGCCCGGGTTGGTGGCGGTGCGGTACAGAGCGCCGGCCCCGTCGAGTACCAGCGAGCCGTCGACGTCCAGGGTCAGCGCGACCGAGCCCGCGCCGGCCGCCTCCCGGATCGCCGGCAACTGCTCGGTCGCCCAGTCGATGCGCCCCCGTACCGGCGCCTGCACGCCCAGCAGTTGGGCCGCCTCGTCGACGTTGGGCGTCACCACGTCCGGCCGGGTCCGGGACCAGCGCCGCAGGTCGTGCGCGTCCACGGCGAGCAGGCGCAGCCGGTCCCGCCGCCGGCAGAGCAGGTCGATCAGGTCGTCGGGCAGGGTACCGGTGCCGTAGTCGCAGACGATCACGCACTCCGGCCCCTCGTCCAGAGCCGCGCCCACCTCGCCGAGCAGCACGGCGGCGTGCTCGGCCGGCAGCGGACCGATGTCGCCCTCGTCGAACCGGGCGACGATCTGCTCCCCGGCGACCAGCCGGCGTTTGGTGACGGTACGGCGGCCTTCCACCGGGATCAGCCGGCTGCTCACGCCGCCGTCGGACAGCCGCTGGCTCAGCAGGTGGGCCGTCTCGTCACCACCGGTCGCGGCGACCAACTCGACCCGCGCGCCCAGCGCGGCCAGGTTGGTCGCGGTGTTCGCGGCGCCACCCGGCTCGTACCGGCTGTCCGAAAGCTCCACGACGCTGACCGGCGCCTCCCGGCAGAGCCGGTCCGGGGTGCCGGTCAGCCAGCCGTCGAGCAGCGCGTCGCCCAGGACCAGCACCCGCCGACCCGACCAGCGAGCGGCCAGTTCCGCGATCGTTTCTCGCTCCACGTGGCCGCCTTACCCCGGCTTCGGCGAGACATGCCGGGCCGAGGGGAAAAAGCCGGCCCCGCACCGTTTAGTGACGACCACGACGGGTAGCGGGCGAAGTCATGACAGATGAGGACCAACCGCCCGGAGATCTCCCGCCCGAGGATCCCGGTGGTCGTCCGATCCGGGTACCCGACCCCGGCGAATACCGCCGAGGTGATTACCCCGCGTCCGAGGCCGCCGCCACGGAACTGGCCGGCGACGAGCGCGAGCGGTTCAAGACGGCGATCGGCGGCGGCGCCACCACGATCGAGAAACAGATGCGGCCGTCCGAGCTGCGTCCCGCACCGATCCTGCCGTACCCGGGTCCGGTGCACCGGCAGATCAAGGGCTCCGCGATCGCGCGGCTGCTGCGAACCACCGACGCGAAGCAGATCGGCCTGCTGTACCTGACCACGGCGTTCGGCTTCTACGCCCTCGGTGGCCTGATGGCCATGCTCATGCGCGGCGAACTGGCCCGCCCCGGTCTCCAGTACCTGTCGCTGGAGCAGTACAACCAGTTGGTCACCGAGCACGGCACCATCATGCTGCTGCTGTTCGCCACGCCGATCCTGTTCGCGTTCGCCAACTTCATCGTGCCGCTGCAACTCGGCGCCCCGGACGTCGCCTTCCCCCGGCTCAACTCGTTCGCCTACTGGCTGTACCTGTTCGGCGGCGCCCTGGTCGTGGCCGGGTTCCTGACCCCGAACGGCGCCGCCGACTTCGGCTGGACCGCGTACCAGCCGCTGGCCAACGGACAGAACACGCCGGGCGCCGGCGGCAACATGTGGTTCGTCGGCCTGGTGATCTCCGGCCTGGGTACCATCCTCGGCGCCGTCAACATGGTCACGACGATCGTGACCCTGCGCGCCCCCGGCATGACCATGTTCCGGATGCCGCTGTTCACCTGGACCATCCTGATCACCGCGATCCTGATCCTGATGGCCTTCCCGATCCTGGCCGCCACCCTGCTGGCCGCGATGGCCGACCGGATCCTCGGCGCGCACGTGTACGACGCCTCCACCGGCGGGCCGCTGTTGTGGCAGCACCTGTTCTGGTTCTTCGGCCATCCGGAGGTCTACATCATCGCGCTGCCGTTCTTCGGCATGATCTCCGAGGTCATTCCCGCCTTCAGCCGCAAGGCGCTGTTCGGCTACAAGGGCATGGTCGCGGCGATCATCGGGATCGGCGTGCTGTCGATGACGGTGTGGGCGCACCACATGTTCGCCACCGGCCAGGTGCTGCTGCCGTTCTTCTCGTTCCTGTCGTACCTGATCGCGATCCCCACCGGCATCAAGTTCTTCAACTGGATCGGCAGCATGTGGAAGGGGCAGGTGACGTTCGAGACGCCGATGCTGTTCGCGCTCGGATTCCTGGTCACCTTCCTGCTCGGCGGCCTGTCCGGGGTGCTGCTGGCCTCGCCGCCGGTGGACTGGCACGTGTCGGACACCTACTTCGTGGTGGCGCACTTCCACTACGTGCTGTTCGGCACGATCGTGTTCGCCGTCTACGCGGGGATGTACTTCTGGTTCCCGAAGATGACCGGCCGGTTGCTCGATGACCGGGTGGGCAAGCTGCACTTCTGGCTCACGTTCGTCGGCTTCCACACCACGTTCCTGGTGCAGCACTGGCTCGGCGCCGAGGGCATGCCCCGCCGGTACGCCGACTATCTGCCCACCGACGGCTTCACCACGCTCAACACGGTCTCCAGCATCGGGGCGTTCATCCTCGGCGCGTCGACCCTCGTCTTCTTCTGGAACGTCTACAAGTCCTACAAGTTCGGCCGGCTGGTGACCGTCGACGACCCCTGGGGCTTCGGCAACTCCCTGGAGTGGGCCACCTCCTGCCCGCCGCCGCTGCGCAACTTCGACCGGCTGCCCCGCATCCGCTCCGAGCGCCCGGCCTTCGAAGTCAAGTACGGCCAGTACCTCGCCGACCTCGCCCGCGACGCCAAGCAGCGTGAGGTGCGCGCGGCCCAGGACCTCGAATCGTAGGTAGCACATGGTGACGTTCTCCGGCGACGAGTCGGTACCCACGGCGCGTGCGCGGGCCGCCGGTACCCGGCCCCTGCCGGCCGAGCAGGCGCTCGGCCCGTACGGTCAGGTGGGCTCGCTGGTGCTGGCCACCGCCCGGGCACTGAGCGGCGAGGAGCGTCCCACGCCGCCGGGGGGCTCGATGCTGCGGCGCATCGCCGCCGGCCTGGCCGCGCCACGGGAGGAGCGCGCCGCGCTGCTCCCGACCGATACCGGGCTCATCGACGCCGACGCGATCGCCGAGTTCGCCACCGGCCAGTACCCGCGGGAGCGGTTCCCGGCCGTGGTGGTCGGCTCCCCGCACGGCGCGGCGGCACACCTCGCCGTGGCGCTGCGGGTGCCGTGGCTGCCGGCCGCGTTCGACGTGACCGTCCAGGCGCCGGACCCGGCCGACGGTGGCGTACCCGCCCTGCTGGCCGGCGGCTCGGCCGTGGCCGAGGCGGTGCTGTCCAGCAACCCCGAACTGTCGGTGCGGCAGGTGCACGACCCGGCGACCACGGCCCCCGGCACGATCACGCTGTTCCTGCGCTGGCGCACGCTGCCCGCCGCGTACCAGGAGTTCCTGACCGGGCAACTGCTCCCCGGCGCCGCGGTCCTGCTGGTACGCGACACCAGCACCGCACCCGCGCTGATCGGGCCGGGCCGCTTCGGTTTCCAGTACGGCGGCCCCGAAGACGACCTGCCCTGCCTGCCGGGCACCTGGGTGCACGGGGAGACCGCGTACGGCGTCAGCGGCGGGTTCGCCGAGGCGCTGCGGGTCTTCGCCACCGACCGGGGTAACCCGTTGCAGCGCATCATGTTCGGCCGGCCGGAGGCGCTGTCCGCCGCCGTCGCCGACGTGTACCGGCGGTGGATGCGCTCGGCCGGCAAGACCGGCAACCGGCTGGTGATCGAGTGCGGCCGGCTGATCGACCCGGCCCAGGTGATCCGCGCCGGGCTGGTGCCGTTCTGGCTGCCGGGGCCGAGGCACCACACCGTGGCCGAGACCGCCTGGTGGCTGGCCGGCAGCGAGCCGTTCAGCCAGATCGAGGTGCTCATCGAGCCGCCCGGGACCAACGCGCCGACCCTGGCCAGCCTGGCCCAGTTCGAGGCGGTGGCGCGGTTCGCCACCCGGCAGGGTCGGGTCGACACCGCCACGGCGCGGGCGTACCCGTACGGCACGGTGTCGGCCCGGCACGCCAGCCGGGTGCTCAAGGCGCACCCGTACGACCTGCCGCCCCCGCCGGAACTGCCGACCTCCACGGCGGTGCGCTGGCTGCGCGACAGCGCGGAGACCGACGACCTGATGATCTGTTGATGGGACCGGACATGCGGGACATCGAACGCGTACTGGGCGATGAGTGGACGGCGACCCCGGCCGACGAATGGATCGTCAAGACGGACCCGGCGGACGGCTCACCGGTCGGCCGGATCCCGGTCACGCCGCCAGCAGGCGTCGTCGAGGCGGTCCGGGCCGCGCACGCCGCGGCACCCGGCTGGGCGCGCACCTCGCCGTCCGCCCGGGCCGCCGCGCTGCACGACGTGGCCCGGGCCGTCGAGGAGCGCATCGAGGACCTGGCCTGGCTGACCACCCGGGAGATGGGCCGGCCGGTGGCCGAGGCCCAGGCCGGGGTCGCCGCCGGGATCGGCACCCTGCGCCAGTACGCCGAGTTGGGGCCGCTGCACCGGGGCCACTCGCTGGCCGGCGACTGGGACGCCACCGACCTGATGGCGTACGAGCCGCGCGGCGTCGCCGCCGTGATCACCCCGTGGAACGATCCGGTCGCGGTCTCCTGCGGCCTCATCGGCGCCGCCCTGGTCACCGGCAACCCGGTCGTCTACAAGCCGAGCGAACGCACCCCGGGTACCGGCTGGCTGCTCGGCCGGATCATCGCCGGCGCGCTGCCGCCCGGGGTGTTCGCCACGCTGTGCGGCGGGCCGGCGGTCGGCGCGCTGCTGGCCGAGCAGCCGCTCGACGTGATCGCCCACGTCGGCTCCAGCGCCACCGGCCGGCGCATCGCCCGGGCCGCCGCCGTGAGCGGAGCCGCCGTGCTGCGCGAGAACGGCGGCAAGGACCCGCTGATCGTCGACGCGGACGTGGACCCGGCCTGGGCCGCGGAACAGGCCGCGATCGGCGCGTTCGCCAACGCCGGGCAGTTGTGCGTCGCGGTCGAGCGGATCTACGTCCACGAGCGGATCGCCGGGGACTTCCTCGACGAGCTGACCAAACGCGCCGAGCAGATCCGGGTGGGCCCGGGATGGGACCCGGACACCCAGCTCGGGCCGCTGGTCGACCGGGAGCTGCGGGACCTGGTCCACGCCCAGGTGCGCGAGGCGGTCGCGGCCGGCGCCCAGCCCCGCTGCGGCGGCGAGCTGCCGGACGGGCCGGGTGCGTTCTACCCGCCGACGGTACTGGCCGGCTGCGACGAGCGGATGGCGGTGCTGCGCGAGGAGACGTTCGGGCCGGTCGCGCCGGTCGTCACGGTCGGCTCCTTCGCCGACGCGCTGCGGCAGGCCAACGACGGCGACTACGGCCTGGCGGCCACGGTGCTGACCGGGTCGGTGGCGCATGCGCAGCAGGCATGGCGGGAGCTGGCCGTCGGTACCGTCAAAATCAACGATGTGTTCGGCGGTGCGCCCGGCGGGGCGGCTCAGCCACGGCGGGCCAGCGGCGCGGGTTTCGGGTACGGGCCGGAGTTGCTCGACGAGTTCACCACGGTGAAGGTCGTGCACCTGGCGCCGCTGCCGGCCCCGGTCCCGGCCGCGGCCCCGATCCCGCACGGCAACCGGGCCTGACCACCGCAACCGGGCCGCTCAGAGGCTCCTCGGTTTCTCGACGGACCCACGCTTGACCTCGTACTTGCGGCGCAGCACGACTTCCTTCGGGCGGCGCGCGGGATGCTGGGGCCGCTCGGCGAACGCCACGACGTCGGGGACGTAGGCCAGGCCCCACCCGGCCCGCTCAAGGTCCAGCACGAGACGCCGGGTCGGTCCGGTCGGCGACGCGGCCGGGTCGAAGCCGCCGACCTCTAGGAACGCCTCCCGGCGCAGGATCGCCGAGGAGGCCCGGAAGACCTGGATGGACGGGCCCGGCAGGTCGGTCTCCTTGCCCTCGCTCGCGCCGGCCATAGACTTGGTGATCGGGTCCGGCTTGCGCTGCTTGCCGGTCAGCGTACGGGCGGCGATCACCGCCAGCCGGTCGTACTCGCGCATCAGCTCCACCCCCTTCTCCAGCGCGCCTTCGGCCCAGCCGGAGTCCACCTCGGCGAGCGCGACGAACGGGGTGGCCGATGCCGCCACCCCGGCATTACGCGCCTCGGGAATGTTGGTCGGCTGCCTGCGCAGCAGCCGTACCTGCGGGAAGTCCCGCGAAACCATGCGGGCGGTCTTGTCCTGCGAGCTGTGGTCCACGACCACCACGGCCGGCCGGGTGTGCAGCTCCGCGAGCGCGGTCAGGCAGCGGCGCAGCCATTCGGGCCGATCCCGAGCGGTGACCACCACGGTGATGTCGGGCACCCGCTAACCGCCCTCCACGCTCGGCACCGCGAAACCCAGCTCGGCGAACGCATCGCTGCGCGCCGAGCGCACCGACTCCTCGCGGGCGATCAACATGTCGTATTCGGCCAGTTCGGCCGGTTCGGCCGCGACCGACATCCGTTCCGCGAACTCGACCAGTTGGGCAGCGGCCATCTCGCCGGCCCGCGCCGCGCTCCGGGCCGCGTGCAGGGCCTCGATCTCGTCCATGCCATCGAGCTACCCCACCCGGCGGCGGTCACACACCGGGTTTGGTCATGAGACCGCCGGGTACGCATATCGATGAGACCGAAAGGAGTCGTCATGAGCAGCGTGACCGAGTCGGTCGACGTGGCGGTACCGGTCCGGACCGCGTACGACCAGTGGACCCAGTTCGAGGACTTCCCGCACTTCATGGAGGACGTCGAGGAGGTCCAGCAGGTGGACGACCAGATGACCCATTGGCGGGTGAAGATGGCCGGGGTGACCCGCGAGTTCGACGCCCGGATCACCGAGCAACTCCCGGACGAGCGGGTGGCGTGGTCGTCGACGGCGGGACCGCGCCAGGCCGGCGTGGTGACGTTCCACCGCCTCGACGCGGACCACACGCGGGTGACCGCGCAGATGGAGCTCACTCCCGAGGGGATGGCGGAGAGCGTCGGCGACAAGGCCGGCATGATCAAGCGTCGGGTCAAGGGCGACCTGGACCGCTTCCGCGCGTTCATCGAGGACCGGGGCTCGGCCACCGGTTCCTGGCGGGGCGAGGTGCACCGCTCGGAGCCGTGACGCGCAGGGCAGACACGGCACGACACCCGGCAGGGAATGATGCGGCGGGCTGGACCGGAAACGGTCCGGCCCGCCGTGCCGGTTCCGACTGCGGCGGCTTCGATCGCGGCCGGGGTGGTGTCGTCCGGCGTGGGTGAGGCCGGGTGAGGTGCGTCAGTCGTTCGGGGTCGGCGTCGGGCTCGGCGTCGGGCTCGGATCGGCGTGGCCGTTCAGGTACCGCGCCACCCGGTCGTTCTGCACCGCCTGGTACAGCGCCGTCGCCTTGCTGTCGTCGGGGTACACCACGTCCTCGTCGTCCTCCGTCCCGCCGCCGAGTGTCGGGCTGGTCAGGAACGTCACGTCACTGCTGCGCAGGTTGTGCAGCGCGACCGCGACGCTGAGCAGATCGAAGTTGCGGTCGACGGTCATCGCGTGGGTCACCGAGTGCAGGAACGTGTTGAGTTTACTGGGATCCGACAGCATGCCCGCGGTGGCCGCCTTGTCCATTACCGCGTTCATCAACTGCTGCTGGTGCCGCTGCCGGGCGAAGTCCCCGTCGGAGTACTGGTAGCGCTGGCGCACGTAGTCCAGCGCCTGCGTACCGTCGAAGTGCCGCCGGCCCTGCCTGAACACGCGGTACGGCGGGAAGACCGAGGTGACCGTCTGGTCCACGGTCATGTCCACTCCCCCGACGGCGTCGACGATCTGCTGGAACCCGGCGAAGTCGATGAGCACGACGTGGTCGACCCGTACCTGGGTGAACTGTTCGACGGTCTGCACCGCCAGCGGTACGCCGCCCCACGCGTACGCGGAGTTGATCTTCGCCATCGCGGCGCCGTGCTGCCCGTCCGGAGCCTCGGGTATCTGCACCCAACTGTCCCGGGGAATGGAGATGACGTACGCGTGGCCATGGTCCGCGTCCAGATGCATCAGCATCATCGTGTCGCTGCGCGAGTCGGCGGTGTTGTCCGGGTTGCGGGAGTCGCTGCCCAGAAGCAACACGTTCATCGCACCCGCGACCCGCACCGGCGGCCGGCCGTCCAGCGACAGACCGTTGAACGCGTCGGTGCGCTTGAGGTCGGAGTTGAGCGCACGCCCGTACGCCCACACGCCGGTGGCCGCGCCGGTCGCCACCACGAGCAGCCCGGCCAGCACCCCGAGCAGTACCCGCCGCCACCGACGTCGCATCCCGTCGCCCCCCGTCGCGTTCCCCCTCACCGAGGTTAGACAGGCCGGTAGCGCTAAATCGGGTTTTGACAGGTTCGCCGAGCCTTATCTGGCAAGGAGTCTGGCCGTCTGCCTTTACCTGTGACGTCATCGACAGTCCACCGTGGTCGGTGCAGCATTGCTCGTGTTGGGGGCCGGGACGGCCCGAGCGCACCGCTACCGAAGGAGAGCCGACGTGAGTGACGTCAACGAACTTGTGGGCCGCTATCTAGCGATCTGGAACGAACCGGACGCCTCGGTCCGGCGCGCGGCAATCACCGGCGTGTGGGCCGAAAACGGCAGCTACACCGATCCGCTCGCCGCGGTCGACGGGCACGACGGCATCGACGCGTTCATCGGCGCGGCCCAGGCGCAGTTCCCCGGACTGGTCTTCGCACCGCTCGGGCCGGTGGACGCGCACCACAACACCGCACGCTTCGGCTGGCAACTGGTGCCGGCGGGCGGCGGCGACTCGGTGGTGGAGGGCTTCGACGTCGCGGTACTGGCCGAGGACGGACGCATCCGCAGTGTCTACGGGTTCCTGGACAAGGTACCCGCGGGAGTCACAGCACAGCAGTGACAACCTTGAACGCGCAGAAAGCCGCCGGCATGGCCAGGAAACAGACGGCGAACCCGAGACGGGGACTGCGTTGCACGGCCCCGTCGCCGGCCGCCGGCCGGCCCCACGCACCGATGGCGAAGTAGCCACCGGCCCAGGCCAGGATCGGGAAACCCGCACAGATCCAGGACAGCAGCACCCACGTGCCCAGATGTCCGACCTGTGAGACGACGAGGAGCGCGTACTGGGCCACGACGGCGAGAAACGCGCAGCACGCGTACACCAGCAGATTGCGGGCCGGGGTCGACGCGTTGGGCAGCAGCGGGGGCTGCTGCGCCAGCCGTTCGGCCTCGGCCGCGTGCGCGTCGGCCAGATCGGTGTGCTGCCGGGCGAGCTGGAGCGCCTGCGCCGGATCGGTGACCGGGGTCGGGCCGAGGTGCCCGGGCGCGGGAAGCGGCTGGCCGAGGAGGCCACCCAACTGCTCCAGCCGCTGGCGCTGCATGGGCAGCCGCGCGTCGAGTTGGCCGACCCCGGCGGCGACCGCGTCCCGTGCCGCGGCCTGGCCGGCGGCGTGGCGCTCGTCGTCCCGGTACAGCTCGTCGAGCTGGCGGGCCAACCGCGCGTACTGGTTCCACGTCACCGGCTCAAGCCTCCTCGACCACCCGGCCGGGCCGCACGAACGGCACCAGCAGGCTGATCCGCTGCTCGTCGCGGTCGACCAGCAGAGCCCGGTTCGGCCGCGGCTGGTAGGCGAGGTCGATCTCGCCCAGGTACAGGCCGAGCTCCGTGCCGGGCACATTGAGCGCGACCAGGCAGGAGACGTCTTCCCGGTTGCCGGTGCCGCCGATGTCGTCGGACAGCCGGCGCAGCCCCCGCCACCACCCGAGCAGGTGCACCCCACCGGCCGGGCCGGCGCGCAGCACGGTCCGCAGGTCGTCGTGTCCACTGTGGAACAGGTTGGGATCGCGGCTGCCCAGCACCCCGCTCGCCGCGTCGACGCCGAACACCACCAGGTACGTGCGGCCGTGCTCGGCGGCACCGGCCGGCGCGGCGAGCTTGTGCAACTCGTCGCGCAGCCCCGCAGCGTCCAGAACGGTGACGGTGTGACCGGCCGCCCGCAGCTCGCGCATGGTCTCGTCGGCCACCTCGTCGGCGCCGGCGACCAGCGGGGCGACCAGGAACCGGGCGGCGTCGGGGGTGTGCTGGCGGGCGATGCTCAGCGTCGCGGCGTGCAGCACGTCCGCGCCAAGCGCCGAGGTGCCGACGACGGCCAGGTGGCGTCCTGGCGTGGCGTCCAGCGCGAAGAATCCGGTGCTCTGCGGCACGTCCAGCACCCGGCCGACGAGCGCGATCGGCCGGCGCTTGCCGGGTGCCAGGCGCTGGAAGGTCGGGTCGTCCTCGACGTGCCGGGTCGCGTACCCGGCGAACACGGCCGGCGGCGCCGCACCCGGGGCGCGCTGCTCGAAGATCCGGTGGCGTACCTCGGCGACCCCGACCCGGTCGGCGTGCGCGTCCGGGAACCGTACCGTCACGTCGGCACCGGCCAGCCCGCCGGCGTTGTTGACGATCGCGCTGCCCAGCGCCAACCCGTCGGCGGCGGGGTTGAGCGTGTCCAGCACGCCGGAGCCACCGGGCAGGGCGATCCGCAGCGGGAACTGGCCGAAGATGGAGTCGCTCTTGCCGTACAGCGCCTCGACGCCGGAGACGGTCTGCGACGCGAGTACCAGGTGGATGCCGTACGAGCGGCCCTTGCGCGCCAACTCCTCCAGCAGCGCGGTGGCCTCCCCGGCCAGCCGGTCGTTGCGCTCGAACAGCACCTGGAACTCGTCGACGACCGCGACGATCCGGGGCATCGCGATGTCCTGCCCGGCACGGCGCACCTCCGCCAGCGTGGTCGCCGCGTTGCTCTTGAGGACCGCCGCCCGCCGGTTCAGTTCCCTGCGCAGTTCGCGGAGCACGGCGACGCCGTACTCCCGGTCGGACTCGATGCCCACGGCCCGGGCGTGCGGGATGAACGAGGGGTCGCGTGCGGTCGGGGTGAACTCGGTGAAGCTGATGCCTTCCTTGAAGTCCAGCAGGTACAGCGCGAGTTCGTCGGGAGAATACCGGGCCGCCAGCCCGTACAGGACGTCGAGGAGGAGGACCGTCTTGCCGGCGCCGGTGCGCCCGCCGATCAGCCAGTGCGGCGTGGCGTCGTCGAAGGCCAGTTCGACCGGGGCCGGCCCGGTGCGCCCGACGACGGTACGCAGCCCGTCGACCGACGACTCGCCCCACAGTTCCGGCGGGATCAGCTCGGCGAAGGTCAGTGCGGACCGCCTGCGCAGCGACTCCCCGACCGTGGCGGCGACGGTGGCCACCAGCCCGGCCGGTACCCCGGTGTCCACGGTGACCGGTGCCGCCAGGCCACGCCCGTCGGCACCGAACGGCGACCCGGGCGGATCGCCGATCCTGGCCCAGGCGCCCTCGATGCGCACCCGGGTCACGGCGCCGAGGGCGGGACCGGCCACGCCCCCGGTGGGTTCCGGCCAGCCGGCCGCGATCAGGCAGACCCGGGCCGCCGCAGCGGCATGGGTCAGCGCGGCGAGCCGGGCGAGTTCGGCCCGCCCGTCCGGGACCGAGCACGCGACGACCAGCAGCCACGTACCGTCGCCGCCGGCCCGGTCCGCCCCGGCGAGGGACCGCTGGGCGTGCGCCCCGGCCTCGTCCAGGACCCGCCGCGCCTGCTCCTCCGACGCGGCCGGGGTGCCCATCACGCCGGCCTCGACGAGGTCGCGCAGCGGCAGGAGGGTCCCGCCGAGCGCGGCCTGGTCGCTTACCAGTACGCGCAGGGAGCCGGCCGGGGCCGCGGCCACCAGCCGGAGCACCAGGCTGCGCAGCAACCCGGCCACCCACGGGTCGCGGGCATCGGCGTCGAGTACGAGGTGGGCACCGCCCAGGATCGGCACCAGGGCCGGGAACGCGCCGGCACCCCGGACCCGGGCCTCGCCGATCCGGACCGGTACCGGATCGTCCAGAGTGGACAGACCGCCGAACGGGGCGTCCAGCGCGCCGGTCAACTCCTCGCCGAGCCAGCCGGGGGCCAGCGCCCGGGCCGTACCGGCGAGCTGCTCGACCAGTTCCCGCAGTGCGAGCGAGGCGGGGCCTGGATTGGCGGCGCCGGCTGGCCCCGGATTGGCACCGGCGGGATTGGAGGCGGGCACGGTGGCGGCCGGCGGCGCGGAGTCGGGGCTCGACGCGGCGACCGATCGCGCGGCCTCCGCCGCGGCGACCGATCGCGCGGCCTCCGCCGCGGTGGCCGATCGCGCGGTCTCCAGGTGAGCCAGCGCGTGCCAGTGTGACTCCACGGCGCGCTGGAACGCGGAAGCCAACCTTCCCACGGCACCCCCCACAGGCATGCGCACGATCGGCCCGTTACGCGCACCCTAACGGAATGTCGGCCGCTCCCCCAGCCCGACCCGCGCCACGGTTCACCCCGACGGCGCCCAAGGCACCCGCGGCGCCGCGTCGACGACCCGGCGCCGCGCCGGATGCCGTCACGACGAGGGGGCGGCCAGCTCCGCGACCAGCTCGAACGAGCGGATCCGGTCCTCGACGTCATAGACCATCGAGGTCAACATCAACTCATCGGCGCCGGTGCGCTCGCGCAACTCGGTGAGCTGGCGGCTCACCGTCTCCGGGGAGCCCAGTGCCTGCCCGTCGAACCGCTGCCGGGCCACCGCCAGTTCCGGCTCCGTGTACGGGTACCGGGCGGCCTCCTCCGGGGTGGCCAGCGGCTCCGGGCGACCGGTGCGCATCCGCAGGAACGACAGCATCGCCGGCCCGGCAAGGTACTCGGCCCGCTCGTCGGTATCCGCGCAGATGGCGTTGACCGCGACCATCGCGTACGGCTTGTCCAGCCACTCGGAGGGCTGGAAGTGCTGCCGGTACAGGGCCAGGGCCGGGAGCGTGTTCGCGGAGCTGAAGTGGTGGGCGAAGCTGAACGGCAGGCCGAGGATGCCGGCCAGTTGCGCGCTGAACCCGCTCGATCCGAGCAGCCAGATCGCCGGCATGTTGCCCAGGCCCGGGGTCGCGGTGATCCGCATCCGCGGCTCGTCACCCGTGAAGTAGCTGATCAGATCGGCCAGCTCCTGCGGGAACGCCTCGGCGGACAGGCCCTCCATGGTGCGGCGCAGGGCCAGCGCGGTGACCTGGTCGGTGCCGGGTGCCCGCCCGATACCCAGATCGACGCGGCCCGGATGCAGCGCCTCCAGCGTGCCGAACTGCTCGGCGACCACCAGCGGCGCGTGGTTGGGCAGCATCACTCCGCCCGACCCGACCCGGATCGTCGAGGTCGCCGCCGCGAGGTGCGCGATCAGGACCGCCGGGGACGAACTGGCGATTGCCGGCATGTTGTGGTGCTCGGCCACCCAGAACCGCCGGTAGCCCAACTGCTCGGCGCGCACGGCGAGCGCCGTGGTGTGCCGCAGGGCCTCACCGGCGGATCCGGTGGCGGACACCGGAGCAAGATCAAGGACAGAAAGGGGTACGTCGATCACAAGATCACTCAACCGGTCCGGGACCGGATTTCTTCCGCCGGGTGACGAGCGCGTCTCGCGGGACGTCCACCGTGATCTCGCCGCCGAGCTCGGCACCCGCGGTCAGGGCCAGTTCGTCGCCGCTCCAGAACCGCCCCGGGTCGTACCAGCTCGCCCGCCGGCCAGCCGGCAGCAGGCCCATCGCCTCGTAGGTGACCGCGACCACCTCGGCACAGTACGCGGTCTCCAGGGCGGTCTCCCCCTTGGTGATCTTCGGCAGCCGGCCCCGGATCCAGCGCCCGGCCAGCCGGGCGGTGGACGGGAACGGGGTGCCGTCCAGCCGGGCGACCGTACGCAGTACGGCGTCCTCGATCTCCCGGGTGACCGGCGGGTCAAGCTGGCGCAGCCAGGCCCGCTGCCCGTACCGGGTGGCCCACACGATCACCGCGTCGCGCAGGTCGTGCAGTTGCACGCCCCGCTGGTGGCCGCCGGACCACAGGTCGGGCAGCGACCTGCCCAGCTCGGCGTGCCACATCAGCGGGGGAAGGTCGTCGAGAACGACCGCCATGCCGACGTGGTTGACCGGGCTGTTGGTGGTGACCTGGATGGCCCGGTCGGGCACGGTGTGACCCCGGAACAGCCAGAGGTCGCCCGTCCGGGTCAGGTCGACCGCCTCGTCAAGGCCGATGGACACGACAAGTAGCCTAGGCACATGCGTTGGTGGAAGGTAGTCGGCCTGGCCAGTTTCGTCGGCGTGGCAGCGACCGGTGTGGTGATCGTCCGGGCCGAGCGGCGCCGCCGGGCGTACAGCCCCGACCAGGTCCGGACCCGGCTGCGCGAGCGTCACGTGGAGGCGGTCGCCGCCCGGCGGTAACGCGTGATGCTGTCCACAAAGGACATCACGGTGGCCGCGTGGAACGAGCGTTGACCACCGGCTCGGCACGGTACGCGGCGGTGGACGTGCACTACCCGCCGGACGGTGGGGCGCTGGCCGCCGCCGTACTCGCCGGTGACGCTCGGTTCGCCACGATCGTCGGTGAGCACGTTGCCCGGCTGGCCGAGGTCGCACAGTACCGTCCCGGCCACTTCTACGCCCGCGAACTGCCCGCGCTGGACGCCGTGCTGGCCGTGGCCGGCCCGGTCGACCTGCTGATCGTCGACGGCTACGTCGACCTCGATCCCCAGGGGCGGCCCGGACTGGGTGCGCATGCCCACGCGCGGTTCGGTGTTCCGGTGATCGGGGTCGCGAAGACCGCGTTCCGCGGCGCCACCCACGCGGTACCGGTCCGTCGCGGCACCGCCAGCCGTCCGCTCTACGTCACGGCCGCCGGGCTGGATCGCGACGAGGCCGCCGAGCAGGTCCGGACGATGGCCGGCCCGTACCGGCTGCCGGACGCGCTGCGCCGCGTCGATCGGCTCGCGCGCTCCGGCCCGGGTCAGGAGTTGAGATAGGTATAGCA
Organism: Rugosimonospora sp.; assembly: GCA_036494675.1. Lineage (GTDB taxonomy): Bacteria > Actinomycetota > Actinomycetes > Mycobacteriales > Micromonosporaceae > Rugosimonospora. The sequence continues at coordinate 18,767 of DASXOA010000067.1, forward strand.
GCAGCCCGACCCAGGCTCCCAGCCCGGTCACTCCGCCGATGAGCAGGTATCGCGTCCACGTCCACTGCTGGCGCATCGCCGGAAAGCCTCTCAGCTCGGCCGCGGCCGCAGCGCCGGAGCCGCGGCGGCAACGGCCAGCGCCAGTACGGCGGGGATCCCCAGCGCGACGGGCAGGCCGACCACCTGCGCCGTACCGCCGATCACCACCGGACCGACCACGAACCCGAGGAAGCCGAGCCCCGCCACCCGGGCGATGG
>DASXOA010000068.1:0-4290 GCA_036494675.1 Rugosimonospora sp.
CTACTTCCAACAAGGACCCTACGACAACCCCACCCGCATCATGCGGACCCTCGACAGGTCAGTAGGCCCCGGCAACTACCACTTCTCCACCGTCATGACCGACCCCGACCTGTGACGCCAAGCAGCCTGAGCCCCCGCCAATCCCATCCAGCCTTCATCGAACATCATCTACATCACGTTCCCAGGCTGGAGTACTAGCGTCACCAAGTTTCCGCACCGTTCGCCAGCAGGGCTTTCGTGGCGTAGAAGATCAGCGCCACCCCCGCATGGTCTCCCCGGCCCGGTGTTGGATCAAGTACACGTTCGGTCCGGTACCCGTCCCGACCGGCCGGCAAGATCAGTCCGCCCGACCTGCCGGCTGGTCCGTTCGACCGTCCGGCTGTACCAGAAGGTCGGCCGGCCATTCTGGCGCCTGCCGTCAACCCTACAGAAGGTAGTAGCGCCATCCTGGGACCATCAAAGCTCATTCGTACGCCAGGCGAACGCGGCCCAACCGGCAACGGGTACGGCGCATTGACTCGGGCCGCTGGGCGCACTGAGTCGACCACTGGGCGACCGGGGACAGACGCGAGGAGATCTTCCATTGGCGGGCGTCGCACGGTGGTACGGGTCGAACCGGCCGCCGGACCCGCCGCGTCGACCAACGATCCCGCTCCGGAGGTGTCCCGATGACCCATGCCACCGTCTCCGCCAATCCGACCCGGTACCGCTGGTGGCTCGCAGCGGCCGGCGTGCTGCTGCAACTGTCGCTCGGCGCGGTCTACGCGTGGAGCGTGTTCTCCAAGGCGCTGCAGAAGGACAACGCGTTCGCGCTGACGAAATCGCAGGCCGCGCTGCCGTTCTCGGTAACCATCGGCATGATTTTCATCGGCAGCTACCTCGGCGGCCGGCTCCAGGACCGTCGCGGCCCGCGCATGGTCGCGCTGGCAGGCGGCGTCATCTACGCGATCGGCGTGCTGCTCGCCGGGCTGTCCGGCGGCAAGGACCAACTGTGGCTGCTCGTCGGCGGGTACGGCGTGATCGCCGGATTCGGCCTCGGCCTGGGGTACATCGTGCCCGTGGCGATGCTGCAGAAGTGGTTCCCGGACCATCGCGGGCTCATCACCGGCATCGCGGTCGGTGGCTTCGGCTTCGGCGCGGTGGTCACCTCGCCGGTCGCGCAGCGGCTGGTCGACCACTACCACCAGGTGCCGACCCGGTCGTTCCTGTGGCTGGGCGTGGGCTACCTGATCCTGGCGGTGGTCGGCGCGTCGTTCTTCCGCAACCCGCCCGAGGGGTACCAGGTGCCCGGCTGGCAGCCGAAGGTGGCGACCGCCGCTACCGGGGCGCAGGACTTCACCCAGTCCGAGGCGCTGCATACCCGGCAGTGGTACCTGCTGACCGGCATCCTCACGCTGAACGTGTTCGCGGGCATCGGCCTGATCTCCGTCGCCTCATCGGCCGCGACGGACGTCGCCGGGTACAGCGCGGCCGCCGCGGCGACGTTCACCGGCGTCATGGGCCTGTTCAACGGCGGCGGCCGGATCTTCTGGGGCTGGCTGTCGGAGCACATCGGGCGGATGCGGGTATTCGTCGGGATGCTGTTCATCCAGGGCGTGTGCTTCCTGATCCTGCCGCACGCGAGCGCACCGGCCCTGTTCGCGGTGCTGGGCGCGCTGATCTACCTGTGCTACGGCGGCGGTTTCGGCACCATGCCGGCGACCGCGGGGGACCACTTCGGGCTGCGCAACGCCGGAGCCATCTACGGGCTGATGCTGGTCGGCTGGAGCCTCGGTGGCGTGGTCGGGCCGCTGCTGGTCGCGGGGCTGATCAACGGCAAGGTGTACACGACGGCGTTCACCACGGTCGGGGTGGTCGCCCTCGTGGCGATAGCGCTGCCGCTGGTGACCCGGAGGCCGGCGGCCCGGGCCGCGTCCACGGTGCCACCCGCGCCGGACACGTCCACCCCGGACGCGTCGGCGGTCGCCTGAGAGCGGCGCCCTGAGAGCGGTCGCGTGAGAGCGGCGCCTGAGAGAGCGGTGGGCTGAGAACGGTGGCCCGCACCGGGTGGGAGTCGGCGACGCCGGCCCCCACCCGGTGCGCCACAGCCGGGGGCGTGTGACGATGGCCGTCATGATCTGCATCGAACCGGACGACCAGACGCTGCGCGGCTACTTCTCCCGGGAGTACCCGCCGGTGCTCACCGTCGCGCCCGGCGACTCGGTACGGGTACGCACGCTCGACGCGTTCTGGTCCAGCGGCCCGTTTCCCGGGGGCGAGCACGCGGACCGGCCGAAGGTGCCGCAGTCCCGGCCCGGGTACGGGCACGCGCTGATCGGTCCGATCGCGGTCGAGGGCGCCCGGCCGGGCATGGCGCTGGAGGTGCGCATCGACGCCGTGGTACCCGCGTCGTGGGGCACCACCGTCTCCGGTGGCCGGCCGACCTTCTTCAATGAGCGGTACGGCGTGAGCGACCGGGCCGTGGTGCACACCTGGGACCTGGACGTGACCGCCATGACCGGGCGCAACCAGTACGGTCACACCGTCGCGCTGTCGCCGTTCCTCGGGGTGATGGGCATGCCCCCGGCCGAGCCCGGTGAGCACTCGACGATCCCGCCCCGGGTGCACGGCGGCAACCTCGACTGCAAGGAACTGGTCGCCGGCAGCACCCTGTTCCTCCCGGTACCGGTGCCGGACGCGCTGTTCTCCGTCGGCGACGGGCACGCCCGGCAGGGCGACGGGGAGGTCGGCGGCACGGCCATCGAGTGCCCGATGGACAGGGTGGAACTGACCTTCGGGCTGCGCGACGACCTGGTGCTCACCGGACCCGTGGCGCACACGCCCGCGGGGTGGCTGACCATGGGGCTGGGCGACAACCAGACGGATGCGACGTTCATGGCGCTGGAGTCGATGTTCACGCTGCTCGGCAGGCTGCACGGGGTGTCCCGACGGGACGCGATCGCGCTGGCGAGCGTGGCCGTCGATCTACGGGTGACCCAGATCGTCAACCAGGTGGTCGGCGTCCACGCCGTGCTACCACCCGGCGCCATCCGGTAGCCGCCGGTTCGCCGTACCCACCCGGGCAGTCACCCGCGTGAGCGCGTCCCGGTAGTCGGGCAGCGGCGACATGGCGACGGCCATCCGCAGGTGTGGCAGCGCCTCGGCGGGGCGGCTCAGCCGCTCCAGGGTCCGCCCCAGCACGTGATGGGCGAAATGGTCGCTGGGGTCCCGTTCCACGAGGGTCCGCAGTTCTGTCTCGGCGCGTCGCAGTTGCGCCGAGCCGAAGTACGCCAGGGCCAGTTGGAGCCGGACACCGGCGTTCGTCGGCTCCGCCTCGATGACCTGTTCCAGGATCCGGGCAGCCTCCGCGGGATCGCCGGCCTCCAGGTACAGGCCCGCTCGCCGGTACTCCGCCATCAGATCCACGGTGCGCCTCCCCATGCCTTCCGGTACTGCCTGCCGGTACTTACCCCGCGGTCAACGCCGCACCGGACGCGGCTATTCCGGCGGGCCACCCGGGCAGGGCGGGTCGAACGGCAACTCCGGGATGTACTCCTGCCACTGCGGGCGGCCGAGCGCGCCGCCGGTGACGGCGCAGATCCGCCGGGTCGCCCGGCCGGCGTCCAACGCCGTCAACTGGACGGTGTGGTCGTCGCCGGCACTGGCGAGCAGCCCCCCGTTCGGCCCGAACACCACCTGGTCGATCGCGGCGGTGTGCCCGATCAGCGGCTGGCCCAGCGCGCTCGGGTGGGCCGGGTCGCCCACGTCCCACAGCCGGATCGTGTGGTCGTCGCCGCTGGTGGCCAGCGTGTGCCCGTCCGAACTGAACGTCGCCGAGTACACGAAGCTGGTGTGGCCGGTCAGCTTCTGTCCCACCCGGACCGGATGGGCCAGGTTCCTGATGTCCCACAGCCGTACCGTGTGGTCCTGGTTCGCGGTGGCGAGGGTGTGCCCGTCCGGGCTGAACGCCACGGCGAGCACGCCGCCGGTCTGGCTGGCCAGCGGCGTGGTCACCTCGACCGGGTGGGCCGGGTCGCGCACGTTCCACAGCCGTACCGTGTCGTCGGCACCGGCGCTGGCGAGCAGCGTCCCGTCGGCGCTGAACGCCACCCCGTGGATCCCGTGCGCGAGAGACGTGTCGCCCCGTTGCAGCGTCGCCGACACCCGGGGCCGGGCCGGATCGGCGACGTTCCACAGTTGGACGGTGCCGTCGTAGTCCGCGACGGCGAGCACAGGCTGCTTCGGGTTGAACGTCACCGTGCTGACCTGTCCCGTGCCGGCGTTCTGCGGCGGGCCCAGCCGTTGCGGGTG
>DASXOA010000069.1:0-11793 GCA_036494675.1 Rugosimonospora sp.
GACGCGTCGTAGCGCCGGGCGGTGGCCGCGATGCGGATCTGGGTGTGCAGGGCCAGCGACCGGATCGCGGTGCAGCCCTCGGCGTGGATGCGCGCACGGAACCGGAGCGTGGGTACGGCCGCGAGGTCGACCGGCGCGGCCGATTCGATCGCGATGCGCAGCACGGGCACGGCGGCGGGCGTACCGGCGACGGCGGGGCTGGGTGTGGTCACGGAGGCGGTCTCCACTCAGGCCGGTGAGAGGTTGGGCATGTCCGGCGCGATCGGTTCGTGCAACTGCGGGTTGATGCCGGTCGACCGTGCCGCCGTCGAGCGCCCGTCGGGCAGGTGGCCGCGTTGCTTGCTGTAGTTGCCGCACGCGTTGCCCTCCCCGACACCCTTCGTGTGCGACGGCAGGGACGGTGACACGTCCGGCCGCCCGACGTTGATCTCTCCGCTCACCGGAGCGCTCCCTTCGCTGTGCTCGCTGTGCCCGCTGTGCCCGCTGTGCTCGCTGTGCCCGCTGTGCTCGCTGTGCTCGCTGTGCCCGCCGGGGTGTGCCGACGGGCCCGGACGGTTCGTGCCCGGTCGTGCAGGCCGCCGAAGTACGCGTCCGTCTCGCTCCAGACCCGTGCCCCGCCGGACAGGCCGGACCAGTGCGTGCGGATCAGGCCGACCAGCGCGTAGCAGTCGTCGATCGGCACCAGCCAGTGGTCGCGGGCGCCGCGCGAGCGGTTGACCAGAAGCGCCTCGGTGTCCGGCTGCAACGTGTCCAGGACCGGGTTGGCCAGCGCGAGGCTCGTCCAGCTGTCGAGGTCCAGCAGCGACTCGACGGCCCCGGCCGGGCTCGGGTAGAAGGCCACGATCCGGCCGGCCCGGGTGTCGTGGAAGAAGAACGCCATGTCCACCGGCAGGTTCAGCCCGGCCCACGTCACCTCGTCGAGGGCGAAGTCGGGCAGGTGCCAGCGGCGGTCCGGGATGAGCCGGTAGTGCCGGCCGCCGGCCGTGGCGCGGTCGAACAGCACGGTGCAGGCATGGCAGGCGCAGCGCAGTTTTCGCGCCACGAGGTCCAGCAGGTGCCGGTGAGTGTCCGCGATGGGTTCGGCGCACAGTTGGCAGCGCTCGGGTTCGGCGCCACCTTCCGCACCGCCGCCGCCCTCCGCAGAAGCCGCACCGGCGACAGCGGCGGCGCCGGCCGCACCGGCGGCGGTCTCCTGGGCCATCAGCCGGTACAGGCCGGAGGATCCGGGTGGGGGTCTCATGCCGGCTCCGGGTCCGTCCGCGCGGGCAGGCGTGCGGACCTGACGCGCTGGCGCAAGCTGTCGGGCGGTATCAGGGCCGGCTGCCGGTCCTCGTGCTCCACCTCGACGTGCGTGACCTCCGGGGCCGCGGCACGTACCGCCTCCTCCAGTACCGCGTCCACGGCCTCCCTCGACGACCCGCAACCGCTGGCCTGCGAGACGCTCACCCGTGCCACGCCGCCTGCCACGCCCACCAGTCGCGCGTGCGCCCCGTGCAGCCGGGGACCCAGCCGGCCGAGTGCGTGGTCGATGCGTTCCGGGGCGCCCTGCGGGTGCAGGTCGTGCAGCAGGAGCAGGTGCGCGACGAGGTCGTCGCCGACCAGTTCGGCGGCGAACGCGTCCCGGCCCGTCCGGCTCCCGGCGGCGGTGATCCGGGTGAGGCCGTCGCCGTACAGCGCGAGCAGAGCCTGTACCAGTCCGACGGCGGCGGCCCGGGCCGGTTCGGGCAGCGCCTCGACCCGCTCCAGCCGCTCCTCGACCGTGCGCACCCGTTCCAGTTCCCGCTGGCCCTGTGGTGTCATGATGGCTACCCGCCCACGCTCGTACCCAGCGTCGGCGAGTGCAGCCGCTTGAGTACCGTCCCGTCGCCCAGGTACATGTGCACCCCGCACGGTAGGCACGGATCGAAGCTGCGCACCGTACGCATGATGTCGATGCCCTTGAACTTGTCCCGGCCGTTCTCCTCGAAGATGTGCATGCCCTGTACGGCGTCCTCGTACGGCCCCGGCGTCCCGTACTTGTCGCGCGGGCTGGCGTTCCACGGCGTGGGCGGGTACGGGTGGTAGTTGGCGATCTTGCCGTCCCGGATCACCATGTGGTGCGAGAGAACGCCGCGTACCGCCTCGTGGAAGCCGCACCCGATCGCGTCGTCCGGCACATCGAAGTCGGAGAACACCTTGGTGTTCCCGGCCCTGATCTCCCCTAGCGCCTGCTCGACGAAGTACAGGGCGGCCGCCGCCGCGTACGCGATGAAGTACACCCGGGCCCGGTCCCGCTCCAGCGTGTTGGACCACTGCGGGATCTTCCACTCCAACTGCATCTCGGGGAAGGCGGCACTGCGCGGCAGGTTGATCTGGACACTGCGGCCGGTGGCCTTCACCGTGCCGATGTCCACCTTGCCCGCGAGCGCCGTCGACCACAGCCGGGCCAGCGGCCCGCCGCCGGTGTCCAGCGCCAGGTGCTCGTTGGACGCAGGATTGAACCACCGGGGGCTCATCACCCACGAGTAGTTCCCGTTCTCGAGGTCGCGCTTCTGCGGCCGGGGCAGGGTCGTCTGGTTCCACGGGTGTCGCTGGTCGACCGGGTTGCCCAGCGGGTCGTGGGTGACGAAGGTTTCCTCGCCGACCCAGTCGTCGTAGTAGGAGCTGCCGAGCAGGATCCGGATGCCGAGGTTGATGTCGACGAGCTTCGTGGTCAGCAGCTTGCCGTCCAGCACGATGCCGGGCGTCACGAACATCTCGCTGCCCCAGGCGTTCATGTTCCGGTACTCGTAGTCGACGTGCAGCGGGTTGTTGAACGCGCCCCAGCAGCCCAGCATGATGCGCCTGCGCCCGACCTCCTCGTAGCCCGGCAGGGCCTCGTAGAAGAAGTCGAACAGGTCGTCGTTGCATGGGACGGCCTTCTTCACGAAGTCCAGCACCTTCAGCAGGCGCACCAGGTAGTCGGTGAACACCTGCGGCGTCGCCACCGTGCCGACCCCGCCCGGGTACAGCGTCGAGGGGTGCACGTGGCGCCCCTCCATGAGGCAGAACATCTCCCGGGTCAGCCGGCTCATCTGCAGCGCCTCGCGGTACATCTGCCCGGTGAACGGGTTGAACGCCCGCATGATGTCGGCGACCGTCTTGAACCCGTGGATGTCGCCGTGCGGCGCGGGCGTCGTCTCCGCGCGGCGCAGCAGACTCGGGTTGGTCTCCTTCACCATCTGCTCGCAGAAGTCCACGAACACCAGGTTGTCCTGGAAGATGGTGTGGTCGAACATGAACTCGGCCGCCTCACCGAGGTTGATGATCCACTCAGCGAGCGGCGGCGACTTGACGCCGTAGGCCATGTTCTGCGCGTACACCGAACAGGTGGCGTGGTTGTCGCCGCAGATGCCGCAGATCCGGCTGGTGATGAAGTGCGAGTCGCGGGGGTCCTTGCCCTTCATGAACACGCTGTACCCGCGGAACATCGACGAGGTGCTCTTGCACTCGACGACTTCCTGGTTCTTGAAGTCAATCTTCGTGTAGATGCCCAGATTGCCGATGATGCGGGTGATCGGGTCCCACGACATGTCGACGAGCTCGCGCGCCTGCGCCTGCCCCTGGCTCGCCTTCATGGTCTGGCTCACCGTCGGTGTCCTCCTGTCGGTCCGAGTTGGTGCGCGGCGTCAGCGGGGCCAGCGGGGCTGGTATCCGCTGGTCAGCTCCGCGCGGTTGTGGTGCCACTTGGGTTCCTCGTTCACCGTCTTGTTGGTGATGGACCGCAGCCTGCGGATCAGCGAGCCGTAGGTGCCGGCGATGGCGACGGATACCGTCGCGCCCGGCGGCTGGTCCATGAACGGCATGAACTTGTCCGGGAACCCGGGCATGGTGCAGCCGATGCAGATGCCGCCCACGTTCGGGCAGCCGCCGATCCCGTCCATCCAGCCGCGCTTGGTGACGTTGCAGTTGACCACCGGTCCCCAGCAGCCGATCATCACCTGGCACTTCGGCGAGTTGTAGTCGCGGGCGAAGTCGCCCTGCTCGTAGTACCCGGCCCGGTCGCAGCCCTCGTGCACGGTCTTGCCGAACAGCCAGGTCGGGCGGAGTTGCTCGTCCAGAGGAATGGTCGGCGCCGCCCCGGCCGCCTGGTACAGCAGCCAGGTCAGGGTCTCCATGAAGTTGTCCGGCTGCACCGGGCAGCCGGGCACGTTCACGATGGGCAGCCCGCCGGCGGAGCGGAAGTTCCAGCCGAGGTAGTCGGCCAGGCCCATGCACCCGGTGGGGTTGCCGGCCATCGCGTGGATGCCGCCGTACGTGGCGCAGGTACCGGCCGCGAGTACCGCCCACGCCCGGGGCGCGAGCCGGTCTATCCACTCCGGCAGGGTGATCGGTTCGCCGGTGGTGGGATCGTTGCCCATCGACGACCAGTAGCCGTCTCCGTTGATTTTCTCGTTGGGTATCGACCCCTCGACCACGAAGATGAACGGGTCCAGTTCGCCGGCCGCCGCCTTGTGGAACGCCGCCATGAACTCGTCGCCGGTCTCGGCCGCCAGGACCTTGTTGTGCAGCACCACTTTCGGCAGCCCCGGTACGAGACCGAGCAGCACATCCTCGATGCTGGGCAGCTGTGCGGCGGTGACCGAGACCGTGTCCCCGTCACAGCTCATGCCCTCGGACGTCCAGAGGATGTGGATCGGCTTGTCGGTCGACTTCGCGCCGTCCCCGGTCTGCTGCGCGAGTACGGTCATCGCGGTGCACCTCCCGTGCTGGTGATCGCTGGCACGCCGGAACCGCTCGCGGCGGCGGTGAGGGTGAGCTCCCACAGTCCGTGGTAGATCGTGGTCTGGGCCTCCTGGATCCGGTGGACCGAGGGCGATGCCACGACGAACAGGTAGTCGATGCTGGGCAGGCCGGCCATTCTCCCGCCGTCGCCGCCGGCGATGCCGACGGTGAGCAGGCCCCGGCCGTGCGCCTCGTCGAAGGCGCGCAGCAGGTTCGGGGAGTTGCCGCTGGTCGACAACCCCACCGCGATGTCACCGGGATGCCCGAGCGCCGCTATCTGGCGCGCGAAGGCGGCCTCGAACCCGATGTCGTTGGACAGCGCGGTCAGCACCGCGACGTCATTGGTGAGGGAGAACGCGGGAAGCCCGCCCCGCGACCCGTCACCGTCCGCGCTCATGAAGAGACTGGCCAGATCCTGTGCGTCGGTGGCGCTGCCGCCGTTGCCGAACGCCAGCAGCGCGCCACCGGCCGCGAACGCGCGCGCCATGTCGGCCGCGCATGCCCCGAGCCGCGCGGCGTCGCGCTCGGCGACCCGGCGCCGCAGTTCGATGATCTCGTACGCCTTGTCGACCGTCGACTGGCGCAGGTCGGCCAGCAGGTCGGCGTCCCCGGTCGTGTCGCCGGCCAGGAACGGGTACAGCGCGTCCACGCCCGCGGGCGCCTCGCGCCGCAATGCCGTCACCTCGCCACCACCGCGATGGCCTCCCGGGCGTGCACCAGGATCGCGTCGCCGACCGAGGCCCGGACGAGCGCCACGCTGACCTCCTCGGTACCCGCGCCGACCTCGACCAGCGCCATCGCCTCGGGAAGCAGGCGCAGCACCGTCGCCGGGGTCGCCTGGTCCGAGCAGGTGAGGCATGCCCCGTCGGGGTACGGCGCGCCCGGCGTGGGGGTTGCCGCGGCCGGCGATTCTGCCGCGGCCGGCGGCGCCGGCGATTTTGCCGCGGCCGGCGGCGCCGGCAGGCCGCGCCGCTCCAGGAACACGTGGACCAGTTCCCAGAGGAGGTGGTACGCCGTCACGTGCACCTCCTTGACCACACGCGGATCGGTCGACCGGGCGGGCAGCACATGGTCCGTTCCCGACCACGCGCCGATCGCGCCGCCCGCGCCGCCCAGCAGCGCGACGGTGAGCAGGCCGCGCCCGGCCGCCTCGCGCAGGCCGTGCAGGACGTTGACGCATCCGCCGTCCGTCGAGATGCCCAGGGCGATGTCGGCCGGCCGGGCAACGGTGCGGATCTGGTGGGCGAACACGTCCGGCAGTCCGGCGCGGGCGGCGAGCGCGGTCAGTGTCGCCACGTCCGCCGTCAGGGACACCGCGGGCAGCGCCGGCTTGCCGATGACCACGGGATGCATGAACTCGACCGCCACGTGCTGCGCGTCGGTACCCGGCCCGCCGTTGCCGAAGACGATCAGCTTGCCGCCGCGGTGGAACCGGTCAGCCATGGACCGGGCGGCCCCCACGAGAAGGTCGGCGTCGGCGGCCAGCGCCTGGACCGGACCGACGCGCCGGGCGAACAGCCCCTGCGCAGCGGAGACGTCGTCCGGTACCCGCATGGGAAGATCGCTTTCTGTCATGGGTGAAGTAGCTGCATCACGGACATTACGCGCGGGTTCCGGCGTAAACCGGTGAACAGGTGAAAACGCTCCAGTCACGGGCAAAGCGGCCAAAGGCGGCCCGGGGCCTTCGGCCCGACCGGGCCTGGCGCTGCCGGCCGGACCTGGCGCTGCCCGAGCGGGCCTGGCGCTGCCCGACCGGGCCTGGCGTCGGGTCGGATCGCCGCCGGACCTATGTGGCCTGCCGCGCGCTCATGCCGGGGCGGGCCGGACGGCCAGTTGGGTGATCGGCGGGAGCGTCACGCCGAGGCTGTGCACCGTCCCCGTGGCGGCATCCACCGGGTACAGCGAGCCGTCCGCGCCCGCGACGAACAGCCACCGGCTGTCCGGCGACCAGACCATGGTGGCGAGGTCGAACGAGGTACCGACGGGCGCGCCGATCGCGCGGGAGGAGTTCGAGGCGAGGCTGTACAGCGCGGCGATGATCGACCCGTTCGGGCCGGATTCGATGAGGGCCGCGGTGGCGCCGTCGGGCGAGATCGTTCCGGCGGAGACGGCGGCCTGCTCCAGCGGGACGTCGACGGCGCGGCGGGCACCGGTGCGCCGGTCGATGATGACGGCACCGCAGCGGTACCGGTCGTCGCACTCCAGGGCCAGCCAGCGGGTGGGGCCGGCGGCCACCAGTTGGCCGGTGGTGATCCGGCGCGGCCCGTCCGGCCGCACGGAGTAGGCCCCGCCGTTGCCGACGAACACCAGGTAACCCGCGTCGTCCGAGGTGACGGTGGCGAGCACACCCGGCGGCAGACTGACGGACGGCCCGGTCGGGCGGCCACCGGCATCGACCAGAATCATGCTCGTGTCGCGCCCGGCGGCCGGTACCCAGACGCTGTTGCCATCCGGACCCGGCATGGCCGGCCCGATGCTTTCCAACGGCCCGTACAGCGGCTGGGCCGCCCGCCCGTCCCGTACGACATAGCCGGGTACCCGGTCGAGCGGCCGGACCATCGCCCAGTCCCGGCCGACGACGAACGACGACGGGCCGCTGCTCAGGATCGCCGGAACGGCCGTGGTGGTGACGCGGCCCCGGGCCAGTTCCACGCGAACGACCGTGGTCGGACCGCGCCCGAGCAGCTCCCAGCCGGCGGTCACGCCGAGCAGCGGATGGCCGATCTGGCTCACCACGGGGGCGGCGGCACTCGCGGCGGTGCTCGCGGTCACGGCCGGTCCGCCAGACCCGGAGACGGCGGTCGCGGACGGGCGGGGCGTCGCCGTGGTGGAGCCGCTCCGCGCGTGCTCCACGACAGCCACCGCCGCGACACCGGCCGCCAGCGCCAGCGACAACCAGCGGCGCCACGGACGCCGCGACCGGCCGCCACCGGGGGAACCACCGAACTCGATGACGTCGAGCCGCTCGATCCGGCCGGGCCGGACATCCCCGCCGGGCCGGACATCCCCGCCAGGCCGGACATCCCCGCCAGGCCGGACATCCCGACCCGGCCGCATGTCATCGTGGCGAGGGACTTCATCGTCGCGGCCCATCCCGCCATCATGGCGCACACGACCGGCCGGGAACGCCCCCGATCGATGGGATCGCCGGCGGAGGACGGCATCACGACCCCTCGATCCCTCGACCGGGAGCGCCCTCAACCGGGAGCGCCCCGGGAGCGCCCCTCGACCGGGAGTGCCCCTCGACCGGGAGCGCCTCAGGACAGCGGCAGCGTCGGCGGCAGACCGAACGCCGGGAACAGCGTGGCGTCGAAGGTGGTGATCTCCGCGACCCCGCCGTTCTCGACGCGCAGCACGTCGAGCTTGAACGCCCGGTAGCACGAGTCGCCGGGCGCGAGCAGGTAGCTGGCCGCGGTGGGCTGCCGGTTGGCGCTCGTGGGTACCAGCCTCCACTCGCCCTGCGACTGCGTACCGAATGCTCCCGCCACCAGCGACCCCACCGCTTCGATGCCGTCGTACCAGAACGGGTTGGGCGGCATCGTCACCCGGATGTCCTCGCGCATCAGCGCGATCGACGCGGCGACGTCTGCCCGCTCGTGGGCGTCGATGAAGCGCAGCAGCAGGTCCCGTTCCTCGGCGGTCGGCTGCGTGGCCGACCAGTCGAGCCGGCGGCGGGGCAACTGCTCGCGCATGGTCGCGCGGGCCCGCTGCAGGGCGCTGTTGGACGCGGCCACGGTGAGGTCGAGCGCTTCCGCGCTGTCGTTCGCCGACCAGCCGAGCACGTCGCGCAGGATCAGCACCGCGCGCTGGCGGGCCGGCAGGAGCTGGATGGCGGCGAGGAACGCCAACTCGATCGTCTCCCGGTCGACGACGACCGCGTCCGGCTCGGCCCCTCTGGGCGCGACCTCGTCCAACAACCGGTCCGGGTATGGCTGGAGCCACGGCACCTCGGCCGGCGAACTCGACGACGCCGGCCGCCGGGAACTGCGCCGCAACGCGTCGAGACAGGCATTGGTGGCGATGCGGTAGAGCCAGGCCCGGAAGCCGGGACCGCCGTCGAACGTGTCCCGCCTGTGCCAGGCCCGCAGGAACGTCTCCTGCACCAGGTCCTCGGCCTCCTCGAACGAGCCGAGCATCCGGTAGCAGTGCACGTGCAGTTCCCGCTCGTGGCGCCGCACCAGGGTCGCGAAGGCGGACTCGTCGCCCGCCGTCGCCGCCGCGACGTCCCCGGACTCGTCGATGTCGGCCATGGGGCCTTCCCTTCCGGCCCTTGCGGGGTGCGGTCCGCTGTCCATGAACCATAGGATGCCCCGGCCCGGTGGGCCTGACGGGCGGCCCGAGGCCGGCGGGTCGGGATCGGGATTCACCGCGTCACCAGGCCGCAGGTCACGTTGACGGTCGAGGCGGTGATGGCGGCGGCCCGATCCGAGGCCAGGAACGCGGCGGTCGCGGCGACCTGCGCCAGGCGGGGCGTACGGCGCAGCATCGCCATCCCCGCTATCGCGCGGTCGACCGTCTCCGGGTCCGGGGTGTTCTCGCCGCCCACCGAGCGCAGCTTGTCGAGCGTGAGGGTCTCGGGTACGCCGGCCGTCCACAGCCCGACGACCCGTACGCCCCGCGGCCCGACCTCGGCCGCCAGATACCGCAGGAAGGTTTCGACCGCCGCGTCGGCCGGTCCGGTGCCGCCCATGAGCGGAGCCAGGCCGGCGGACGATCCGCTGGTGAGGCCGAGGATCACCCCGGAGCCCTGGGCCACCATGCGGCGCGCCGCCGCCCGCGCGGTGATGAAGCTGGACAGCAGTCCGTTGGTGACCGGGCGGATCAGGTCCGCCGGCGCCAGGTCCAGCAGGGGGGTGCCCTGGACGTCGCCGCGCGTGACGAGGTTGAACGACACGTCGACGCTGCCGGCCCGCGCCGCGACGTCACGGACGTGCTCGTCGACCGCCGGCTCGTCGAGCGCGTCGAGGACAGCCACCTCGGCCCGCCCACCCGCCGCAACGATGTCGGCGGCCACCGCCTGGAGGGGTCCGAGGGTCCGTCCGGCCAGGAAGACCCGCGCCCCTTCCCGCGCGAACTCGCGGGCCACGCCGCCGCCGAGGCCGCCGGCCGCACCGTAGATGATGGCGTTCTTGTCCTGAAGAAGTGTCATGTCAGGTGTAACGCCACCGGGCGGCAAAGCTCATCGGTGCCCGGCCGGCCGGGACGGACGGCGCCGGGACGGACGCAGCCAACCGGACGCGGCAGGCGGGACGCGGCCAGGCGGACGCGGCAGGCGGACGCGGCAGGGGTGTGGGCCGGGAACGGCCCGTCAGTGCCGGGCCGATCCGGCGGGTGGCGCGGCCGGAGCCGGGTCCAGGCCGAGCCGCCGGCGTACCTCCGGCCGGCGCAGCGGCGGCAGCGTCGGCGGCTCCTGGCGGCGGGCCGGCAGGCCGGCGAGCAACCGGCTGGTGATCTCGGAGACCTGCCGTACCGCGTCCTGCACGGCATCGGCCGTGGCGCCGGTGGGCCGGGCGATCCCGGTGACTTTCCGGATGAACTGGGCGGCTGCGGCCTCGATTTCGTCCTCGGTCGCGGGCGGGTTGAGGCCACGTAGCTCGGTGATGTTTCGACACATGAACCCAACATATGACCCGGCCGCCTCCGGCGCCGCCACGGATGGGGGCCGGCCGCAGATCCGGGCCGGCAGCAGATCCGGGCCGGCCGAGGATCGGAACCGGCCGAGGGAAAGGAACCGGCCGAGGATCGGAACCGGGCCGGTCAGCCGGCCCGCCCGCGGATGCCCTCGCCGGCCGCGGCGATCGCCATCCGGGCCAGCCCCCGCGCGCCCAGCAGCCGCAGGACATTGCGCGGGGAACGGAACTCCCCGATCGGCGTCACGCCCGCGAACACACCCAGGAACCGGTCGGTCTCGGCCGGCCGACCGCGCAGGGCGGCGAGCAGGTACCGCTGGGCTGGGCGTACCGGTTCGAGGGCGGCGAGTCCGGCGGTGAGGTCGTACATCGGCCGCACGGCCGCGTCCCGCCGCCGGTGGTACCCGGCGAGGTGCGCGTCGGCTGGCCGGCCGCCGTCGAGCCCCGCCACGATCGCGTCCGCGAGCAGTTCGGCGTCGCGTAGCGCGTTGCCGATCCCCTGCGCGCTGACCGGATCCATCACCACCCCGGCGTCGCCGACCAGAGCCCACCCGGGTCCGTAGGGAACCCGGAACGCGCCGGGCAGATCCGGCGTCGCGCGCAGCCGTTCGGCGCGCCGGCCGGCCCGTACCCGCTCGCCGAGGTCCCCGCACAGATCCAGGCTCCGCAGGTAGTGCCCCTCGATGCCGGTACGGAACTGGGCGAACCCGGTGGCGGGCTCGGCCAGGTACACCATTGTCAGGTCGTCGTTCGTGGGGAACGCCGCGACGGCGCGGCCCGGCCGCAGGTACAGTTCGCCGGCGGTCAGCGGCACCCCGTGCCAGTACCCGTAGCACGCGAACGTGGAGACCGGACGCTCCCGGTACCGGCGCGCCGCGACCGCGCGGGCGACCAGCGAGTGCTTGCCGTCGGCGCCGACCACCAGTCCCGCCGCCTCGGTGAACCGCGTGCCGCCCCGCTCGTGACCGGCGATCCCCGCCACCCGCCCTTCGGCCCACACGAGTTCGTCGACGGCGAACCCCTCCCGGATCTCGGCGCCGGCCTCCCGGGCGGCCCGTACCAGGATGGTGTCCAGCACTGTGCGGCGCGGGCTGTACAGGGCGTCGGCGCCGTCGTACGGCGGAAAACACCCGTCCAGGACGACCTCGCCGAGGTCCAGCCGCACCCGGCGGGTCGCCGGCGTCCCCGCCGCGCGCAGCCGGTCGAGCAGTCCCCACCGCCGCAGCCGGGCCACGCCGGGCACCTGTATCTGGTGGCTGGACAGGGTGTCGCTGGGAAACCGCGCCCGGTCCACCGCCAGCACCCGCAGCCCCCGCCGCGCCAGCAGCAGCGCCGTCGCGGAGCCGGCCACCCGGGTACCCACCACGATCACGTCGTAGCCCGACGCCGCCATCGGGCCTCCTTCCCGGAACCGCGCGAC
>DASXOA010000070.1:0-2925 GCA_036494675.1 Rugosimonospora sp.
GCGCAGGACCGCGCAGCTGGCCTTCGAGCGCGTCCTGTTCGAGCACGGCGAGGAGCAGGTGACCACGGGCGACGTCCTGCGCGCCGTCGGCCAGACCCGCCGCACCCTGACCCCGGAGCTCGTGGCCGAGTTCGAGCAGGATATCCAGGCCTACGCCCGGGTGTGAGCGGCACCGGCACACACCGGTACCCGGCTGGAGCGGCCGGCGGCGCCGTGCCAGCCCGGTCCCGGGACGGCGACCTTGACGCCGTCCGTGACGTCCCCGGACGGCAGCTAGTAGGCGGGCAGCCAGCGGCCGGTTACCAGGTCGGTCCACAGGCGGCGGATAGCCAGGGAGTTGCGGTCGGCACGGGCGTGCGCGTTCAGGTGCGGCGCCAGTGGGAACGGGGTCGGCAGTGCTTCCAGCATCGAACGGTCCTCGTTCTCCACCGCCACGTCGAAGGCCAGGATGTCGGCGGCCGGCCGGTCTGCCTCGGTGTCGGTGCGCAGCACGATCTGGGCCAGTGAGCAGCGGGTGTCGTCGACCGGCGTGATCGCCTTGACCATGACGTGCCGGAGGCCGTCCGGGTAGGTGATGTGGATGTGCCCGAAGAACGGCGCGTACACCCTGGACACGGTGGTCCGAAGCGTCGCACCCGTCTCACCGGGCCGCGAGTCGACCGGGACCTGGCCGCGGGTCTGGATGCCGTACGGCTCACGGGTCACCACGTCGTCGCTGAGCTCCGCCCGGTCAGGGTTGCCGAACGTGCCGCGGTGCACGAACGCGACGTGTCCCGGGTCGAAGTTGTTCTCAAGCAAGTGCATCGCGGTACAGGCGAACTTGTACTCGTACTCCGGCACCACCCGCCAGCCGGGCGCGCCGTACTCGGGCACCGGCGGGATGCCGGCGACCGGGTCGTCGTCCAGGCACACCCAGATCAGGCCGTACCGCTCCTCGGACCGCACCATCGTCAGGCCGCTCTTCGTCGGGTGCGGCGAGTCGGGGAACTGCGGAATGCGCTTGGTCTTGCCACGCGCGTCCCACTCCCATCCGTGGTAGGCGCAGACAAGATGGCAGTTCGCCACCCAGCCCTTCGACAGTGGCGCGTCCCGGTGCGCGCACCGGTCGAGGGCCACGCTGACCGGCCGGTCAAGGGCAGGACGCCAGAGCACCAGCGGGGTGCCGAGCACGGTCCGCGCGGCCGGCGCGGTGGTGACGTCCGCGGCGAAGCAGGCCGCGTACCAGAAACGGCGCAGCACGGGGTACTCCGAGATCACCAGGTGATCGGGGCCGTGATGGGTCGTGACCCGGAATGCGGCATCCTCCTGGTCCAGCATGGTCATAGCAGCTTCCCCGGGTTGAGCAGGCCGTCGGGGTCGAACCGCCTGGCCGCCTCGCGGACACAAGCGAGCCGGAGGTGGTGCAGCACCCAGGTGTGCGGGTCGTCGACGTAGACCTCGACCTCGGCCAGTTCCTTCATCTGCCGGTAGAGCACGTCGGGCCCGTCGTAACGGAGGAACAGCATCGACACCCAGTCCCGGCCGTGGGCCGTGCGGAACCCCTCGAGGTGGATGAGCGACTCGGGGACGAGCGCCGCCACCTCGGCGCGGCGGTGCGTCAGCCCCGGCCCCATGGCCTGCAGGTGCGTTAGCTCGGGCCGCAGCTTGCGCACCCGGTAGGTGGTGTGGTTGTAGGACATCGAAGCGATCAGCGCGGGCCCCTTGGGGCGCACGGCGTCCACGCGCCCGCCGTTGCGCTCGACCATGTCCGTCGCCGCCGGCACGCTGTCTTCGGTGACGATGCCGCGGAGGCTGACCCGGTCGGCCGGCATGGCCGCGTCGACCGGGCGGTAGGTCGCCACGATCCCGGCCTCGTCGAGGGACAGCAGCCGCGGCGTCGGCTGGAGCTCGAACAGCTCCGCCCCGGCGGCGAGCGCGCTGTCCAGGCCGGGGAATGACGCAAACAGCCCGGTCCAGGTCCTGGCCGGCTTGAGCTCGACGGTCGCCTCGGCGATCACGCCGCTGACGCCGAACGCGTGCGCCATCGCGGTGTTGTCGGGGAACGGCACCTGGACGGGGGCGGCGTCGTCGGTGCACGGGACGACGAGCAGCGAGTGCATATAGCCGTCCCAGATGGCCCCGTTGGCGATCGAGCCGGTGCCGCCGGACCCGCCGGCGATAAATCCCCCGATGGTGGATCCGACCGTCGACGGGAGGATGGCGAGTTCCTGGCCGGTCTTCCTTGCCGCCTTTTCCATCATGACGAACGACGCGCCCGCTTCCGCGGTGATCTCGCCGTCGCTGACGCTGACGATCCTGCTGGCCCGGCTGGTGTCGATGACCAGGCCGCCGTACAGGGGGATCGCCTGCCCGTAGTTCCCGGTGCCCTGGCCGCGCACCGTGACTGGCACGCGGTGCCGGTGCGCCGCGCCGACGGCGGCGGCGATGCCCGCCGCATCCATCGGCTTCACCACCACGTCGGCGACGCCCCCGGGCAGCATCGGCTCGAGTACCGGGCTCATGTGCGCCCAGTCGGTACTGGCAGAAAGGCGGGCGGCGTCGTCGGTGAGGACCGCGTCGCGGCCGAGCTCCTTCTCGAGGTCGGCTTTAAGAGATTGAATGATCCCGAACGGGAGCGGGGTGACCGCGGGAAGCACGGCCCGGTCGAAGCCGGGGAGCGCGCGCTCCCCGGCCCCGCCCGGACCAGCGATCAGGCTGGTGTCAGGCATTGTTTCCCTACCTCAGGGGGTTCCCTCACGGCTCAGGCCTTCAGGCTGATCGAGGGGTCGATGAACTGATTGGTGACGACGTCGGACGGCTTCAGGCCGGGCAGCGTCTGCTTGGCCTGCTTGGCGTAGATCGGCGTGAGGATGCCGATCAGCTGCTGCACCCGCGCGTCGGTGAACGCGCCGAGCGTGCCGTCGGGGGCGTCGCCGACGATGCCGA
>DASXOA010000071.1:0-11162 GCA_036494675.1 Rugosimonospora sp.
AGCCGAGCCGTCATCGACCAGGCCAAAGGCATCATCATGGGCGAACGTCGATGCACCGCCGAAGAGGCATTCGCCATCCTGTCGAAGGTGTCCCAGGACTCCAACCGCAAGCTACGCGACGTCGCCGCGGCCCTCGTCGACCGCGCCCAAGCGCCTACCAGCTAGCCCGGCCCGAGGGTTTCACGATTTGCATTGTCATGCATTCTAATGCATACTTTTCTTATGTCCAAGGTCCTCACCTGCCTGCCCACCGGCGAGCGCGTCGGCATCGCCTTCTCGGGCGGTCTCGACACCTCGGTCGCGGTCGCGTGGATGCGCGACAAGGGTGCCGTTCCGTGCGCCTACACCGCCGATATCGGCCAGTACGATGAGGCCGACGTCGGCTCGGTGCCCGGCCGCGCGTTGGCATACGGCGCCGAGATCGCCCGCCTGGTCGACTGCCGCGCGGCACTGGTCGAGGAGGGCCTGGCCGCGCTCACCTGTGGCGCGTTCCACATCCGGTCGGCGGGGCGCCCCTACTTCAACACCACGCCGCTCGGTCGTGCCGTGACCGGAACCCTGCTCGTCCGGACGATGCTCGATGACGACGTGCAGATCTGGGGCGACGGCTCCACGTTCAAGGGCAACGACATCGAGCGGTTCTACCGGTACGGCCTGCTCGCGAACCCCCACCTGCGGATCTACAAGCCCTGGCTCGACGCGGACTTCGTATCCGAACTCGGCGGCCGCACGGAGATGTCGCAGTGGCTGCTCGCCCACGGCCTGCCCTACCGCGACAGCACCGAGAAGGCCTACTCGACCGACGCCAACATCTGGGGCGCCACCCACGAGGCCAAGACTCTGGAGCACCTCGACACCGGCATCGAGGCCGTGGACCCGATCATGGGCGTACGGTTCTGGGATCCCTCCGTCGACATCCCCACCGAGGACGTGACGATCGGCTTCGACCAGGGCCGACCGGTGACGATCGACGGCAAGGAGTTCGCCAGCCCGATCGACCTGGTGATGGAGGCGAACGCCATCGGGGGACGGCACGGCATGGGCATGTCGGACCAGATCGAGAACCGGGTGATCGAGGCCAAGAGCCGCGGCATCTACGAGGCGCCGGGGATGGCGTTGCTCCACGCGGCGTACGAACGGCTGGTCAACGCGATCCACAACGAGGACACCCTGGCGAACTACCACAACGAGGGACGGCGGCTCGGCCGGCTGATGTACGAGGGCCGGTGGCTCGACCCGCAGGCGCTGATGTTGCGCGAGTCGCTCCAGCGCTGGGTCGGTACGGCGGTCATCGGCGAGGTGACGCTGCGGCTGCGGCGCGGCGAGGACTACTCGATCCTGGACACCTCCGGCCCGGCCTTCAGCTACCACCCCGACAAGCTGTCGATGGAGCGCACCGAGGACTCGGCGTTCGGTCCGGTGGACCGGATCGGCCAGCTCACGATGCGCAACCTCGACATCGCCGACTCCCGGGCCAAGCTGGAGCAGTACGCCAGCCTCGGCCTGGTCGGTACCGTCCGTCACGCGCTCGTCGGTGCCGCCCAGGCGGCCGCGACCGGATTGATCGGCGCGATGCCGCAGGGCGGCGCGGAGGCCATCGCCTCACGGGGCAAGGTCTCCGGCGCCGACGAAACGCTCGACCGCGCCGCGATGGAGTTCGGCACCGACTGAGTTAGCCGCGGAGCCGGTCGGCGGAGATGCCGAACATCTCATGGGCGACGCCGAAGCCCAAGTCGTCGACCAGCCGGCGCTTCCAGGGTCGCTGCACGATGGCGTGGGTGAGGCGCCGGGCCGACCGCGGGCTTCCCATGATGCGCTCGGCGATCTCCCAGGCCCGCGGTAGCAACTGGTCGGCCGGCAGCACCTCGTTGACCAGGCCGAGGTCCAGGGCCTGGTGTGCCCCGATCGGCTCGCCGGTGTAGAGGTGGTACGCGGCCCGCTTGGTACCGATCAGTTCCTGCAGCGTCAACTGTTGGCCGTCTCCCGGAGCGACTCCGGTGGGCAGGTGGGGATCGATGATGGTGGCGGTCTCGGCGGCCAGGGTGATGTCGCACAGCAGCGCGAATTCGGTGTGCGCGACGCTCGGTCCGTTGATCGCGGCGATCGTCGGGATGTCGATCCCGAAGACCATGTTCTCCAGCAGCTTGACCGCGTCGTAGTAGGTGTGCTCGTAGGCGAAGTCCATGGGGCGCGTCTCGCGCATGAGCTTGCGGGTCTCCTCGCCCGCGTCGCCGTCGTCGCTGGCTGCGGCGGGTGGTAGGGCGAGCCATTGGTCACCGGTACCGGTGAGGATCAGCACCTCGTTGTCCGGGTCGTTGCCGATCTCCTGCCAGGCCTGGCCCCAGGCGTTGTGCGCGGTGAAGTTGAACTGGGCGGGCCCGCCGTCCGTGTGCATCCGCAGCTCGATGATTCCGTCGCGGCGTCGCATCACGAAGTAGTCGGCGTACTTCTGCGCGTACGTCTCGAAGCGGGGGCGCGGGACGTAGCCGCCCGAACGGGCGTGCCACTCGTCGAGTTCCTTGGGCATGTTGGGCACCTTCGATGAGGGGGGACACGGGAGTAAGCTCCAGGGGCGAATTGGAGCACTGCTCCGAATATACCGAGCAGTGCTCCGTTTAGCAATTCCCGCTGATGTTGGAGGATGTCGGGGTGATGGACACGACCGCCAAGCCCGCCGGGGACTCGATGCGCAGCGACGCCCGGCGCAACTACGACCAGTTGATCGCCGCCGCCCGGTCGATCTTCACCGAGCAGGGGACCGACGCCTCGCTACGGGAGGTCGCCCGCCACGCCGGGGTGGGCATCGGCACGCTGTACCGGCATTTTCCCACCCGCACGGCACTGCTGGAGGCGCTGCTCGGACAGGGCTTCGAAGTGCTGCGCGCCGACGCGGCGGAGTTGCTCGATGCGCCCGACCCCGGCAATGCGCTGGCCACCTGGCTGCGCCGGTTCGGGATCGCCTCGACCCGGTACGAAGGTCTCCCCGCGTCGGTCATGGAGGCCCTGCGCGACCCGGGGTCGCTCCTGCACGCCTCGTGCGAGGGTCTGCGTACTGCGGCGACCGACCTGCTGGCGCGTGCCCAGCGGGCCGGCCAGGTACGCCACGACCTGGACGCGGGCGAACTGCTGGCCACCGCCAACGCGATGGCCTGGGCGGCCAGGCAGGCGTCCGGGTCGGGCGAGCTCACCGACCGCTACCTGACCCTGCTGATGGAGGGCCTGACAGCCAGGGATGGTGCGGCCACCGCGGCCGGCGGTGCGGGGCCGCGCCTCAGCGGTTGAGATCAGGGTCAATCTCCGTCGAACCAGGCGGACAGGTCGTCCAGTTGTACGTGTACTGCTACCGGCTGCTCGGCTCCTTCGACGAGGCCGAGGGTCAGGTCCAGGCGGTGTTCCTGGGCGCCGGGCGCTCGCCGCCGGGCCGGTCCTGGCGCCGGGCCTGGACGGCTCGGTCGAGGAGTTCCTCGCGGACCGATGAGTTGAGCGGGCTTCACCGGTATGTATCCCCAGCGGCCCAGAACCGGTGGAGAGGAACCCAGAGATGATGCTGAAGGACAAGGTTGTGGTGGTCTATGGAGCCGGAGGTGCGATCGGTGGTGCTGTCGCACGTGCCTTTGCGAGCGAGGGAGCCAGGCTCTTTGTCACCGGGCGCCTTCGGGCACCGGTCGATGTGGTCGCCCGGGACATCGTTTCCGCTGGCGGATACGCCGAGGCGGCGACGATCGACGCTCTCGACGAGCAGGCTGTGGACAAGCATCTGCGGTACGTGACCGGTAGGGCGGGCCGCGTCGATGTGTCGTTCAACGCTGTCGGCGTCCCGGATACGAAGATTCTGGGTGTACCTCTGGCCGAGTTGGACGCCGAGCGGTTCTCCCTGCCGATCGCGACCTACACGACGTCGTACTTCCTGACCGCACGCCTGGCGGCAAGGTACATGATTCCGAACAAGTCAGGGGTGATCATGACCGTCACCGCGCTTCCCTCGCGGACGGGCACCACATTGAACGGAGGCTACGGTCCCGCGATGGCCGCCAAGGAGGCGCTCACGCGAGACCTGTCCGCCGAGCTCGCACCCAACGGCATCCGTGTCGTCAGTCTGCGACCGCACGGCATTCCGGAGACGTCCACGATGAGGGATGTCTTCGAGGCTAAGGCATCGGGGGCGACCTACGAACAGTTCCAAGGGTTTCTCGCGGGCACGACCCACCCCCGACGGGTCATGACGCTCGCGGAGGTGGCCAACGTGGCGGTCTTCGTGGCTTCCGACAAGGCGAGCGGGATGACGGGAACTACCGTCAACCTGACCATGGGTAGCCTGGATGACTAGCGGCCGAGCCGTGAACCACGGATGAGATCTGGTGCGTAACCCATGTCGATGACCGAAGACTTCGAACGTCAGACCGTCCGCTTCCAAGGCGAGTTGCTCGCCCACTGCTACCAGATGCTCGGTTCGGTCCACGACGCCGAGGACCTCGTGCAGGAGACTCTGCTGCGGGCCTGGCGCTCCTACGACCGGTACGACGACCGGCGCGCGTCGATGCGCACCTGGCTGTACCGGATCGCGACCAACGCCTGCCTGACGGCACTGGAAAGCCGCGGACGCCGGCCGCTGCCGTCAGGACTCGGCGGTCCGAGCGATGACCCGAAGGCACCGATGGCGTGGGGACAGGAAGTGGGGTGGGTAGAGCCGATACCGGACGCTCTCCTGGGAACCCACGACGCGGACCCGGCGGCCGTCATCCTGGCCCGTGGCCAGTTGCGGCTGGCGCTGATCGCCGCGATGCAGCTTCTACCGGCGCGGCAGCGAGCCATCCTCATCATGCGGGAGGTGCTGGAGTGGTCGGCAGCCGAAGTTGCCGTCGCGTTGGACACGACACCTGCCGCGGTGAACAGCGGCCTGCAGCGAGCGAGGGCCCGGCTGGGCGAGTTGGGGATCGGCGAGGACCAGGTGGACGAACCGGCCACGGCAGATCAGCGGGCCTTGGTCGACCGGTACGTCACAGCGTTCGTCGACGCCGATCTGACGACCCTGGCCGGCCTGCTCAGCGAGGACGTGGTGCTGGAGATGCCTCCGGTACTCAACTGGTACCTGGGTCGAGAGAACTACGTCCAGTTCATGGCACGGGCCTTTGACATGCGGGGTACAGACTGGCGGATGCGGCCGGCGGCGGCCAACGGTCAGCCGGCGGTCGCGGCCTACGTGCGGGCCGGGGCCGGCTACGAGATGCATTCGCTGCAGGTGTTTTCGGTGACCGGGTCGGGTATCGGGCGGAACGTCGTCTACGTCGATCCGGCGGTCTTCGCGACCTTCGACGTTCCGACCCGATTGGCCGCCGAATGGGCGGAAGCTTCGTGACCGCTGACGTCATCGGTTCCGCCGACGGCGCGGCTGTGGCGGGCCTCGCCCCGGTGCGTTCCGACACCCACGGGGCGCCGGAGCGCGCCCGCGTGGACGGGCTGGACGGGCTGCGCGGCCTCGCCGCGTTGTACGTGGTGCTGTTCCACTGCTGGCTGCTGACCTTTCACGGGTTCCCTGCGAACCACGGTCCCTGGTGGCTGGGTTGGCTGCTGTACGGGCAGCTCGCGGTGGTCTTCTTCTTCGTACTGTCCGGCTTCTCCCTGGCCATCTCGCCGGCCCGCAACGGGTGGCGGCTGGGCGGTGTGCTCCGGTTCGCCCGGCGGCGTGCCTGGCGGATCCTGCCGCCGTACTGGGCGGCCCTGGCGTTCAGCCTGGTGATCGCCTGGACGGTGACGCCTCAGCCGCACTCCGGGCCGCCGACCGCCCGGACGCTGCTCGTCTACGGACTGCTGCTGCAGGACATTCTCAAGGCGCCGTTGCCCAACGGCGCCTTCTGGTCGATCGGGGTCGAAGCCGGGCTGTACCTGGTTTTCGCGCTCCTGCTCCTGATCCGCCGCCGCGGTGGCGCGATGGTGCTGCTCGCCGCCGTGACCGTACCGGTGGTCGCGATCGGGCTCCTCCACCCGACCGGGTCCCCGGTGAACCAACTGACCGGCCTCACCCCGTTGTTCACCCCGATCTTCGCGCTGGGGATGGTGGGCGCCGGCATCGTCGCGGCGGGTGAACGGACCCGCCGGCTACCGTGGCACTGGTTGGCCGTGGTGGCCGCCGTTCCGGTACTGCTGCTGATGGTTCTGGGCGGGTCGGTCTGGACGGTGAACAACTACTACTGGATCGACCTCGCGGTCGGCCCGGCGATCGCCCTGCTCCTGGCGGCCGTGGCGACCCGGCGGCCGGCCCCGCTGGTGTGGCTGCTGGCCACCCCGCCGGTGCGCAGCCTCGGTCGGTTCTCCTACAGCCTCTACCTGATCCACCTGCCGATCGTGGTGGTGGTCAGCCGCGACCTGGCGGGGCCGCATGTCGCTCCCGGCCTTCCGGCATTCTGGGTCACCCTGGGCGCGGCGTTGCCGATCTCGCTGGTGACCGCGTGGGCGTTCTCGCGCGTCTTCGAGCTGCCGTTCCAGCGCTACCGCAGCTGGGTCCCGCTGTGGGCGGCGGCGAAGGCCGGATGGGCGCGGCTGCGCCGACCGGCGCGCCCCTCGACGCCCTAGCCGTCGGGTTCGCTACCCCACCGGGCCGGGGTCTGCGGTCGATCCTGCTACGGCAGGATGGCATGCGGTCGTAGAGAGGGGTCACCGTGCGTGGAGACGCTGTTGCCGTACCGGAGTTGACCGCGGAGATGGTCGTGGACGGCTCCGCGCCGTCCAACCCCGTGTTGTCTCCCGACGGTCGGCTGGTCGCCTACGCGGTCGCGCCCGTCGGGCGGGCAGGCGAACTTCCGGT
Source organism: Rugosimonospora sp. (assembly GCA_036494675.1). GTDB lineage: Bacteria > Actinomycetota > Actinomycetes > Mycobacteriales > Micromonosporaceae > Rugosimonospora. The sequence goes on from DASXOA010000071.1 coordinate 6,803, forward strand.
CAGCTCGCTCTGGGTTGTCGCCGCGGACCGAAGTACGCCGCCGCGGAAACTGACCGCCGGCACGGCGGAGGACGCGTACCCGCAATGGGCACCGGACTCGGAGTCGATTCTCTTCACCTCCGACCGAGCGGAACGAGGAGTGCCGCAACTGCACCGGATCCGGATCGATGGTGGCGAGGCGGAGGCGCTGAGCACCTGGCGGGCCGGCATTTCGGATCACTATCCGCTGGCCGACCCCGATCTGGTCGCGGTCGTCGCGGAGGACGAGCCGGACGACGAGGACGAGCGTCGGGACATGGAGCGGGACGACGCCATCGTGTGGGGCCAGCGGAGCCGTCCTGCCCGCCTGCGGTTGCTTGACGTGCGGACGCGCGAGGTCCACACCGTGGACGCGTTCGGTGACCGGCACGTTGTCGAGGTGGCTCAACGTCCGGACGGTGGTCCGCTCGCGGTTCTGACCTGGGCCACGCCGGAGCCCGACCCGGGCATGTTCGCGCCGGAACTGCATGTGCTGGACCCGCGGAGCGGCGCGACCCGGGAGCTCGGACCGGCGGTGGCGGAGGCAACCTCGCTCGCCTGGTGGAACTCCTCGCCCGCCCGATCGACTGCCTCACCCATCGACGACCCCGACGCCGGCTGGCACGTGGCGTACCTGGCGATGACCCCACCCGGCCACGTCGGCGGGATGGCGGTGTTCGACGTGGCTGTCCCGGCGACCGGTACGGCGGGTGCGCACCGCAACCTGACCGCCGGAATGAGCGCCTGCCCGTCGGATCTCGTCCAGGTCGCCGGCGATGGGCCACTGGCGTTGGTCGCCGACGGCCTCGACACCTCGATTCACCGGCTCGACCCGGCCGCACACCGCTTCGTAGGAGTGTCCCAAGTGGACGGTCTGATCGAGTCTCTCACCGCGAGTCGAACCGGCGGGGTTGTCGCGGGCCTGGTCAGCACCTCGTACGAACCGCGAAACGTCCACGCCGGACCCGCCGCGGGGCCGCTCGTGAGGCTCAGCGACACCAGGCCCGAACTCGGCGACATCCGGTGGGGAGCCCAGGAACGCCTGCGCTACCAGGCAGCCGACGGGCTGACCCTCGACGGTCTGCTGATCCTGCCGGTGGGGAAGTCGCGGGAGGATGGCCCGTTCCCGCTGATTACCTGGGTACACGGCGGCCCGTACGGCCGGTACGCCGATCGGTTCATGCTCGACTGGGCTCCTTCCGGGCAGTGGTTCGCGACCGCCGGTTACGCGGTCTTCCTGCCCAATGCGCGAGGCGGGAAGGGCCACGGGCATGACTTCGCGGCCAGGGTCGCGGGTGCGGTCGGTATCGACGACTGGACGGACATTCAGGCCGGAATCGATCTCCTGGTGGCCGGCGGCGTGGCCGACCCCGACCGGCTCGGCATCGGTGGGTGGAGCCAGGGCGGCTTCATGACAGCCTGGGCGGTGGGTCAGACCGTCCGGTTCAGAGCCGCGCTGATGGGGGCGGGTATCTGCGACTGGGGGATCCAGGTCGCCAGCGGCGAGTACGGGACCTACGATACCGAGTTGGCCGGCAGCGCGGGCTGGGAAGGTACCGGCCCGCACCGGCACGACCGGCTCAGCCCGATCTCCTTCGCGTCGAGAATCACCACCCCGGTACTCATCCTGCACGGCGAGGAAGACACCAACGTGCCGGTGGCCCAGGCGGAGTACTTCCACCGTGCGCTTCGCCGGTTCGGGATCGAACACGAGTACGTCGTCTACCCGCGTGAGGGCCACCGGATCGCGGAACGCGCGCACCAGATCGACCTGCTGCGCCGTGCCCGTGCGTGGTTCCACCGGTGGCTCGGCGACCCGGCGGACCGCTCCACGGTGGACAGTCGCGGGTCGCGCCGGCTACCCGGGCGAGTGCTGCGGCATCCTCAGTCGTAGACGCGCGTGTTCCGGCGTGCGCGCCAGTGCTGGTACGCGGCGGCGGGGCTGCGGCGTACCGGGTCGGCCGCGGCTGGGGCTACGGTCGCGATCGGAGCCTCCTGGGCCGGCAGCGCGAGTACCCACCGCCGTATCGCCCACAGGGCGGATACCAGGAAGACGACCAGGGCCAGCCGTACGACGGTCAGGAAGAGCTGAACCCGGTCGTCGTGCCGCAGCGAGGCGGCCAGCGTCGCGACGCTGGTCCGGTCCACCGCCTGGGGCGTTCCGAAGCAGGTGAGTACCAGCATCGCCAACCAGCCGACCCGCCAGGCCATGACGCCCCAGTGCCGGCGCAGCCCGCCGTCGTCGCCGTTGTGGCGGCGCACCCATCTGCGCGTTGTCCTGTACCAGAGCCCGAAGGTCACGCTGTAACCCACCGCGACCAGGACTCGCAGCACCGCGACCACGCGCTCCTGATCGGCGTCCCGTTGCAGGGTGTCCACGTCAACGGGACCACCGGTCGCGATCGCCTGCAGCAGCCGCGCATCCCGCAGCAGCAGCGGAATCGTCACCGCCAGCAGGGCCGCGTACACGAGCGACAGTGCGACGCTTGTCCATATCCCCGCACGCCAGCCGCTGCCGGGCCGTACCCGCGGAGCCGCCCCCATGATCGTCACACCGAGATGATCCGGAGTCCGGACAGGCGGCGGAATCACCCGAACGGTCAGGACGCTCTTGACGGTGTCGATCATGAGCGTACGCTGTCGGCGTGTTAGCACGCATGAGATCGGGGTACGCTCCGGCGGCCCGGCGTCATCGGCTGTTCGCAATGCTGGCCGCGAGCGCGGTAGGGCTCGCGCTGATCTGGACCCCGGTGGCGGCAGCCGCCGCGCGGCCGATCCCCACCGCGCGCACCTTCAACGGAGTACCCGGCGTCGGCGCGTTGTTTCTGAACGGGACCTCCCAGGCCCATTCCTGCACCGCCGACGTGATCGACAGTCCCGGGGGAGACCTGGTGCTGACCGCGGCGCACTGCCTGTCCGGCGACGGCCGGGGCGCCCAGTTCGCGCCGGGTTACCACGACGGCACGACGCCGTACGGGGTGTGGCAGGTCACCGCCGCGTACGTCGATCCGCACTGGCTGTCCACACAGGACCCCCAGCACGACTACGCCTTCCTGAGGATCGCGCCACAACGGCGCAACGGGCACCTCGTGCGACTCGGGGACGTCGTGCCCGGGTACCGGCTGGGGACCGCGCCGCAGCCCGGCGACCGTGTCCAGGTCGTCTCCTACCCGTACGGCATCGACGACAAGCCCATCACCTGTACGGTGCCGACCTACGCGCTCACCGGCTACCCGGCGTTCGACTGCCACGGATACGTCGGCGGCACCAGCGGCTCGGGCTGGCTGGCCCCCAGCGGTCGATCCCAGGCCGTGGTGGGTCTGATCGGCGGCCTGCACCAGGGCGGCTGCGTCGAGTACACCTCCTACAGTCCCCGCTTCGACGGCGACACGGTCGCGCTGTACCGGCGCGCGGCGCACGGCGGAGTCTCGGACGTCCTGCCGGAGCCCGGCAGCGACGGCTGCTGAGCGGCAGGCCCGCCGGAAAACGACAGGCGGCGGCGGTGGAGGGCTTGACCCGCGCCATCGCGGTCGACCACGGGCCAGCCGGCATCCGCACCAACGCGGTCGCGCTCGGCTCGATCGGAACAGACCGATTCGAGCGGTACCGGGCCGAGCACCAGGTACCGGTCGTCGCCGGCCCGGCGGGGGCACGCGCGTCGTGCGTGGGCGTGGTAGGAAGGCCGCCATGATGAAGCGTGGACGGCGTGTGTCCTGCATCGCGGGTGTGGCAGCCGCCGTGCTGCTCAGCGGAATCGGCGCGATGTGGCTGCTCCGGTGGGGCGACGCCACCCGGTCGCCGTCGCTGCCCCGCCACCTGGCCGGGCCGGGTCTGTTCACTTCGGACGGGCGCCGGTCGCCGCTCGGGGCCGCCTCGGTCGCTTTCCGCGGCCAGCATTCGCACCGAACGACGACATCGCGTACCAGGTCGGCACGCCTTCGAGCCGGGCCCGGAAGGGTTGGACTCCTCTGCGGATCGCATCGTCGACTTCCGCCCCCAGGATCCGGCTTCGGACGACGGTGACGACTACGACTACCTGTACGAGGTCGAGAACCTCGACGAGGTGTACGGCTCACGGGTGCTCCTGCTGACCGGCAACGGAGCGCCCCGCACGCTCCTCTCCGGCGGCGACCAGGCGGGGTCGGTGGACGTCGCCGACTCCCTCATTCCGGGCCTGGCGAACACTGGTGGCGTGACCCGGAACGGGTACCCGCCGATACTCACCGGTACCCATCTTCTCGAAGCCGGAGTCGTCGCGGTTCTCGCACTGCTCGTGGCCTGGATCGTCGCCGTCATCAGGCGGGCGGTGCGCAGGCGCCGAGCGAACACCGGTCACGAGGCT
>DASXOA010000072.1:0-55777 GCA_036494675.1 Rugosimonospora sp.
GTCCGGCCGACCGGTGCGCCCCCAGTCCGCCAACTGCACCTCGGAGCCCGCCGGGACCTGTCGCGACCAGACCGCGCGGCCGGTACGCATGCGCACCATCCTCAGCTGTCTCGCCCCGGCCGGGTCGCCGACCAGCAGCACGGCGAGTTGGTCCCGTTCGGCCGGGGGATCCGGCGGCCAGGACCACAGCGGGTAGCCCGGCGTGCTCCACAGCGGCCGCCCGGTGTTCCCGTCGAGCACGGTGAGCCGGGAGGCGCTGGGTACCGGCTCGAACGTGCTGACGGCGAGCACGCCGGCTGACGCGACGTACCGGAGATTCTCCGGCGAGTCCGTGACCGTGGTGCTCCACTGCCGCCGGCCGGTCGAGATCGAGTACCGGCTGACGTACTGGCTGCCCAGCGCCTGCTCGCCGACGAACACCGCGTCCGGGCCGGGCTCCACGGTGATCTGCCCGTGTACCGGGATCGTGGCCAACCGGACGAACACCGGGCTGGGCGGCGCCGCGGACACCGACAGCAGCAGGGCGAGTACCCCGAGAGCGCCGGCCACGGCGAGCCGCGATCCGCGCCCCCGGTAGCCGCGCCGAACGACGTCCTCGCCGACCGACCAGTCGTCGCCGAGATCGATGAGTACCGTCGTTCCCACCCGCCACCCCGCTCCGCCCCGTACGGGAAGGCCGGCACCGTCGCGACGGCCACCGCCACGGTCGGCGGTGGCTGCCGGACAGACGATGTGAACAGCCTTCGCGTACTCGGTACCCCGAGACGGGTGGCTAACCGCCCCCGATCGACTGAATCCGGCGGGGTGCGCGGGGTGTGCGGGCTGTGCGGGGTGCTTCCCCGGGTGTCAGTTGGTGGCGCGTACCCGGTTCGGGGTGGTTTGGAGCGTGGTGTCGGCCGGCTCCAGCCCGGAGATCGTCTCCACCACCGTGCGGGCGACGTCCTGCGCGGTCAGGCCCAGATCCGCCAGGATCTCGGCCCGGGTGCCGTGCGGGTGCCACGCCGCCGGTACGCCCAGGTTGTACAGCGGTACGGCGACGCTGGCGTCCCGCATCGCCTGGCCCAGCGCGTCACCGATCCCGCCGGTGCGCACGCCGTCCTCGACGCTGACCACGAGCCGGTGCTCCCCGGCCAGGGCCACCAGTTCGGCGGGGATCGGCCGGACCCAGCGCGGGTCGACGACGGTCACCCCGTACCCCTGCCCAGCGACCCGTTCGGCCGCCTCGACGGCCAGTTGCCCGAACGCCCCGACCGCCACCAGCAGCACGTCCCGGCGCTCGCCCCGGGCCAGGATGTCGACCGGACCGCGCCGGTCGATCGCCGGAAGATCCGCCGGTACCGAGCCGGTCGGGAACCGGACGATCGTCGGACCGTCCGCCACCTCGACCGCCTCGCACAACTCGGCGCGCAGCGTGGCGGCGTCGCGGGGCGCGGCCATGCGCAGCCCGGGCACCACGCCGAAGGCCGCCATGTCCCAGATGCCGTAGTGGCTGGGGCCGTCCGGACCGGTGATGCCGGCCCGGTCCAGCACGAACGTCACCGGCAGCTTGTGCATCGCCACGTCCAGCAGCACCTGGTCGAACGCCCGGTTGAGGAACGTCGCGTACAGCGCCACCACCGGGTGCATCCCACCCATGGCAAGCCCGGCCGCCGAGGTCACCGCGTGCTGCTCGGCGATGCCGACGTCGAAGGCGCGTTCCGGGAACGTGCGCATCAGCTTCGCGACGCCGGTCGGCTCGGCCATCGCCGCGGTGATCCCGACGATGTCCGGCCGCCGCTGGGCCAGCGCGACCAGTTCGTCGGCGAACACGCTGGTCCACTTGAGCGTGGGCGGGGCCAGCAGCTTGCCGGTCTGGATGTCGAAGGCGCTGCTGGGGCCGTGCAGGCAGTCCGCCTCGTCGTCCTCGGCCGGCCGGTACCCGTACCCCTTGCGGGTCACCGCGTGCACGATCACCGGTCCGCGGAAACCCTTGGCCCGGCGCAGCGCGGACTCGACCGCCACGATGTCGTGCCCGTCGACCGGGCCGACGTACTTGATGCCCAGGTCCTCGAACATGGCCTGTGGCGCGACCGCGTCCTTGATCCCCTTCTTCACCGCGTGCAGCGTCTCGTACAGCGGCGCACCGACCAGCGGAGTGCGGCCGAGCGCGTCCTTGACCAGGTCGAGAACCTTCTCGTACCCGGGGTTGAGGCGCAGCGCGGCAAGGTGGTCGGCCAGGCCGCCGATCGTCGGCGCGTAGGAGCGGCCGTTGTCGTTGACGACGATCACCAGCGGGTTGCGCGCGGCGGCGATGTTGTTCAGTGCCTCCCAGCACATGCCGCCGGTCAGCGCACCGTCGCCGACCACGGCTACCACGTGCCGACCCTCGCCACGCAGCGCGAACGCCTTGGCCAGGCCGTCGGCGTAGGACAGCGCGGTGGAGGCGTGCGAGTTCTCGATCTGGTCGTGCTCGGACTCGGCGCGGCTCGGGTACCCGGACAGCCCGCCGCGACGGCGCAGCAGGTCGAAGCCCTCCTGCCGACCCGTCACCATCTTGTGCACGTACGCCTGATGTCCGGTGTCGAACAGAATGCGATCGGTGGGCGAATCGAACACCCGGTGCAGCGCCAGGGTCAGCTCGACAACACCCAGGTTGGGACCCAGGTGGCCGCCGGTGCGGGACACCTTGGCCACCAGGAAGTCGCGCACCTCGCCGGACAGAACGGCCAGCTCCGCCGGCGTGAGGCCCTTCAGATCGCCCGGTTCGGTGATGCGGGCCAGCATCGGGAACTCAGCATCGTTACCAGGAAAGGCGCTCATGACCCATCACTCTAACTGGAGATCGCCGCCCCGCTGCCGGACCGGCACCGAGATTCACAAGGCCTCCACATCGCGGACCCGGGCCGGAGCGCGTTTGTGCCGGTGGGGATGGGGCCCGCGACACGGCCCGCGTCGGGACCGTTCCGCCCGCCCGGTGACATCCGTCACCACGTCCGGCCCTCCTCGGGCGCGGCGCGCCGGACGCCGCCGTGAACTCGCAGGTCATGCCGGCAGCAGCAGGCCGACGCACTCCACGTGATGGGTCATCGGGAAGGCGTCGAAGGCACGCAGCGCGGCCAGCCTGAACCCGCGTGCCCGGAACGTGGCCACGTCCCGGGCGAACGCCGCCGGGTCGCAGGCCACGTAGGCCACCGCGCGCGGCGACGCGTCCGCCACGAGCCGTACCACCGCCGCTCCGGCACCCGTACGCGGCGGGTCCAGCACGACCACGTCCGGCCGGTCCGGCGGCCGGAATCGCTCCACTGTGGACCGTACAATGTGGACGTTCCGCAGGTCGGCCAGCGACGACCGGGCCGCGGCGCCCGCCTCCCGGTCGGACTCCACCACGGTCACGGCGGCGACCCGGGGTGCGAGCGCGGCGGCGAACAACCCGGCGCCACCGTAGAGATCCCAGGCCCGCTCGCCGGCGGCCGGCTCCAGCAGCTCCAGTACGGCCGCCACCAGGGCGTCCGGCGCGGCCGGGTGAACCTGCCAGAACGCCTGTACCGGCAGGTGCCACGGCCGGCCCACCGCCTGCTCGGTCACCTCCGCCGGGCCGGACACCACGCCGGACGAGGAGCCCGCGACCGTGACGTCGCCGCCGCTGGACGCGACCACGTCGACCCGGTTGTCGACCGGCCACCGCACGCCGGTGACCGGGGCGTCCTGCACGGCGGGGTGGGCGATCCGGCACCGGTCCACCGGAACCACCTCGTTCGAGCGGTGCGCGAGCAGCCCCGCCCGACCGGTCGCGTCGACCGTGTACCGAACCCGGGTACGCCATCCCAGCGGCCCACCGGGCAGCTCCTCGACCCGTACCCCCAGCGCCTCGACCTCGGCCGGCGAGAGCCTGCCCAGCCGGCCCAACTGCTCACGCACGACGGCGGCCTTCAGCTCACGCGAGGCGGCCGGCGCCACGTGCTGGAAGTCGCAGCCCCCGCAGTGCGCGGCCGGAGTACCCCGGCCCACAGGCCGCTCGGCGACCGGCGTCGCGTACGGGCACGGCGGCGTCACCCGGTCCGGCGAGGGAGAGAGCACCACCACCGCGTCGGCGCGCAGGTAACCGGCCAGCACCTCGGTCACGGACACGGTCACCCGCTCCCCCGGCAGCGCGTGCCGCACGAAGACGACCCGGCCGTCCGGCGCCCGGGCCACGCAGTGCCCGCCGTGCGCCACCGCACCCACCTCGACGTCGAACCGGTCGCCGACCAGCGGCGCCTCGCCGGACGCCGGGACGGCGGAAGAGGCTGCGGGGTCCGGCGACGAGGCAGCCGACGCTGACCTCCGGCCGGACGCCGAGGCGCGGCCGGGGGTCGGGATCTGACCGGCGACCGTCATTCGGCCGCTACCACGTCGCTGGATGCCGCCGTCGGGTTCTGGTTCTGCGCGGGTACCGACGGCACCGTGTCCGCCGCCCGTGGGCCACGCACCGGCGCCGTACGCGTCCCGTCCAGCCGGCTGAGGTCCTTGTTCTGGCTGGAGGCCAGCTGCCAGGGCACGCTGACCACCATCACACCCGGCTCGAACAGCAGGCGGCCCTTGAGCCGCAGCGCGCTCTGGTTGTGCAGCAGGTGCTCCCACCACTTGCCGACCACGTACTCGGGGATGAACACCGTCACCACGTCGCGGGGCGACTCCCGGCGCACCGACTTCACGTAGTCGATGATCGGCCGGGTGATCTCCCGGTACGGCGAGTCGACCACGGTCAGCGGCACCGGGACCCCGCGCGCCTCCCAGTCCGCCTCGATCGCCCGGGTGTCCGCGTCGTCCACGTTGACGGTCACCGCGGTCAGCGTGTCCGGCCGGGTGCCCTGCGCGTAGGCCAGCGCGCGCAGCGTGGGCAGGTGCACCTTGCTGACCAGCACGATCGCCTGGTTGCGGGCCGGGAGCATCTGGCGCTCGTCGGTCGGGGCGAGCTCCTCGGAGACGTGGTCGTAGTGCTTCCGGATGCCGAGCATGACCAGGAAGATCACGCACATCATCGCGATCGAGATCCACGCACCGGCCAGGAACTTCGTGACCACGACCAGGACCAGCACGAAGCCGGTCATCGCCAGGCCCACGCCGTTGATCGTGCGGGACCGCAGCATCCGGCGGCGTGCCGCCGTGTCCCGCTCGACGCGCAGCAGGCGGTTCCAGTGGCGCAGCATGCCGGTCTGGGACAGCGTGAACGACACGAACACGCCCACGATGTAGAGCTGGATCAGCCGGGTCGACTGGGCGTCGAACGCCACGATCAGGACGACCGCGAAGGTCGCCAGGAACAGGATGCCGTTGCTGAAGGCCAGCCGGTCGCCGCGGGTGTGCAACTGGCGGGGCAGGTACCGGTCCTGGGCCAGGATCGCGCCGAGCACCGGGAAGCCGTTGAAGGCGGTGTTCGCGGCCAGCGCGAGGATCAACGTGGTCGTCGCGATCACCAGGATGAACGCGGGGGTGAAGCTGCCGAAGACCGCGTGGGCGAGCTGGGCGGGCACGGTCTTCTGCTGGTACCCGGCGGGCAGCTTCTGGGTCGTGACGTCGACGATCTTCAGGTGGGTCAGCCGGGCCAGCACGACGATGCCCATGAGCATGGTGATCGCGAGGGAGCCCAGCAGCAGCAGCGTGGTGGCCGCGTTCTTGCTCTTCGGCTTCTTGAACGCCGGTACCCCGTTGGAGATCGCCTCGACACCGGTCAGCGCGGTACAGCCCGAGGCGAACGTGCGGATCATCAGGAACGTGAACGCCAACCCGGCGATCGAGTGGGTCTGGTGCACGACGATGCCGGCGCTCTCCGCCCGCAGGTGATCGCCCAGCGCGAAGATCCGGAACAGGCCGACCCCGACCATCAGCAGGATAGAGCCCATGAACGCGTAGGTCGGGACGGCGAAGGCGGTACCGGCCTCCCGGATCCCGCGCAGGTTCATCGCGGTGAGGACGATGATCACCCCGACCGCGAACTCGACCTTGTGGGTGGCGGCGAAGGGCCAGGCCGAGCCCAGGTTCTCCACGCCGGAGGAGACCGACACGGCCACCGTGAGGACATAGTCGACCATGAGCGCACTCGCCACGACCAGCCCGAACTTGGGCCCCAGGTTGACCGTGGCCACCTCGTAGTCGCCGCCGCCCGACGGGTAGGCATGCACGTTCTGGCGGTAGCTGGCCACCACCACCAACATCACCGCCACCACGCCCAGCGCGATGAACGGGGAGTACGTGTAGAAGGCAGCACCGCCCACCGAGAGCGTCAGCAGGATCTCGTCGGGGGCATAGGCGACGGAGGACAGGGCATCCGAGGCGAATACGGGCAGCGCGATGCGCTTGGGCAGCAGCGTGTGCTGCATCCGGTCGGAACGGAACGGCCGTCCGATCAGTAGTCGCTTCAGCAGGTAGGTGGGGGTGGCCACGAGGAACAAGGGTACGGCCGTTGCGCCCATCGTGTCGGGTGGGTGATCGGCAGGAGGGTGCATTGACCGTGTACCGTGCCGCTTCGTAAGACCCGATGCCGGGAGGGCATTTTCAGTGCACATCGTGATCATGGGCTGCGGCCGGGTCGGGTCGACCTTGGCACACAGCGTGGAGGCCAAGGGCCACTCGGTCGCCGTGATCGACGTCCACGCCGACGCGTTCCGCCGGCTCGGACCGGATTTCACCGGGTTGACCGTCACCGGCATCGGCTTCGACCGGGAGGTGTTGATCTCCGCCGGCATCGAACGGGCTGACGCCTTCGCCGCCGTGTCCAGCGGGGACAACTCCAACATCATCTCGGCGCGGCTGGCCCGCGAGACCTTCGGGGTGCAGCGCGTCGTCGCCAGGATCTACGACCAGAAACGCGCCGAGGTGTACGAGCGGCTCGGCATCCCGACCGTGGCCACCGTACGGTGGACCGCGGAGCGGATGCTGCGCCACGTGATACCCGAGGGCAACGCCGAGGTCTGGCGGGATCCGACCAGTACCGTGGCCATCGTCGAGGTACCGGTGCACACGGGCTGGGTCAGCAGGCCGATCCGTGCCCTGGAGGACGCGACCGGCGCCAGGGTGGCCTACATCATGCGTTTCGGTGTCGGCGCCCTGCCCACCGCGTCCACCGTCCTGCAGGACGGTGACCAGGTGTTCATGCTGCTCACCGACGATCTTGCCCAGCCGGTTTCCAAGATCGCCGGCGCGGCGCCCCCGGCATGACCGGCGGGCTGCGGATTGTTCGAGTCAGGCCGCCAGTTGTTCGAGTCCGGCCGCCAGGCCCACCCGGTTTGTGGACGGGCCGGTCAAGTGGCCGGTGAGAAAGAGTCAGGCCGCCAGGCCCGCCCGGTTTCTGGGTGGGCCGGTCAAGCGGCCGGTGAGAAAGGATGGGAGGGCGCAGACATGCGAGTTGCCATTGCCGGGGCCGGTAACGTCGGGCGCTCGATCGCCCAGGAGTTGATCGAGAACGGCCACCACGTGATGCTCATCGAGCGGGCCGCCGAGCGGCTGCGCCCCGAGCGGGTGCCGCGGGCCGAATGGGTACTGGCCGACGCCTGCGAGGTGGCCAGCCTCCAGGACGCCGACCTGGCCAGTTGCGATGTGGTGGTCGCCGCCACCGGAGACGACAAGGTCAACCTGGTGGTGTCGCTGCTGGCGAAGACCGAGTTCGCGGTCGGCCGGGTGGTGGCCCGGGTCAACCGCGCCGAGAACGAGTGGCTGTTCACCGACCAGTGGGGCGTCGACGTCGCGGTGAGCAAGCCGCGGTTGATGGCGGCCCTGGTCGAGGAGGCGGTGACGGTCGGCGACCTGGTCCGCCTGATGACGTTCCGGCAGAGCGAGGCCAACCTCGTCGAGATCACCCTGCCCGCCTCGGCGCCGTACGTCGGCCATGCCGTGCGCGACGTGCCCCTGCCCCACGACGCGGCGCTGGTCGCGATCCTGCGCGGCAAGCGGGTACTGGTGCCGACCCCGGACGACCCGCTGGAGGCCGGCGACGAGCTGATCTTCGTGTGCACCACCGAGGTGGAGGACAGCGTGCGCGCCGTCATCCTCGGTGCGCGCCCGGGCGACGCCGAGAGCCCGGCCGCGGCCGGTGAGCAGGGCTGAGCGTCAGCACTGCTGACCGTCAGGACTCCTGAGCCACCGGCTCCTGGGCGGCCGGCGGCGACACCCGCCGGGTCGCCCAGACGGTGATCGCGATCAGCAGCAGGTACGGCGGGTAGCCCAGCGCCAGCCGCAGGATGCCCAGCGTGGTGGCCGGACTGTCGTCCGCGGTGTGCTGGAAGACCATCGCCTGGATCAGCACCTTGGCCAGGTACGTCAGCGCCCACAGCACGGTCAGCCAACTGAACGTGCGGACCATCCGGGGATCGCCCCGCCACTCGGTGCGGCCCCGCGTCACCAGCAGCGACCACACCCATCCCACCAGCGGCCGCTTGATCGCGACCGAGGCGAGCAGGGCCAGCCCGTACCCGAGGCTGAGCAGGATCCCGGGCAGGTAGAAGTCCTTCGCGCTCCCGGTCCTCCACGCGATGATCGCGCCGATCGCGATGCCGAAGACACCATTGACGGCGTGCCGTACCGGCTGCCGGCGGGCCAACCGCCAGCCACCGATGATCACCGCCGAGCCGACCGCGATGATGAGCGCGGGCCGCAGCGTCCAGATGATGTTGGCGACCACGAACACCAGGACCGGTACCCCGGACTCGATCACCCCGCGCACCCCGCCGAGCTGGTCGGCGAGCTGCTCGCTGAAGCTCGGCAGCGGCTCCTCGGCGTCACCCGATCCAGCGGACTCGCCGGCCTCTGCGGTGCGCGCGGGATCGCGGGGCGTCTCGGTCGTCATGGCCTCACCGGGGCATTTCAAGTTCGTAGTATGGGTTGTAGATCACTTTCCGGCCCTCACGCACCGCGATCCGGCCCCGCACCGACAGCGCCCGGCCGGGCTCGATCCCGGCGATGTGCCGCCGGCCGAGCCAGACCAGGGTCACCACGTCGCTGCCGTCGTAGAGGTCGGCCTCCAGCGTCGGCAGGTTCGTCCGTGGCGTGTAGACCACGGTACGCAACCGGCCGCTCACGCTGACCAGCTGACCCCGCTTGACATCGCAGGCCGCCACACAGCCGGACTCGGCGGTGCTGCGCTGCAGCTCCTCGGCGTCCAACTCGGCCTCGCTGGCCACGAGGCGACGAAAGAACCGGTGTAACGGCGAAGGTCGCTCGACGGTCGCCATGACCTGCGTGTCACTCTCCTCGACCCAGCGCCGGCTCGCAGCCGGCACTGATTAGCGTACGTCCATCTGTGGGCCGCCGGTCAACTCCTTCCCGCGGACCGAAGCAAGTTCGGACCCCGGGAACGCGTGACCGGCTGGCCGCCGAGTATGGACCCGCCCGGCCGGCGGGTGCGCCGCCGGCACCCGGGCGGTGCCGCAGATCACCGGGAACGGCGGGTACGGGACGACGAACCGCGCTTGCCGGCCTGGGGTGCGGAGCCGTTCACCGAACCGGAGTCGGTGGCCTGGCCGGCCGGTGGCAGCCCCACCGGAGGCTGGCCCAGCTGCACCTGTGCCCGGGTCTGGTCGCCCTGCTGGACCTGTGCCCGCGCCTGAGACTGTGGCTGGGCCTGCTGGACCTGCTGCTGCTCGGCAGCGTCCCTGGGCAGCCGCAGCGGCAGTGCCTCACGGACCGGCATCGCCTCCCGCCCCCGGTCGACCACCAGCTCGCGGAGGCAGTCGGCGAGCGGACCGGCGGCGCTGGGGTCGACGGCGGCGGGGCCCTGGTAAACCGCCCGCACCATCCAGCGCGGCCCGTCGACGCCGATGAACCGGACCTCGGCCGGCCCCTCGGGCGTGCGGATCCGCGCCCGCAGTTCGGTGCCGTACTCCCCGCTGACCTCGTCGGCCTTCGCACCGTCGCTGGTCAGCTGCGTACGGATCTCCTCGCGGACCTCGTCCCAGATCCCCATGCTGCGCGGCGCGGCGAACACGCCGAGTTGCAACGCGCTCGCCTCGTGTACCAGCACGATCTGCGCGATGCTGCCGTCCGGGTTCGCCTGCACCCGGATCTCGACCCCGTTGACAGCCGGAATCTGGAGGCTGCCCAGGTCGAGCCGATCGACGCCGCTGGGCGCCTCGGTGATGTCGTAGGGGCCCGGTGTCGACGGTCCCCCGCCGGCGGCCTGCCCGGCGAGATCGTCGGCGTCGTCGGAGCGGCTCGCGGCCGGCGACCGGTGGGCACCGCGACCAGCATCCTCACCCTTCTTGTGCCGCCCGCCACTGTCGCGGCCTCGGGAGAAGATCACGGTTCCACCGTCCTGTTCAGCGCAGACCGGCGTGGCCGCCGGTCGATCCGTGTCCGCCCACTCCCCGAACCGAGTCGGGAAGCTCATCGACGCGGTGGAAGTGTGCATGCTCCACCCGTTGGACGACAAGCTGCGCGATGCGGTCACCGCGCGCGATGGTCGCCGTGGTGTCCGGGTCGTGGTTCACCAGATTAACCATGATCTCGCCGCGGTACCCGGAGTCGATGGTGCCGGGGGCGTTGAGCACGGTGACGCCGAGGCGACTGGCCAGGCCGGAACGCGGGTGCACGAGGCCGACATAGCCCTCCGGCAGCGCGATCGCCATGCCCGTAGGGACCAGCAGCCGCTGGCCCGGATCCAGTTTCACGTCCTCGGCCGCGCACAGGTCGGCCCCGGCGTCGCCCGGGTGAGCGTACGCCGGCAGAGGCAGGCCCGGATCGAGCTGACGCACGGCCACCGGCACTGGCTCACTCATGATGGCCTCCTCGGTCACGATGCCATCCTGCCGTGCCCCGCGCCGGCAGGGCCCCCCGGGGCGCCGATACCCTCGCAGAGTGGCACAACATCCGACGGGGACCCCGGCAGCCAGCGGCGCCGCGGAACGAGGCGACGCGCTCCGGCGGCCGGAGGAGCACCGGGACCAGCCCTCCGACCGGTACGCGGAGCGGCTCATCGTGCCGTGGTGGCTGTGGGTCGCCGCCCTGGCGCTGGCCGCCGTGCTCTCGGCCGAGGTGTATCTGGGAGCCCCCGGGCTGGCGACCTGGGTGCCGTACCTGGTCCTGCTGCCACTGACCGTCCTGGGGCTTTGGGCCGCCGGCCGGATCCGGATCGCGGTGGAGGGCGGCGAACTGCGGGTCGACGACGCCCGGCTGCCGGTGCGGTACGTCTCCGAGGTGGGCGTCCTGGACGCCGCCGCCAGGCGGGAGGCGCTGGGCCCCAACGCCGACCGGTACGCCTTCGTCGTCCAGCGCCCCTGGATTCCCCGGGCGGTACTGGTGGTGCTCAACGATCCGGAGGACCCGACCCCGTACTGGGTGATCAGTGCCCGGCACCCGGAGCGGGTCGCCAGGGCCCTGCTCGCGGCGCGGGGCGACGCGCTCAGTCCCGAGCCGGGGGCTGGGTCGGCCACTGCGTGATAGCCGGGTGCGGCACGCTGTCGGCCAGGTCCTTGCGGATCTGCTGGCCCAGCGAGATCGTCGCCCGGCGGTTGAGGTAGCTGGCCACGGCGGCACCGGTCAGCAGCGGACCGTAGGTCGTGAGGTTGCGCCCGAACCTGCGCACCAGGCGGTCCCGCAACTCCTTGCGGCTGGCGGTGCCGAGCATCGCGGCCACCCCCATGCCGGGCAGCGTCGGGTTGATCCCGCGCCGTCGCGCCCAGGCCTGCACCAGCGCCACCGTGCGCTCCGACCGGGTACCGACGATCGGCGTGCCGTACACGACGTGCAGTTCACCGATCAGTTTGATCTCGATGGCGACCACCGCGACCGTCTCGGCGGCGAGCAGGACCGGCGCGGAGAGCAAGGTCGGCGTGGCCACCCACTCGATCGAGGCGACCCCGCCGCTGGTCGCGCCGATCGCGGCCGTGGTCCGGGCCGCGTTGCGGATGAGCCGCTCGGCCAGCGCGTCGTCGGTCAGGTCGGGGAAGTGGCGGCGCAGGGTCGCGTAGTCGCGGATGGGCAGCCGGGGCGCGACGTCGCTGACCGCGTCGGCGATCCAGCGCATGGCCGCCCTGGGTCGGAACAGGTCGCCGATGCCGCGGGCCCGGATCTCGCCGGCCAGCCGGCCGAGCAGCCAGCGTCGCTCTGACGGGTCGAGGTTGTCGTCGGTCAGGGCTGCGATCGTGTCCGTCATCCCGTCGGCGCTGGCCGGTTCCAGCCCTGCCTCGGGCGCACTCACCTCGTCCGCCGGTGCCGGCTCGTGCTCCGGTACCGGCTGCGCGGGCCCGGAGGTCGCACCGTCCGGCACGGTCCGGTCAGGACTGCTCATCGCTGCCGCTCCCTTCCCAGGGTCCCGGGTCGACGCCGCTGGCGGACGCCGCCGGCGCGGCCGACCCGAGACGGGCGGAACTTCATGGGTTCCCAGCCGGGTCCGGAACCAATCCAGCCGCCCGTCTGTCGTAGATCTGTCAGGCGCATTCCCGACAGATCAGATCACCGTTCCGCTCAACCGCCAACTGGCTGCGATGATGCACCAGGAAGCAGCGCGAGCAGCGAAACTCGTCGGCCTGCATGGGCAGGACCTTGACGGTCAGCTCCTCGTCGGCGAGGTCGGCGCCGGGCAGCTCGAAGTTCTCCGCGACCTCTGCCTCGTCCACGTCGACCACAGCGGACTGCGCGTCGACGCGACGTGCCTTGAGCTCCTCCAAGCTGTCCTCGCCGAGGTCGACCTCGTCGCGACGCGGGGCGTCGTAGTCGGTGGCCATCGGTTGTCACACTCCCGTTTCCAAATCGCGCCCGGTGTAACGCCAGACATCGGTGTTTCCTTGCCCGCTGGCCGTGCCGTTTTCACCACGGCCGGCGGGGTCTTCCGGTGGGGGATCGTGCCCGTCGAAACTCCCTCGCCGGGCGCGGTACCTTACCGCCCCCGTGCGAGAGTTGTACGCCCCCGCACGCGAAGTTGTTCCCAATGTGACTCAGGCGACACCAAGGTAGGTGGCGGCGCCGCCAGATCGCGTCCGGCACGCCGCCGCGGTGGGTAATCGGCGCCAACGGGCAACAGGCGTAACGTCGGCGACGATACCGCTACTCTCGTCGTACCCGAGTCGCTTCGCCCCAGAGTGATCCGGCCGGGACGTCAGGCAAAGATCCAGAATGCACGTGGTTGGACGGGGAGCCGAAGAGATGAGTCTTGCCCGGGCCCGGGCCCTGATCGTGGTTGCGCTGCTGGTCGTCGCCGCGCTGATCCTGGTACTCGTCGCGATTTTCAAGGACAAGCAGACCGGCAGCATCTATTCCAGTAGCTGCCCGGCCGGCGCGGTCAAGGTGAAGACGCGCCCCCTGCCGGTCCCCGGGCAAGTCAAGATCAACGTCTTCAACGGCACGAACACGCCGGGCCTGGCGACCCAGGTGGCCACCGACTTCCGCAACCGGGGCTTCACTGTCGTCGGGGCGAACAACGCTCCGTCCAAGTACGACGGGGTCTCGAAGCTCGTGTACGGCCCGAAGGAACTGGCCGCCGCGACGGTGGTGAACTCCTACTTCCTGGGCTTCGCCACCACCAGCTTCGACATCAAGCGCACCAACGACGTGATCGACGTGACCGTCGGTGCGCAGTACACGACGCTCGGCACCAAGACCGAGGTCAGTCAGTCGCTGGCTCAGCTGGGCAACCCCTCGCCCCCACCGCATACCTGCGACACAGCGTGAGCCGGCGGCGGCCCTCGGTCACGGGCCGCCGGCCGCGTCGAGGTGCACCAGGGCGTCCTGCAACGCCGGCCAGATAGCCGGTGGCGCCGCAACGACCAGATCCGGCCCCGCCCCCGCCCCGGACAGGCCACCGACCCGGAGGCCGGCCTCCGACGCGATCAGGCCACCGGCCGCGTGGTCCCAGAGATTGAGCCCCTTTTCGTAGTACGCGTCCACCCGGCCCTCGGCGGCGAAACACAGGTCCAGCGAGGCCGCGCCGAACCGGCGGATGTCCCGGACGATCGGCAGGAGCTTGGCCACCACCCTGGCCTGGTGCACCCGCCGGGCCGCGTCGTACCCGAACCCGGTCGCCAGCAGGGTCTGGCTCAACTCGGTGACCTCGGACCCGACCAGCCGGACATCGCCGCGCCAGGCGCCGCCGCCCCGGGTAGCGGTCCACTGTTCGCCGCTGACCGGGTTGCGCACGACGCCCGCGACCACCTCGCCGTCCACCTCGGCCGCCAGCGAGACCGCGTAGTGCGGCACCCCGTACAGGTAGTTGACCGTCCCGTCGATCGGGTCGAGGATCCACCGCACGGCGCCCGCCCCGGTCGACTCCCCGGCCTCCTCGCCCAGGACCCCGTCGCCGGGGCGGCTGGCGCGCAGGGCCTCCCGCACGTACCGCTCGGCGGCCCGGTCGGCCGCGGTGACCACGTCGGTGGCGCTGCTCTTGGTGGTGATCCCGGTGACCCCCTCGTCCCGCATCTGGCGAGCCAGGTCGGCGGCTCCGCCTGCGACCCGTACCGCGATCTGGAGTAGTTCCGTGGGCTCGACCGTCATGCGCAGCATCCTCTCAGGGGGCGTATCCGTGCCTGGTGGGCGCGCGGCGTGAACTGATCGCGCCCGGCGGCGCTACAATTCACGCTGCCCACCCGCTACGGATCGCCCACCCCGCCACAGGGGGCCGATCCACGGCGAATGGGTTCCCAAACTTCAATCAAGGGTTTGCGACGCCCTGTGCTGCGCAAAACCCCTGTGGAGATTCCGGACCGCGCGGCTCCGCCTGCCGGCCCGGGACCTTCGACGGGGATCTCGGACCGCCTGCCTCGCGCCGGCGACCCGGGGCCTCTCACAGGAAGATTCTGGGCCACCCGGCTCCGCCTGGCGGTCCAGGACCTTCACCGGTCGGCAGAGGCGCGAATTTCGCGCTACGTTGGCCGGACCGGCCGTGCTCGTTTTTCGCCTTCGGAAGGTCGTTCGTGACTGAAGCCCGCCAATCAGGCACCGACGTGCGCTCCCTGACCGACGCGCTCATCGCCCACGCGGCCAACTCGGATGGGCACCTGACCTCGGCCGAGGTAGCCCAGGCCGTCGAGGACGCCGAGGTCACCCCGAGTCAGGCCAAGAAACTGCTGCGTAGCCTCTCCGAGGCCGGCGTGGTCGTGGTCGTCGACGGCTCTGCGAGCAGCCGACGCCGGGTGGCTGCCGCCCGGTCCGCGACCCCCGCCTCCAAGGCGACCACCGCCAAGGCCACCCCGAAAGCGCCCCCCGCGCCCACGCCCGCCGTGGCGAAACCGGCGGCGCCGGTCGTGGCGAAGAAGGCGGCCGAGCCGGTCCTCGCCAAGCGGGCCGCGCCCAAGCAGGCGGCAAGCCCGGAGACCGACGGCGCGCCCGCCCCCGAATCGGGCGCCGCCGCGATCACGAAGACGGTCAAGGCCGCCGGGAAGGCCGCGCCGGCGAAGACCGCGGACGGGCAACCGGCCGCCGAGAAGCCGACCAAGGCCACCAAGACCGCCGGTAAGACGGCCGCGCCGACCAAGGCCGCGCCCGGGACAGCCAAGGGCGAGGAGGGGCCGGACGACGGCGAACTCGACCCGGAGGCGCTTGCGGCCGACCTTGAGGACGTGGTCGTCGACGAGCCCGCGGAGATCGTCGCGGAGGCCGAGGCCGACGCGCAGGCCGACGCCGACGACTTCGAGTGGGACGACGAGGAGTCCGAGGCGCTCAAGCAGGCCCGCCGCGATGCGGAGCTGACCGCCTCCGCCGACTCGGTGCGCGCCTATCTCAAGCAGATCGGCAAGGTACCGCTGCTCAACGCCGAGCAGGAGGTCGAGCTCGCCAAGCGCATCGAGGCCGGCCTGTACGCGGGAGAGCGGCTGCGCGCGGCGGATGAGGGCGAGGAGAAGCTCGTCATCACCATGCACCGCGACCTGAGCTGGATCTCGCGGGACGGTGAGCGGGCCAAGAACCACCTGCTGGAAGCCAACCTCCGCCTGGTCGTCTCGCTCGCGAAGCGGTACACGGGCCGTGGCATGGCCTTCCTCGACCTCATCCAGGAAGGCAACCTCGGCCTCATCCGCGCGGTCGAGAAGTTCGACTACACCAAGGGCTACAAGTTCTCCACCTACGCCACCTGGTGGATCCGCCAGGCCATCACCCGCGCCATGGCCGACCAGGCCCGCACCATCCGCATCCCGGTGCACATGGTCGAAGTGATCAACAAGCTCGGCAGGATCCAGCGCGAACTGCTCCAGGACCTGGGCCGCGAGCCCACCCCGGAGGAGCTGGCCAAGGAGATGGACATCACCCCGGAGAAGGTGCTGGAGATCCAGCAGTACGCCCGGGAGCCGATCTCTCTCGACCAGACCATCGGTGACGAGGGCGACAGCCAGCTGGGTGACTTCATCGAGGACTCCGAGGCGGTCGTCGCGGTTGACGCGGTCTCCTTCTCCCTGCTGCAGGACCAGTTGCAGCAGGTGCTGCAGACGCTGTCCGAGCGGGAGGCTGGCGTGGTCCGGCTCCGCTTCGGTCTGACCGACGGCCAGCCGCGCACGCTCGACGAGATCGGTCAGGTTTACGGCGTGACGCGGGAGCGCATCCGCCAGATCGAGTCGAAGACGATGTCGAAGCTGCGCCACCCGTCGCGGTCGCAGGTACTGCGGGACTATCTCGACTGAGCATGGCGACGCACAGAGTGTGTGCTGGGTCACGGCACCGCGCGGATTACGGTCGGGATGTCAGGTTCCGGGCGGATTGCCGGGCCGACCGCGATGTTATGCCGTTGTGATCGTTGACGAGGCAGGCTGGATTCGGGGCACACTGTCGGTACCCTTGTGACCTCGATCCCGTGCACCGCTGGCGGGAAGTCAACGCCACCGTGTGGTGTTAGACGATATGTGGGTAACGAGACTGAGTATGCGTTCGTCGGTGACCATCAGGAGGAGGAGGCGATGACCCCAACCCTCACGCCGCCGCCGGAGACGGTGGCTTTCCCGGGCGCCGATGAGCGGTGCGACCGGTGCAGTGCGGCTGCGAAGCTGCGCGTCATGATCGCTGGTGGTGGTGAGCTCGTGTTCTGCGGGCACCACGCCAACAAGTACGCCGACAGGCTGGTGAAGATCGCGGTTCAGGTCGCGGTCGATCCGGAGTTCTCCTGGCGCGGCACCGAGCTGATGGCCAGCTGAGACTAGATGTGACACGGGGCGTCTCCCACTAGGGAGGCGCCCCTTTTCGCGTCCGCACGGCCCGTTCAGAGGGTCTGGATCGTAGCGATGCGCTCTTCCAGTTGCTCCATGGTCGCCTGGGCGCTCGGAGGTCCACCGCACAGCCGGCGCAGCTCGGCATGGATCTTCCCGTGCGGCAGGCCGGTGCGGTGGTGGTGGGCGGCGACCAGACCGTTGAGCTGGCGGCGCAGCAGGATCCGGCGTTCCCCGGCGGTCGGCGGCGGCGCCGGGGACGGGCCGTCGGCCTCGCGTTCCGGACGCCGACGGCCCGCAGCCACCTGGTCGGCCTGCCGCTTCGCCAGCAGCGTGGCCACCTGGTCTGGGGTCAGCAGGCCGGGCAGGCCCAGGTACTCCTCCTCTTCCGGGGTGCCGGAGAGGACCGGGGTGCCGAACGACGCGCCGTCGAAGATGACCTGGTCGAGTTCGGCGGTCGCGGAGAGCGCCTCGAACCGCTTCTCCAGCTCGCCCGACGCGTCCTCGGTGCGCTGCGCACGCTCCAGCAAGTCGTCGTCCAGGCCGTCGGGATCCTTCGGCTTGCCGAGCACGTGGTCGCGTTCCGCCTCCATCTCGCTGGCGAGCGCGAGCAGGTGCGCCACGCTGGGCAGGAACACGGTCGCGGTCTCCCCCGTCCGGCGTACCCGCACGAACCTGCCGATGGCCTGCGCGAAGAACAACGGCGTGGAGGCGCTGGTGGCGTACACACCGACGGCCAGCCGCGGGATGTCCACCCCTTCCGACACCATGCGTACCGCGACCATCCACCGCTGCTCGGACAGGGCAAACGACGCGATCCGCGAGGAAGCACCCACATCGTCAGAGAGCACCACGACCGCCTTCTCACCGGTCAGTTGCTCGATCAGCTTGGCGTAGGCGCGGGCGGCCTGCTGGTCGGAGGCGATCACGAGGCCACCGGCGTCGGTCATGCCGTGGCTGCGCAGCGCGGTGAGCCGGGCGTCGGCCGCCCGGAGCACCTGCGGCATCCAGTCCCCGCCCGGGTCCAGCGCGGTACGCCAGGCCTGCGCGATCAGGTCCTGGGTCATCGGCTCGCCGAGCCGGGCGGCCAGTTCGTCACCGGCGCTGGTGCGCCACCGGGTCTCACCGGAGTAAGCCAGGAAGATCACTGGGCGGACGACGCCGTCGCGCAGCGCGTCGGAGTACCCGTACGTGCTGTCCGAACGGGAGCGCTGCAACCCGTCGGAGCCCCGCTCGTACCGGACGAACGGGATCGGGTTCTCGTCGGAGCGGAACGGGGTGCCGGTGAGCATCAGCCGCCGTACCGCCGGCTCGAAGGCGCCCTTGACCCCGTCCCCCCAGGAACGGGAGTCCCCGGCGTGATGGATCTCATCGAGCACGACCAGGGTACGGCGGGTCATGGTGCGCCGCCGGTGCACCTCGGGGGCCATGCCGACCTGCGCGTACGTGACCACGGCACCGTGGAAGTCGGTGGAGGAATGCACGTCGGCGTTGCGGAACGCGGGGTCGAGCTGGATGCCGACCAACCCGGCCGCGGACGCCCACTGGGTCTTGAGGTGTTCGGTCGGGGTTACCACGGTGACCGCGTCGATCGTGCCGTCGGCCAGCAACTCGGCCGCGATCCGCAGCGCGAAGGTCGTCTTGCCGGCGCCCGGGGTGGCTACCGCGAGGAAATCCTCGTCGCGCCGGCGCAGGTACTCGACGAGTGCCCTGCGCTGCCAGGCCCGCAACGCTGGGAATTGTTCCAGGACCGGCCGAGGCGGTGCCATCCCCTCCCCCTCCTGGGCATGCAAAAACCCCCGGTGCGTACGTCCGCTTCGCGGACCGGCGTTCCGGCCGGGCCGATCGATCGGGCGTTCGAGGGCGGTCCCAGCTTAGCGTCCACCGGTGGGTGGAGGCGGCAGCGGACCCGGTGGCGTCGGCGCTCCCCAGTTGCGGCGCAGCGCGAGCAGCCGTACCGCGAAGATCAACAAGGCGGTACCCGTGATCAGCACCGGCCGGTTCAGATGCGCCCTGACCAGGATCGTCACCACGCCCGCGCCGAGCAGCGAGGCGACCGCGTAGATCTCCCGGCGCAGCACGACGGGAATCTCGCCGGTCAGCAGGTCGCGACCGAGCCCGCCGCCGATCGCCGAGATCATGCCGATCGCGCAGGCGCCGACGGCCGGCACGTGGGCCTCCAGCGCCTTGAGCGTGCCGGTGACCGTGAACAGCCCCAGCCCGGCGGCGTCGAGGACGAGCACGGTACGGCGCAGCCGGCTGAACTGCGGATGGAGCCAGAACAGCAGCAGCGCCGCCAGTACCGCGACGACCAGGTACGCCCAGTGTGTGAACGCGTACGGCGGTACGGCGCCGATCAGCAGGTCGCGGATGATGCCCCCGCCGAGGGCGGCGACCGCGCCCACGAACACGACACCGAACAGGTCGAGCCGCTTCGCCACGCCGGCCGATGCGCCGGAGGCGGCAAAGACCGCCACGCCAACCAGATCCGCGATCAGGGCCGGCGTGACGTTCATCCGCGTTTTCTGGTGTCTGGGATCCCAGGCCGGGTCATGCCGATCATCCGCCGGCACGCGGCGAGATCGGCCGGACGGACCTAGTCGACGAACTTGTCAGATTCGTAGATTTCCTTGCACGCCGGGCAGACCGGCGAGCCCGGCTTCGCGGCCTTGGTCACCGGAAACTTCTCGCCGCACAGCGCCTCGACGTACACGCCCATGACCGCACTTTCGGCGATCTTTTCCTTCTTGACGTAGTGGAACATCTCTGGTCCGGTGTCTGCCTCTTTCACTTCCGGACGCTCTTGGACCTGAGTAGTCATGTGGTCAATTGTGACAGGTGGCCGGCTACCCCGAACAGGTCGGACCGAGCCTGCGGACCGGCCGACCGGTGTCCGGATCCAGGCGCAGGTCGAAGGTGCCGTAGTCGGTCGTCACTTGGACCTCATCCGTCCCGGCGAACACAGCGGTCACGGTCAGCCCGCACGGCTTCCCCAGACTGCCCTGGTCACGAGTGCCCCACCCGGTACCGGCGAAGGCGTGCAACTCGCGGCCGCTGAACACGGTGACCAGGGCCACGGCGCGCTGGCCGTCGGCCGAGCGGGCGATCACCTGGGGCTGGTAGCGGTAGATGGCCAGCCCCCAGGTGGTCAGCGTGGCGAGGCCGACCAGACCGGTCAGCACGGTCAGCCACATGCGGGTGACCACCCGTCCGTGCTGGGCGGCCTCACTGGTCACGGGGACGCCCACCCAGTACGCGATCAGCGCCAGCAGGAGCGCGAAGAACAGGTCACGCACCGGGTCGCCGATGTCGCGGTGGACGACCACGAGCGACGTCGGGTTCCAGGCACCGAGCACGGCGGCGGCCAGTGCCAGTACGGACAGCACGCTGGCCACGAGTGCGGTGATCCGGCGCCATCGGGCCACGGGCGGCGCGGTGAACGCCGTGGCAGGGATGCTCACCGCTCCGATGTTGGCAGACCCGGCGGCGCCGCGAGGTCCCGCGCGGACCGACAGGACCGGTGTGCGACCGGATCGTTACACCCGGTCGTTCGGCGCCGCCCCGCAGCCGGCGGCCGCCCCGCCGCCGCGCCGGGGCGAGGCGAGGCGGGACCGGCGCGGGGCCCGCGCGGGGGCGGCGCTGGGCACGGCGGGGCGGCCGGCGGATCTTCGAATGCGCCGGTCAGGGTAGCGTCCTGGTCGTGAGAGAGTTCGACATCAGCTACGGCGACGAGGTGGCCCGCGCGCGGCGCGACGGCACGCCGATCGTCGCGCTGGAGACCACGATCGTGTCGCACGGGCTGCCCCGCCCGGACAACCTGACGGTGGCCCGACAGATCGAACAGGCGGTCCGGGACAACGGCGCCGTTCCGGCCACGATCGGCATGCTGGGCGGCCGGATCGTCGTCGGCATCGATGACGATCAGCTCACCCGGCTGGCGACCGCCGAGGACGTCGCCAAGCTGTCGGTACGTGATCTTGCGGTGGGTGCCGCCAACGGTGTGGATGGTGCGACCACGGTCGCCGGTACCAGCGCGATCGCGACCGCCTCCGGGATCGGAGTCTTCGCGACCGGCGGGATGGGCGGCGTACACCGGGGCGCCCCGTACGACGAGTCCGCCGACCTGGTCACCCTCGCCCGCTGCCCGATCGCGCTGGTCTGCGCCGGAGTCAAGTCGATCCTCGACGTGGGCGCCACCCTGGAACGCCTGGAGACGCTGGGCGTGAGCGTGGCCGGCTACCGTACGACCCGGTTTCCCGGCTTCTTCATCAGCGACAGCGGCTTCGCGCTGGACTGGTCGCTCGACTCGCCGGAGCGGGTCGCGGCCGCCATGCGGGCCCGGCAGGAGCAGGGCGTCCACCACGGTGCCCTGGTCGTGGCCAACCCGTTGCCCACCGACGAGCAACTCGATCCCGCGCTGCACGACCGGGTGCTCGCCGACGGGCTGGCCAAGCTGGACAGCGAAGGCATCACCGGCAAGGCGGTGACCCCGTTCCTGCTATCGCACTTCCACTCCGCCACCGAGGGGGCCAGCCTTGCCGTCAACGTCCGGCTGATCCTGCGCAACGCCGCCCTGGCCGCGCAGATCGCGGTCGCCGCGGCCGGCCGTTGACCGGGCGGATCGTCGTCGTCGGCGACATCGTCACCGACGTCCTCGCTGTCTACAGTGGACAGTTGGCGGCAGGCTCGGACACGGCCGCCCGGGTGGCACTGACCGCCGGCGGTTCGGCGGCCAACACGGCCGCCTGGCTGGCCGCCTCCGGTACGCCGGTCACCCTGGTCGGCGTCGTCGGCGACGATGCCGCCGGTACCGACCGGCTGGCTGAGCTGGCCGAAGCCGGAGTCCAGTGCGCGGTACGGCGGGCGACGGACGCACCCACCGGCACCGTGGTCGTGCTGTCGCACGCCGACGAGCGCACCATGCTCTGCGACCGGGGAGCCAACACCCGGCTGTCCACGGCCGACATCGACCGGGCGCTCGCGGGCGCTCCGGACGCCGTACACCTGCACCTGTCCGGGTACGCGCTGTTCGACGGGGGTTCCCGGCCGGCCGGCCGGCACGCGTTGGCGGCGGCGCGGAGCGCGGGGCTGAGCACGAGCGTCGACGCGGCCTCCGCCGGCCCGTTGCGCCGGGTGGGCGGTCCCGCGTTCCTCGACTGGGTACGGGGCACCGACCTGCTCCTGGCGAACCTGGACGAGGCCGTGGCGCTGGTCGGAGTGGCCGACCCGGTACCGCTATCGGCACATGCGCGCCACGCCATCGTGAAGCGCGGCGCGGACGGAGCGGCCTGGGCCTCGGCCGGCGCCGGCGCGGTCGAGGTACCCGCCCAGCCGGCCCGGGCGGTCGACGTCACCGGAGCCGGCGACGCTTTCGCCGCGGGCCTGCTCTCCGCCTGGCTCTCGGGAGCGGAGCCGCGGAGCGCGCTGGTCGCGGGTACCCGGCTCGGGGCGCGGGCGGTCTCGACGGCCGGCGCCCGGCCGGCAGCGATCTAGATCCCGCCGGCGTCCATAACTAGATCTCGTCGGCGTCGGTGACTAGAACTCGTCGGCGTCGATGATGCGGATCGAGGTGCCGGGCGGCAGCGCCGGCGGTTCGTCACCGGGCGGCGGGGCGCCAGGCGGGTCGACCGGCTGGGCACGCCGCCTGGGCGGCCGGTCGTTGGCGAGCAGGACCGCGAGCCAGGGCACCACGACCATGCCGACCAGGCAGATCGGGATCCACAG
This sequence comes from Rugosimonospora sp., assembly GCA_036494675.1. Taxonomy (GTDB): domain Bacteria; phylum Actinomycetota; class Actinomycetes; order Mycobacteriales; family Micromonosporaceae; genus Rugosimonospora. Next base: position 22,797 of record DASXOA010000072.1, read on the forward strand.
CCACAGCAGCGGAGCATGCGTGCCGACCAGGACGGCGGCCGCGACCAGGCACAACGCACGGATGGACATCATCAGCAGATAGCGGACCTCGCGCGAATGCAGCTGATCACCTTGACTGCGCTCGGCGTTGGTGATCACGACCGGTCGAGAGGCACGCTTCACGTCCGGCAACCTTCCTTGGGGCTGCCTCCCATCCTCGCACCGTCGCGCCCGATCCGTGGATTCGCCCAGAGCTGTCGATACGGCCCGTTCGGGGACCGCCCGGCTCGCGGACCGCCACCCGCACGGCACCCGGGGCCAGCGACCTCGCGAGCCGTAACGCGTGGGACGGGGCACCGGTTGCCTCGCCTCCGGATGCCAGGTCGATGCCGGGCGATATGACCGCTAGGGTGTCGCGATGGATATGCGGAGCCGACGACTGGGCGTGGACTTCGGCACCTCCAACACCGTCGCGGTGTACCAGCGGGCGGACGGTGCGGTCGCTCCGTTGCTGTTCGATGCGTCGCCGATGCTGTCCTCGGGTGTGTTCGCCGGCCCGGACGGCCTCCTGACGGGCGCCGACGCCGAACGGGCATCCGCCGGGAACCCGGCCGGGTATGAGCCCAACCCCAAGCGACGCATCGACGACGGTACGGTCTGGCTGGGCGACCGGGAGATCGCCGTCGTCGACCTGATCGGCGCCGTGCTGGCACGGGTCGCCGCCGAGGCGTACCGGGTGGCCGGTGGCCCGCCGGACCAGGTGGTGCTGACCCACCCGGCGGCGTGGAGCAGGACCAGGCTGGCCGTGCTGGGTGAGGCGGCCCGCCGCGCCGGGCTGACGTCCGTGAGCCTCACGTCCGAACCGGTGGCCGCCGCAGCGTACTTCTCGACGGTACTGGGCAGGGATCTGTCGCCCGGACGCTGTGTGCTCGTCTACGACCTCGGCGGCGGGACGTTCGACGTCAGCGTCGTGCGCCGGACGCCACACGGACTCGAAGTGCTGATCAATGACGGGCTGCCGGACCTGGGCGGGCTGGACCTCGACGCTCTGGTGGTGGCGCACGCCCGGTCGCTGACCACGGCGGACACCGGGTGGGGGCGACTGGACTGGCCGGAGGCGGCCACGGACCAGCGGGCCCGACGCACCCTGTGGGCCGGTGCGCGGGCCGCCAAAGAGCAGCTCACCAGGCACGCCGGCTCCGACGTGCACGTACCGCTGATCGAGCAGGACATCCACCTGACCCGCGGCGAGTTCGAGAGCGCGGCCGGCCCCCACCTCGACCGTACGGTCGCGCTGACCCTGTCCACGCTGCGCGCGGCCGGGGTACCGCGGGAGAGCGTCGAAGGCCTGTTCCTGGTCGGCGGGTCCAGCCGCATCCCGCTCGTGGCGACCCTTCTGCACCAGCGCCTGGGGATCCCGCCCACGGTCCTCGACCAGCCCGAACTGGTCGTCGCGCAGGGCAGCCTGTGCCTGGCTCCGCCGCAACCGGCGCCCGCCGGCCCACCGGCGGCACCCTGGCCGCCCCCGCCCGTCTCGGTGCCGCCCGTCTCGGTGCCGCCAGTCTCCGTACCGCCAGGGTCGGTACCGCCGGGATCCGTACCGCCAGGGTCGGTACCGTCGGGATTGCCGTTCGGCGGGCCGATCGCACCCCCGACCGTGCCGGCGCGCGGCACCAACCCGGTCCTGCGACGCCGGCTCGGCATCGCGCTCTCCGCCGTCCTCGCCGTGCTGCTCGTCGCCGGCACCGGGTACGTGCTGTGGGACAACGGCCTGCTGCCGTTCGGATCGGGGTTGTCCGGCAACGGCCGGGCCAGCGCCGCTCAGTTCACAGACAGCCAACTCCTGGCGCTGGCGAAGCCGTTCCTGAACGATGGCGGTTGCAACGCGAAGACGGTGGTGGATCAGATCACCGACGACGTCGTGTGCACCGAGCGCGGCACCGCCAGCTTCAAATGGGGCGTCGAATTCCAGACCGGCGACGGCGCCACCCGCTCCTCGCAGCGGCAGAACGCGCTGGCCAAGGCCACCAACAAGACCAGATTCAAGTCCTTCACGTACACCCTGAAGGGCTACCTCACCGGCCACGGCGCGGTCTGGGTGAAGCACACTCCCGGCGACACCAGCGATCTCGATGACCACTGCTACCTCTACTGGGACGACGACCGGTCGAACGCGTTCGCCACACTCGACGAGGATGAGTTCACGTTTGACGATGTCGGTGGCAAGCCCGCCTGCGAGGTCGACTGGGACAAGTACCTGAGGGACTCGTTCGGCAAGGACGTGAGCCTGACCGTGTCGTGACCCGCGACCGACCCCGGCCGCGACCGGTCCCGGGCCGGCTCACCCCTTCGTTTTGGCGGCGGCCTTCATCCGCTGCTTGTGCTCTCGGACCAGGAGCAGCGACTTCTCGTCCACGATGTCGGCCACCGAGGCGTGCGAGCGCTCGTCGCCGTACGCGCCGGCCGCCTCGCGCCAGCCCTTCGGCCGGATCCCGTACTGCTTGCCCAGCAGGGCGATGAAGATCTGCGCCTTCTGCTTCCCGAACCCGGGCAGCGCACCGACCCGCTTCAGCAACTCCCTGCCGTCCTGCGCGTCGGCCCACACCCCGGCCGGGTCGGCGTCGTACCGGTCGACGATGATCCGGCAGACCGCCTGCACCCGGGCCGCCATCGCCTTCGGGAACCGGTGCAACGCCGGCCGCTGCCCGAAGATCTCGGTCAGCGCCTCGGGGTCGTAGTCGGCCAGTTCGGTCACATCAAGATCGTGGCCCAGGCGCTGCTGGAGCACGTACGGCGAGCTGAACGCCTTCTCCAGCGGGATCTGCTGGTCCAGCACCATCCCGATGAGCAGCGCGAGCGGGCTGCGTTGCAGCAACGCATTGGCCTCTGCGTCGATCGGCAGCGACAGTGTCACGGCGGCCTCCCAGGTCGCGGGCTGTTGCTGTACATCCTGCCCGCTCGGCGGGCTGGCCGGACAGCCGGCCGCCCGCCCTGGCGGAACGTTTGCCCCACCGGCCGATCGGGAACTCCGGCCGCCATGTCGTCGCTGGCTCAGTCCACCCGCGGTACAGCCGGAAAAGCCGGAAACAGCAGCATCCTGCACGCGGTCGCCCGCGGTGGGTTCGTCGGGTACGGCATCCTGCACCTCGCCGTCGCCTGGCTCGCCCTGCAGATCGCTCTGGGGCACTCGTCCGGCGAGACCGACCAGTCCGGGGCGTTCCAACTCCTGGTACGTGAGCCGCTCGGCCGGCCGCTCGTCTGGATCATCGTCGTCGGGCTCGCCGGCATGGCCCTCTGGCAACTGCTCGCCGCGGCCACCGGGTACCGGGACGAGAGCGGCAAGCGGAAGATCTTCGAGCGGATCGGCTCGGCCGGCCGTGCCGTGATCTACGCGGCCCTGGCCTGGGACGCCGGGAAGGTCGCGGCCGGCAACCCGACGTCCAGCGCCGGCCAGCAGCGGCAGACCACGGCCGGTGTCCTGGCGCACACCTCCGGCCGGGTGCTGGTCGCCATCGCCGGCATCGCGGTGCTGGCCGGTGGCATCGGGTTGATCGTGTTCGGCGCGAAGCGCGTGTTCCTCAAGCGCCTGAACACCGACCGGATGGGCCACGGTACCCGGAAGACGGCGGTCACACTCGGCGTGATCGGATACCTCGCCAAGGGCGCCGGGTACGGCATCGCCGGTGGCCTGCTCTTCGTCGCCGCGGTACACCGGGACCCGAGAAGTCCGGTGGGCTCGACGCTGCCCTGCACACGCTGGCCGGCAAGCCGTTCGGGCAGGTACTACTGATCTTGGTCGCGGCCGGGTTCGCCGCCTTCGGTATCTTCTGCTTCTTCCAGTCCCGGTACCGGGACGTGTGACGGATACCGGCAGGATAGGTCCGTGCATGACCGTGACACCAAGAAGCGACCGCTTGGCCGCGACACCTCGTCCCTCGGCGCCGCCGGCGTTCGCATGCCTGCCCTGCTCGAACCGGCCGCGATGTGGCGGCTGCGCGAGGCGCTGACCGGCGCCGGGTACACCAGCAGCGGAATCGCGGCCCGGATCGGCCCCGGGGCGACCGCGGCGATACGTCGGGGTGACTTCCGGGCCGCCCTGCGCGCCACGACCGAACGCGATCCGCTGGCCACCCTGATCCGGTTGTTCATCTGCGGCAAGATCGAGCCGGAGCGGCCGGTGCGCGCGGCGCTGCCGCTGGACGACCTGCTGGCCGCCGGCATCCTGGCGGCCACCGGCGACGGGGTGCGGGCCGGGATCGACCTCGAACCGTACGGGGACGACTGGTGGGTCGTCTCCGACCTGGGTACCGGTACCCGCAGCGGTCCGCTGCCCGAAGACCACGTGCTCGGCGTCGGCGGGGCCTCTACGACACTGGCCGGGGCGACCCTGCGCGCGCCGGTCGGCACCGCGCTGGACCTGGGTACCGGCTGTGGGGTTCAGGCCCTCCACCTGTCCACGCACGCCCAGCGGGTCACCGCGACCGACCTGTCCGAGCGGGCCCTGCGCTTCGCCGCCACCACCGCCGCCCTGTCCGGCATGAACTGGGAACTGCTGCGCGGCGACATGGTCGCCCCCGTCGCCGGGCGCCGCTTCGACCTGGTGGTGAGCAACCCGCCGTTCGTCGTCGGGCCGGGCCTGGCCACCCACACCTACCGGGACTCCGGCCGGGCCGGCGACGCGATGTGCGCCGAACTGGCCGCCGCCGCACCCGGCCTGCTGGCCGAGGGCGGCACCTGCCAGTACCTCGCCAACTGGCTGCACATCGGCGGCGAGGACTGGACGGAACGGGTGGCCGGGTGGGTCGCCGGTACCGGGCTGGACGCGCTGGTGATCCAGCGGGAGGTGACCGACCCGGTGTCGTACGTCAACCTGTGGCTGTCCGACGCCGGCGAGCGGTCCGACCCGAAACGGGCGGCGGCGTGGCTGGACTGGTTCGACGCGAACAAGGTCGAGGCGGTCGGCCTCGGGCTGGTGACCCTGCGCCGCACCGGGCGCCACGATCCGCTGATCCGCATCGAGGACCTGCGCCAGACGGTCGACACGCCGCTGTCCGACCAGCTCGCGTTCTGGCTGCGTCGGCTGGACTGGCTGCGCGACCGTGACTCGGCCACGCTGCTGCGGGAACGGTACCGGGCGGCCCCCGGCCTGACCCTGCACCAGGAGGCCACCATCGGCCCGGAGGGGTGGGCGGTGGACCGGCAACTGCTCGCCCTGCCCAGCGGCCTGCACTGGAGCGAGGAGGTCGACCCGCTGGTGATGGCGCTGGTCGGGGGCTGCAACGGGGCGGTACCGCTGGGCGATCAACTGGCGGTGCTCGCCGCCGCGCACCAGGTCGCCGAGCAGGCGCTGGCCGAGGTGGCCGGCCCGATCGTCGGGCACCTGATCGACCGGGGCTTCATCGAGCCGGTACCCCGATGAGGGCGCTGGTCCAGACGGTCAGCCGGGCCAGCGTGACCGTCGACGGGGAAGTGGTCGGTGCCATCGAGGACGGCCTGCTGGTGCTCGTCGGGGTCACCCACACGGATACCGCCGAGGTCGCGGCGAGGCTCGCCCGGAAGGCGTACGAGCTGCGGGTACTGGACGACGACCGGTCCGCCGCCGACACCGGCGCGCCGGTGCTGGTGGTGAGCCAGTTCACGCTGTACGGCGACGCCCGCAAGGGTAGGCGGCCGTCCTGGATCGCGGCGGCTCCGGCGGAGGTGGCCGAGCCGCTGGTCGACGCGTTCGCGGAGGCTCTCCGGGCCCGTGGCGCGAAGGTCGAGACCGGCCGCTTCCGGACGCACATGTTGGTCGAGAGCGTCAATGTCGGCCCTCGGACAGTTCTCCTCGAAATCTGACTTTATCTCGCTTTTCGCCTCACGAATTCATGCCACCGGCTTGCCGCCTTACTCCGACTTCACGCGCCTGGGTTCACGCTCGTTCGTGAAAGCCATCAAAGCTTCGAGTACGGGGAGGCGAGTGAACGTGGCCCAGCCACTCACCGCGACGCGAATCATGCCGGCGAAGGACGCCGACGAGCAGATGGATGCCGCCACGACCGGCGGGACCTGGGGAGAGCCAGAGGCGGCCGAGATCGCGGCAGCCGACCCGATCGCGTCCGCGGCGAGCGATGAGCCGGCCGACCTCGACGCCGAGGACCGTGGCGTCTCGGCCGACCTGGTCCGCGCCTACCTCAACGGCATCGGACGCACCAAGCTGCTCACGGCGGCGCAGGAGGTCGACCTGGCCCGGCGGATCGAGGCCGGGCTGTACGCCGAGGAGATCATGTCCAAGGCGCTCGATCCCGCGCTGCGCGCCGACCTGGCGACGGTCGCCCGGGAGGGACACGCGGCAAAGGATCACCTCCTGGAGGCCAACCTGCGGTTGGTGGTCAGCATCGCGAAGCGGTACACGGGGCGTGGCATGGCCTTCCTCGACCTCATCCAGGAAGGCAACCTCGGCCTCATCCGCGCGGTCGAGAAGTTCGACTACGCCAAGGGCTACAAGTTCTCCACGTACGCCACCTGGTGGATCCGCCAGGCCATCACCCGCGCCATGGCCGACCAGGCCCGTACCATCCGCATCCCGGTGCACATGGTCGAGCAGGTCAACAAGATGGTCCGGGCACGCCGTGACCTGGCGACCGCGCTCGGCCGGGAACCCTCGGTCGTCGAGGTCGCGGGCGCGCTGGGGGTCGAGGAGTTCCAGGTGATCGAGCTGATCTCCTACGACCGCGAGCCGGTCAGCCTCGACCAGGCCGTCGGCGAGGACGGGGAGAGCGCCCTCGGCGACTTCGTGGCCCGGGTGGACCCGCGCGAGGAGCCGGCGGACAGCGTCTCCAACGGGATGCTGCGCGAAGAGGTGGAGATCGTGCTGGCCACCCTGTCGCAGCGGGAGCAGGCGGTGATCCGGCTGCGTTTCGGCCTGGACGACGGCCGGCAGCGCACCCTGGACGAGGTGGGCCGGGAGTTCGGCCTCTCCCGTGAGCGGATCCGCCAGATCGAGAAGGTGACGCTGCTCAAGCTGCGCCACCCGTCGCGGGCCAAGCGCCTGGAGGCGTACGCCAGCTGAGGCAACCGAAAGCGGGCGCCGGACGGGTCACCCCTCCGGCGCCCGCTTCATGTCCGGTCGCTGCCCGCCCCACCGCCGGTTCAACCGCCGGTTCAGCGCAGCCGTCGGGCGCCGGTGTCGGGACGGTACCCGGCCTGTCCATAGTGGACGGCTGCGTGCAGCACGGAGATGCCGTCCGGCCGCGCCAGCACGGGGTTGAGGCTCAGCCGCCGTACCTCCGGGTGGCCGTCGATCAGCCGGGCGGCCCGCAGCAGCAGATCCTCCAGCGCGGCGACCCGTACCGGCCTGGCACCGCGGTGCCCGAACAGCAGGGCCGACGCCCGCGGTTCCCGTACCAGCCCGGCGGCGTCCCGGTCGGTCAGCGGCACGGCCCGCCAGGCCCGGTCGCCGAGCAGTTCCCCGGTGACTCCGCCCGGCCCGAAGCCGATGACCGGCCCGAACGACGGATCCTGTAGAGCCTCGATCACACAGGACACTCCCGGCGGAACCATCGGCTGCACTATCACCTCGACCTCGACCTCCACGGGGCCGGCCGGGGCCACCGTGGCGGCCGGGGTGCCCAGCGTGCCGGCGCGCGAAAGCCTGGCGAGTTCCTGATAGGCGGTGCGCACGGCGCCGGCGTTCGCCAGATCCAGCCGTACGGCGCCGAGGTCGATCCGGTGACGCAGTTCGGGATCCGCCAGCTTCATGGCGACCGGATAACCCAACGCCGACGCCGCGGCCAGTGCCGACCGGCCGTCGTGAGCCGTGCGCGAGGCGACAACCGGGATGCCGTACCCGGCCAGAAGCTCATCGGGTCCCGCGCCGACCGGAGACTCCACAATGGACAGATCGGGTAAGGTACCGGGTGGCTCCCGGCGCCAGGCGGCGTACGCGGCCACCCGACCCAGCGCCCGTACGGCCTCCTCGACCGACGGATACCGCGGCACCTTGGCGAAACGTAGCGCGTGGCCGCCTCCGCCCAAGCCCGGCTCCGGCTGCGCTCCAAAGCCCGGCTCCGCTCCCCCGGTCGCCGGGTGGCCGGACAGCAACGTCGCGACCACCGGCTTGTCCCCGGTGGCCGCCTCGGCGATACACCGGCCGAAGGCGGCGGTCTCGGCGGCGTCCAGCGGTGGCGGCGGCGCGCAGGCAACGACGAGCGCGTCCACCCGGGGATCCTCGACGGCGGCGGCCAGCGCCGCGGCGAAGCGTGCCGGGTCGGCCCGGGCACCGACGTCCGATCGCACGGCGACGTCCAGCCCGGCCGCGTCGCACGCGCCCACGGCCAGTACCGACAGCGCCGACGAGTTGGTGACGATGCCGACCCGGCTGCCGGCCGGCAACGGCTGCCCGGACAGCAGCACGCCGACATCGAACATCTCGGGCACGGTGTCCACCCGGATCACCCCGGCCCGGGCCAGAAGCGCTCGACCATCCGGCTCGGGTCCGGGCTCCGGCTCGGGTCCGGGCTCCAGACCGGGGACGGGCTCCAGACCGGGGACGGGCTCCAGACCGGGAACGCCGGCCGGATCCGGTGCCGGCGGCCGGCGCAGGTTGGCCACCGCGACGATCGGCTTGTGCCGGCCCAGCCGCCGGGCCAGCCGGGTGAACTTGCGGGGATTACCGAACGTCTCCAGGTACAGCAGCACCACGTCCGTTGCCGGATCATCCTGCCAGTACTGCAACAGATCGTTGCCGGACACGTCGGCCCGGTTGCCCGCCGACACGAAGCTGGACAGGCCCAGCCCGCGCCGCTCCGCCTCGGCCAGCAGCGCCACCCCGAGCACCCCGGACTGGCAGAAGAAGCCGACCCGGCCGTGCGGCGGCAGTTGGGGCGCGAGCGTGGCGTTCAGCCGCACCGCCGGGTCGGTGTTCGCGATGCCCAGGCAGTTCGGGCCGACCAGCCGCAGGCCCGCCGCCCGTACGCGGGCCGCCAGGTCGCGCTCGGCGGCCGCGCCGGCCGGCCCGGCCTCGGCGAAGCCGGCGGAGAACACCACCGCCCCGGCTGCGCCCCCGGCCGCCGCGCCGGCCACCACCTCCGGCACCGCCGGCGCCGGCACCGCGATCAGCGCGAGGTCGGCCGGCCCGACCAGCGGCTGTCCATTGTGGACCTCGTGGACCGTGCCGGCGAACGACGCCAGGTTGCGCAGGATGGCGGCGCCGACGCCGGTACCGTCGCGGCGGGCGCCGTAAACGGCCACCGAGGCGGGGTGCAGCAGGCGGGCGATCGATGCCGCCTCGGTGAACTGTTCCCGCCGGTGCTGCACGGCCAGCGACCGTTCCGTCGGGCCGATCGGGAACTCCAGGTGCACGACTCCGTCCGCGTACTCCCGCTGGATCTGGTAGCCCGCGTCGGAGAACACGCGCAGCATCCCGCTGTTGACCGGCAGCACCTCGGCGACGAAACGGTTGATCCCGGCGGCCCTGGCGCGCTCCGCCAGGTGCTCCAGCAGGACCGAGCCGATGCCGCGGCCCTGGTACTCGTCGGCCACCACGAACGCCACCTCGGCCTCGTCCGCCTCCGGACCCAGCCGGTCGTACCGCCCGACCGCGATGATCCGGCCGCCGGCCTGGACGACCAGCGCCTCCCGGTCGCGGTGGTCGACGTTGACGAACCGGCGCAGGTCGCGTTCCGGGATCCGCGGGTACGGCGAGAAGTAGCGCAGGTACCGGGTGCGCTCGGAGAACTGTCCGTGCATCGCCACGATCGCGGTGCCGTCCTCCGCCCGGATCTGTCGCATGTGGACGGTAGAGCCGTCGGCCAGCAGCACATCCGACTCGCCGGCCGGCACCGTTGGGATGCCCTGGGCGGCCCCGGCCGGGTCGCGGCCGTTGCCCTCCGGCACCGTGGCGTCCCCCGGGTCCACCGGATCAGTCCCGCGGATCGTGCGGATCCAGGCCGAGCAACGGGAAGACCGCCCGCCGGGTAGCGATGATCGCCCGGTCCACCGCGTCCGGGTCGCCGGTGGGCTCCCACGGTGTCCACCACGGGGCGGCGCCGTCCGTCATCGACTCGGGCACGGTCCGGTCCGGACGGCGGCGGTGGGCCAGATCCCGCCACCCGTCCGGGGTGGCGATGGCCGGATCGAGTGCCTCGCCCGTGGCGATCGCCAGCAGGTGCGTCCACGCCCGGGGTACCGCCTCCACCAGCGCGTACCCGCCTCCGCCGGTGGCCACCCAGCGGCCGCCGCACACCTCGTCGGCCAGCGCCGACAGCGCGAGATAGCTGGCCCGCTGCCCGTCCACGCTGAGCCGCAGGTCGGCCAGCGGATCGAGGAGGTGCGCGTCCGCGCCGCACTGGGTGAACAGCAGTTCGGGGTCGAAGGCCCGGACCACCGACGGTACGACCGCGTGGAACGCGCGCAGCCAGCCGGAGTCGCCGGTACCGGGCGGCAGCGCCACGTTGACCGCGCTGCCCTCGGCGCCCGACCCACCGGTCTCCGCCGGGTAGCCGGTACCCGGAAACAGCGCCACCGGTGTCTCGTGCAGGCTCACCGTCAGCACCCGGGGATCGCGGTAGAAGACCTCCTGCACCCCGTCGCCGTGGTGCACGTCGACGTCGACGTACGCGATGCGCTGCGCGCCCCGCTCCAGCAGCCGGGCGATCGCGATCGCCGGGTCGTTGTACACGCAGAAGCCGCTCGCCAGCTCCGGCATGGCGTGATGCAGGCCACCGGCGACGTTGACCGCGTGCCGGGCCGTGCCGGACCACACCGCCTCCGCGGCCGCCACGGTCGCGCCGGCAACCAGGGCACTCGCCTCGTGCATGCCGGCGAATACCGGGTTGTCCGGCGTGTCCAGACCCCACCGGGTGGCCGGCCGGCGGCCGTGCCCCTCGATCGCCTCCGGCGAGCCGGCCGCGCGGACCGCCTCGATGTACCGAGCGGTGTGTACCAGGTTGAGAAGGTTGTCGTCGGCCGGCTGTGGCGCGACGATCCGCACTCCGGGACGGTCCAGCACACCCAGTTCCCGGGCCAGCGCGATGGTCAGCTCGACCCGTACCGGATCCAGCGGGTGCTCTCCCAGGTCGTACCCCAGCAGCGCCTCGCTCCAGACGACGGTCGTGCCCACGCTCATGAGGTTGCCACCGGACGGTCCGGATCGGTGATCCACTCACTCCACGAGCCGGCGTACAGTGCCGGATCCGGGAACCCGGCCACGGTCAGCGCCAGTACGGTGTGGGCCGCGGTCACCCCCGAGCCGCAGTACGCGCCGACGGGCTCCCCCGGGACCACGCCGGCCGCCTCGAACCGCGCACGGAGATCGGCCGCCGGCAGCAGCCGCCCGTCCGGTTCGGACAGCCGCGCGGCGGGCAGGTTCACGGCTCCCGGGATGTGGCCGGCGACCCGGTCGACCGGTTCGGTCTCGCCCCGGTAGCGCGGCTCGACCCTCGCGTCCAGGAGCACCCCCCGCTGCGCGGTGGCGGCGGCGCCGGCCGCGTCGATCACCGGGAGCTGGCCGGGTACCACCGTGAAGCCGCCCGGCGCCGCGACCACCTCGCCCGGCTCGACCGAGTATCCGGCCACCGTCCAGGCCGCGTACCCGCCGTCGAGGACCCGCACCGCGGGGTGGCCCGCCCAGCGCAGCGTCCACCAGAGCCGGGCCGCCGCCTCACCGGTACCGGTGTCGTAGACCACCACGGGGTGATCGCGGCGTACCCCGGCCGCCCGCAGGTCCCGCTCCAGCCGCCCCGGCTCGGGCAGCGGGTGCCGCCCTCCGGCGCCGGGCGGGCCGCACACGTGATCATCCAGATCGACGAACACCGCGCCGGGTATGTGCCCGATAAGGTAGTCCCGCCGCGCCGGCGGCCCGTTGAGCCGCCAGCGCACGTCCAGCAGCGTGGGCGGCGCCGCCGCGGGCAGCAGCTCCGCGAGAGCGGACACATCGATCAAGGGGCTTCCGGTCAACGCACTCCAGTCGGTCACAACGACAGTTTGTCGTATCTGGCGGGTAGCATTCACGCTCGGAAGGAAGGCAGACGTGGACGATCTCCTCAACACCCCCAACCTTATTGTTCAACGAAACCTTGGTGCCGCCATCGGCGGATATCTCCGCGCCCCCGCCAGGGCAGACGGATCGGTTCGGCGCACCGCCGTCCGAGAGGAGCCGGGCCGTGTCGACGTCTGACCTGATTGACACCACCGAGATGTACCTCAAGACGATCCTTGAACTTGAGGAAGAGGGCGTCACCCCGCTGCGCGCGAGGATCGCCGAGCGGCTGCACCAGAGCGGCCCCACCGTCAGCCAGACCGTGAACCGGATGGAGCGCGACGGGCTGCTGACCGTCGAGGGCGACCGGCACCTGCTGCTCACCGGGACGGGCCGGGAGCAGGCTGTCGCGGTCATGCGCAAGCACCGCCTCGCCGAACTGCTGCTGGTCAACGTCATCGGCCTGCCCTATGAGGAGGCGCACGACGAGGCCTGCCGGTGGGAGCACGTGATGAGCGAGGCGGTCGAGGCCAAGGTGTATGAGCTGCTCGGCCGGCCCACCCGCTCGCCCTACGGCAACCCGATCCCGGGCCTGGCCGACTTCGACAACGAGGCCGCCACCGCCCAGCCCGGCGAGATCGAGCGCAACCTCGCCTTCCCCGGGCTGTCCGGTTCGGTGATCGTCAAGAGGATCTGCGAGAGCGTGCAGACCGACGTCGGGGTGCTCCGCCAGTTGCACGCCGCCGGGGTCGACCCGGGCGCCACGGTCAACGTGGCGCAGGACCGCAACGACGTCATCATCGACCGGTCCGGCGATCGGGTGCGGTTGCCGCGGGAGGTCGCCTCCCGGGTCTTCGTCGCCGCCCACTGACCGCCCACTGATCGCGTGGCGCCACGCCGGTGGCGTCAGGCGGTGGTGATGTCGATCTTCTGCGCCAGAGCGATCAGCTTGGGAAGCAGCGGGCTCACGTCGCCGCTGGCGGTACCGTTCGCGCTGCGGTAGCGCAAGATGATCAGCCGCTGGTTCGCGGACAGCCAGCCCACCTCGTACCCCGGACCGGCTCCGCTGCCGGCGGCCACCGCCGCACTGTAGGCGGCCTTGCCCAGATCGTTGACCGTCGAACTGCCCTTGGGCGCCACGGTGGTCTTGAAGGTCGCCGTGTCGGCCGTGGTCGCGGTCACGGCCAGCGAGAGGTCGGGCAGGTCACCCTGGGTCTGCTGGAGGACGCACGTGTAGGTCGCGTCCACGTTCCCGGAGGCCGCGATGTCGAACGTGAGGCCCATCTGCGACTGGATGACGTCGTAGTCCAGCAACTGGCAGGCGCCGCCCGCCTCCTCCGCCGGTTCCCGGCTCGGCGAGGGCATGACGAACTTGCCCAGGTCGGTACCTGAGCCCCCGCGACCGCAGCCGGCACCGGTCAATCCGAGGCCGAGCAGCGTGACGGCGCACATCGCGCCGGTCAGCCAGCGTCGCACCCGCTCCTCCCGATCCGTCCGTTCAGGCCGGCAGTTCATCGACGATCCGGCGGGCGATCTCCAATGAGCTGGTCGCCGCCGGCGACGGCGCGTTGAGCACGTGCAGTTGGCGGTCGCCACGCAACAGCAGAAAGTCGTCGGCCAGCGCGCCGGAGCGGGTGACCGCCTGGGCCCGTACTCCGGCCGGGGCCGGCACCAGATCCTCACGGGTCACCTCCGGTACCAGCCGGGCCAGGCTCGCCGCGAACCGGCGGCGGGACAGCGACCGGCGTACCTCCGCGACGCCGGTGCCCAGGTGCGTCCGGGCGAGCCGCCACAGCCCCGGGTACCGGGCCGCCTCGGCGACGTCGCGCACGTCGACCCGGCCCCAGCGGTACCCCTCCCGGGACAGTGCCAGCACCGCGTTCGGGCCGGCGTGCAGGCTACCGTCGGCCATCCGGGTCAGGTGCACGCCGAGGAACGGCAGGCTCGGGTCGGGTACCGGGTAGATCAGCCCCCGTACGAGATCCCGCCGTACGGTGAAGTACTCCCCCCGGAACGGCACGATCTGCACCTCCGGCCGGTACCCGGCGAGCCGCGCGATCCGGTCGGCGTACAACCCGGCGCAGTTGACCAGCACATCGACCGGCACGTCGCCGCCCGTCGTCCGCACCGTCCCGGAGCCGATCGCGGTGACCCGGCAACCCAGCCGGATCTGGCCACCGCGCTCGACGATGAGACCGGACAGCACGTCGCACACGGCCCGGTAGTCGGTGATTCCGGTCGTCTCGACGTGCAGCGCGGCCACGCAGGAGACGTGTGGCTCGATCTCGGTCGCTTCGGCGGGGCTGACCAGCCTGGCCGGTACCCCGTTGGCGGCGGCCCGCTCGGCGAGCGCGTGCAGCCGGGGCAGTTCGTCCCGCTCCGTCGCGACGATGAGCTTCCCGGTGACCTCGACCGGTACGCCGTTGCTCCGGCAGAACTCGACCATCGAGCGCGCACCGGCGACGCACAGCCGGGCACGCAGGCTGCCGGGCCGGTAGTAGATCCCGGAGTGGATGACGCCCGAGTTGTGCCCGGTCTGATGAGCACCGACCCGCGTGCCCTTCTCCACCACCGTGACCGTCGCATGTGGACGGTCGAGGAGCAGCCGGTGCGCGACCGCGAGGCCGACGATCCCGGCACCCACGATGACGTAGCGGGTAGCCTGCACCGGGACACCCTACCGCCGCCGGTTGCGCGCGACGGGTGCCGGCGCTAGTCGTCGAACACGACCCGCCACCGGGCGCCGGTCTGGCCTGGCCGGCGTACCCAGGCCGACAGCAGCGACGCGATCAGCGCCAGCCCGCCGGCCAGGTAGAACGCCATGTCGTAGGCGCCCAGATCGTCACGGATCAGCCCGGCGCCCGTCGCCGCGACGGCCGCTCCGATCTGGTGCGCGGCGAAGACCCACCCGAACACCACCGGACCCGAGTCGCCGAACCGCTCCCGGCACAGGGCGATGGTCGGCGGCACGGTGGCCACCCAGTCCAGGCCGTAGAACAGGATGAAGATGAGCATGCTGGGATGGGGGGTGGCCGAGAACAGGTCCGGGAGCGCGAGGAGCGACAGCCCGCGCAGCGCGTAGTAGAAGCTGAGCAGCAGCCGGGAGTCGAACCGGTCGGTCAACGCTCCGGAGAAGATCGTGCCGACGATGTCGAAGACCCCGACCAGCGCCAGCAGGCTGGCGGCCGTGGTGGTCGGCAGGCCGTGATCGTGCGCGGCCGGGATGAAATGGGTACCCACCAGCCCGTTCGTGGTCGCCCCGCAGATCGCGAAGCTGCCGGCGAGCAGCCAGAACGTGGGTACCCGGGCGGCGTCACGCAGCGCGGTCAGCGCCCGGCGCGCAGGCCCGATCCCCGCGGGCTCGGCCTCCCTCGGCCCGGCCTCCTTGGGCCCGCTTCTCGCCGGCACGGCCTCCCTCGGCCCGGCCCGCGGCGGCTCGGCTGCTTGCGACTCGGCTGTTCGCGGCTCGGCTGCTCCCGGCTCGGCACCGTAGGGAAGCAGGCCCACGTCGCGCGGATGATCGCGGAGCAACCACAGCGCCAGCGGAGACACGGCCAGGGCAGCCACCGCCACCACCAACGCGGCGGAGCGCCAGCCCGAGCGGCCGATCAGGTAGGCCAGCAGCGGCAGGAAGCTGAGCTGCCCGGCCGCCCCGCCGGCGGTCAGCACCCCGGTGACCACGCCGCGGTGCCGGACGAACCAGCGGTTGGTCACGGTCGCCACGAACGCGAGCGCCATCGAACCCGTACCCAGGCCGACCAGCACACCCCAGCACAGCACCAACTGCCAGCTCGCGGTCATGAACACGGTCAGCCCGCTGCCCGCCGCGACCAGCAGCAGCGCCGCGGCGACCACCCGGCGGATGCCGAAGCGCTCCATCAACGCGGCGGCGAACGGCGAGGTCAGGCCGTAGAGGATCAAGTTGACCGAGACCGCGAACGAGATGGTGCCCCGGGACCAGCCGAACTCCTGCTGGAGCGGGGCGATCAGTACGCCAGGGGTAGCCCGGAATCCGGCTGCTCCGACGGTGGCGACGAACGCCACGGCGGCCACGGCCCAGGCCCGATGGATTCGCGTCGCCCGGCGGGGCGGTGCGTCGATGAGGCTCACCAGGGAATCGTCGGGCGACCCGGTCCGGGCGGGCGAGGGCAATGACCGCCAACCTGTGCAAGATTCCGGCCAAGCGCCAGCCCCGGGCCGGGGCGGCCGGCTCCGGCCACGCTCTCGGCCACGCACCCGCTCCCCGCCGGGGCCGCCGGCTCCGGCCGGGCACCCGGCCATCACGCACCGGCGCATGCACGAGCCGCCCGCCGGTGGCCGACCCCAGACCGGCCGGGTAAGGGGCCGGGGCAGGATGGACTCGTGACACTGCGCTTTGTGATGGACCCCGACCTGACCGGCAGGCTGCGCGACGAGATCGTCGGGCTGTGGACGGACGTCAGCAACAGCGGCGGCGCCGTCGGCTTTGTCGGCATCGTCACCGGCAGCGACGTGCTACCCACCGCCGCCAGGGCCTTCGCCGGGGTGGATGACGGGCACGACCGCCTCCTCGTCGGCTTCGCCGGGGACCGGCTGGCCGCCATGCTGCTGTTCACCAGCGGGCGGTTCGCCCTGGCGGCGCACTGGCGGACCGTCAAACGAGTGATGGTGCACCCGGACCTGCAGGGCCGCGGGTACGGCGCCGCACTCATGCGTGAGGCCGAGCGGGTCGCCCGGGGGATCGGGTGGGACGCGTTGCACCTGACCGTACGGTCGGGGCTCGGCACCGAGCGGTTCTACGCGGCGCTGGGCTACAAGGAGGTCGGCCGGCTGCCCGGTGCGCTACGGATCGCGCCCGGCGACGACCGCGACGAAATCCACATGTGGCTGCCCCTGAACTAACTTTCTTCCGCCGTACCGGCGTGTCTGCGCACGAGCCGAACGACAACCGGGGCCAAGTGGCCGTAAACGTGATGAAATGAGCTATCCGCCCCAACCAGGCGGGGGCTTTCCCGGATCACGGTCAGCGAACGACCTCCGCCTGGAAGCACCGCAGCACGCCCAGAGAAGGTCGCCATGAGCACCACGGATGCGCCCACCACGCCCCGGCGCCCCATGCGGGCCGACGCCCGCCGTAACTACGACCGGCTGCTCACCGCGGCCAAGGCAGCATTCACCGAGTACGGCGCCGAGGCGTCCCTGGAGGACATCGCCCGCCGCGCCGGTGTCGGAATCGGCACCCTGTACCGACATTTCCCCACCCGCCAGACACTGCTGGAAGCAACGTTCCGCGATCTGCTCGACGCGTTGCAGGACCGGGGACGTGCACTGCTGGCGGACGCCACGCCGGCCGAGGCACTGATCGACTGGCTGCACACGCTGATGGACTACGTCTCCCGGTACCGTGGCCTGTCCGAACTGGTGATGAGCACGATGCGCGACCCGGCATCCGACCTGTACACGTCGTGCAGCGGCATGCGTGAGATCGGCGGCCAGTTGCTGATCCGGGCCCAGCGAGCCGGCGCGGTGCGCCACGACGTCGACGGTTCAGACCTGATCATGATGGTGAACGGGATCGCCTGGGCAGGCCAGCGCACCCCGGCCCATGACCGGGTCGACCAGTTGCTGGACGTCATGATCGGCGGCCTGCGCGAGGTCCCGCAGTTGGCGGCTCCGCAGTTAGCGGCTCCGCAACTGGCGGCTCCCCAGAACTGAGGCCGACCGGCGATCCCCACGCTGCGGCCCGTTCTCGACGGAGTTAGTGAATGCTTACCCGCCTACGATGGTAAGCAATTGCTCACCAGTCAATCGGAGCCAGCGGTGGGAACCCGGGACACCATCCTCGACGCGGCGATGCACGTCGTGCGCACGCGCGGGCTGAACAACGCCACGACCAAGGAGATCGCACGAGCGGCCGGCTTCTCGGAGGCGACGCTCTACAAGCACTTCGAGGACAAGGAGGAGTTGTTCGTCGAGGTGCTGCGTGCCCGGGTACCGACCATCATGCCGGCGATGAAGGCGCTGCTCGACCAGGCCGGACAGGGCACGGTACGGGACAACCTGCTCCGCGTGGTCCGCGCGGCGGCCGACTTCTACACCGACAGCTTCCCGATGTTCGCCGCCACGTTCTCGGAGCCGCAGTTGCTGGCCCGCCACCGTGAGGCGCTGGCCCAGCGCAACATCGGTCCGCACCGGGCCGTTGAGGGCCTCGCCGAGTACCTCGGCATGGAACAGGCACTGGGCCGGGTGGCCGCGCAGGCCGACCCGGCCTCGGTGGCGGCGATGCTGCTCGGCGCGTGCTTCCAGTACGCGTTCCTGACCCACTTCGCCGGACGGGACCCGGAGCCGACCGATATGGCCTCGTTCAGCGAGTCCATTGTGGACTCCGCCCTGCGGGCGCTGTGATCCGAAGCCCTGCGGACGCGCGACACGGCAGCGGGGGCGGAGCCGGACGATCCGTCGGCTCCGCCCCCGCGCGGCGATTGCTGATGCGTCTCAGCTGCAGCCGCTGGTCGAGCCGCAGCCCTCGCAGACGTAGCAGCTACCGGCCGGGCGCATCTTCGTGCCGCAGGTGAAGCACAGCGGAGCGTCGGCCGCCTTGCCCTGCACCAACTCCAGCAGCTCCGTCGACGAGCCGATGCGGCTCACCGGCCGGACCTCGACCGGCGTCCCGGCCCGCTCCGACCGCTCGACATCCTCCGCCCGGGCGGCCCGCTCGGCGCCGTCGGTCGCCGCGACCGGGGCCGACGCCGCGAGCGCCGTCAGGTCCACCGCGTCCTCGGCCAGACCGGCCGCCTCCGCGCGCAACTGCGCGGCGCGCTCGGCGGCGGTGAAGATGCCGAGTTCGGCCCGGCGCTCGTACGGCAGGAAGTCCAGCGCCAGCCTGCGGAAGATGTAGTCCATCACCGAGGCGGCCATCCGGATGTCCGGGTCGTCGGTCATGCCGGCCGGCTCGAAGCGCATGTTCGTGAACTTCGAGACGTAGGTCTCCAGCGGCACGCCGTACTGGAGTCCGATCGAGATGGCCACCGAGAACGCGTCCATCACCCCGGCGAGCGTGGAGCCCTGCTTGGACATCTTGAGGAAGACCTCACCCAGGCCGTCGTCCGGGTAGGACGACGCGGTCAGGTAACCCTCGGCGCCGCCGACCGAGAAGGAGACCGTCTCGGAGGGGCGCTTCTTGGGCAGCCGCTTGCGGACCGGCCGGTACTCGACGACCTTCTCCACCGCCGCCGGTGACACCACCGCGGGTGCCGCGGCCGGCTCGACGGACTTCTTCGCCGCCGACAGCGGCTGGCCGACCTTGCAGTTGTCCCGGTAGATGGCCAGCGCCTTGAGGCCCAGGTTCCAGCCCTCCAGGTAGATGCCCTCGACCTCCTCGACCGTCGCCGTCTCCGGCATGTTGACGGTCTTGGAGATGGCGCCCGAGATGAACGGCTGGACGGCGGCCATCATCCGCACGTGCCCCATCGGCGCGATCGACCGCTCGCCCATCGCGCAGTCGAAGACCGGGTAGTGCTCGGTCTTGAGCCCCGGCGCGTCGACCACGTGACCGTGCTCGGCGATGTGCTCGACGATCGCCTCGACCTGCTCCTCCGGGTACCCCAGGCTGCGCAGCGCCCGCGGCACCGTCTGGTTGACGATCTGCATCGAACCGCCGCCGACGAGCTTCTTGAACTTGACCAGGGCCAGGTCGGGCTCGATGCCGGTGGTGTCGCAGTCCATCATCAGGCCGATGGTGCCGGTGGGGGCGAGCACCGAGGCCTGCGAGTTGCGCCAGCCGTTGTGCGCACCGATCTCGTTGCCCCGCTGCCACTGCCGGGACGCCTCTTCCAGGAGCGCGGTCGCGTTGCGGCCGTGCGCATCGACCGCGTCGCTGGCGTCGGCGTGCTTGCGCATCACCCGCTGGTGGGCGGTGGCGTTGCGGGCGTATCCGTCGTACGGCCCGACGACGCCGGCCAACTCTGCCGAGCGGCGGTACGCGGTGCCGGTCATCAGCGAGCTGATCCCGGCCGCGACCGAGCGCCCCTCGTCCGAGTCGTACGGCAGGCCGGACGCCATCAGCAGCGCGCCGAGGTTGGCGTACCCGATGCCCAGCTGGCGGTACGCGCGGCTGGTCTCACCGATCTTCTCGGTCGGGAAGTCGGCGAAGGTGATCGAGATGTCCATCGCGGTGATCACGAGCTCGACCGTCTTGACGAGCTTGTCCACCTCGAACGAGCCGTCGGAGCGCAGGAACTTCAGCAGGTTCAGCGAGGCCAGGTTGCACGAGGAGTTGTCCAGGTGCATGTACTCCGAGCACGGGTTGGACGCGGTGATGCGGCCGCTCTCGGGGCAGGTGTGCCAGTCGTTGATGACGTCGTCGTACTGGAGGCCGGGGTCGGCGCACTCCCAGGCGGCCTGGGCGATCTTGCCGAACAGTTCCCTGGCGTCGACCGTCTCCACCACGGCACCGTCCAGCCGGCCGCGCAGCGAGAAGCTGCCGCCGTCCCGGACCGCCTGCATGAACTCGCCGGACACCCGTACCGAGTTGTTGGCGTTCTGGTACTGAACGCTCACGATGTCCGCGCCGCCCAGGTCCATGTCGAAACCGGCGTCGCGCAGCGCACGGATCTTGTCTTCCTCGCGCGCCTTGGTGACGATGAACTCCTCGACGTCGGGGTGGTCGACGTCCAGGATGACCATCTTGGCCGCGCGACGGGTCGCGCCACCGGACTTGATGGTGCCGGCCGAGGCGTCGGCGCCGCGCATGAAGCTCACCGGACCGGACGCGGTGCCGCCGCTGCTCAACAGCTCCCGGGACGAGCGGATGCGGGACAGGTTCACGCCGGACCCCGACCCGCCCTTGAAGATCAGCCCCTCCTCCTTGTACCAGTCGAGGATGGAGTCCATCGAGTCGTCGACGGAGAGGATGAAGCACGCCGAGACCTGTTGCGGCGACGCGGTACCCACGTTGAACCAGACCGGGGAGTTGAAGCTGAACACCTGGTGCAGCAGCATCCAGGTCAGCTCGTGCTCGAACACCTCCGCGTCGGCGGCACTGGCGAAGTAGCCGTTCTCCTCACCGGCCCGGCGGTAGCTGTGCACCACCCGGTCGATGAGCTGGCGCAGGCTCCGCTCCCGCTCCGCGGTGCCGAGGGCGCCGCGGAAGTACTTGGTGGTGACGATGTTGCCCGCGTTGACGCTCCAGAAATCGGGGAACTCCACGCCGTGCTGCTCAAAGTTGATCGAACCGTCCCGCCAGTTCGTCATCACGACGTCGCGGCGCTCCCAGCTCACCTCGTCGTACGGATGGACCCCCTCCGTCGTCCACACCCGCTCGACGTGCAGCCCGCCCGCTGCCGCGTCGCTACGACCACGATCGCCCGCTTCCGATGACGTGCCTACGGCACCCGTCATGCCATCCCCCTCGCCGTCACGGCAAACCCACCGTGCTTCCTCAACTGTGAAAATGACTGCCTAGCCGACCGATACCGGCTGACTCTGCGACCCGGCCGGCCCCACACCGTCCGGGTCCTGCCCCCGCCCGGCGCGCAGGGCCGCGATTTCCCGCTCGAAGTCGCCCAACGAATCGAAGGACCGGTAGACGCTGGCGAATCGCAGATAGGCGACTTCGTCCAGGTCGCGCAGCGGTCCGAGGATGGCCAGGCCGACCTCGTTGCTCGGCACCTCGGCGGCGCCACGGGCCCGGATCGTCTCCTCGACCTTCTGCGCGAGCAGCGCGATCGAGTCCTCGTCCACCGGCCGGCCCTGGCATGCCTTGCGCACACCCGACATGATCTTGATCCGGCTGAACGGCTCGGTCACCCCGCTGCGCTTGACCACAGCGAGGACCGCCTCTTCGACGGTCGTGAACCGCTTGCCGCACTCCGGGCATGATCGACGCCGCCGGATCAACTGACCGTCGTCGGCCTCGCGGGAGTCAACGACCCGCGAGTCGGCGTGGCGACAGTACGGGCAACGCATTCCCCCACCTCCGATCCTTTGCGGTACCGGTGCCCCGCCCATGGGCACGCCGAAAGGTACCGACGGCGACATGCACGGCCGGTCATCCACTCGGAGACTGTGTGTCAAGCCCTGGGCGTGTCGTCCACAACCTGTGGACGACTTACACCTCTGTAACTACTAGATGTTGTGTTTGAACGTTAGTCCCAGCACCAACCGGAGCGCAACCCAGACACTCGTATCGCGCGTCTCAGTCGGCTTTCCACCAGTTTCGGCCCAGCCGACCCTGCGGTATGGCACCATCCGGCGGCGGCCTCACGCGGCGCCCTCACGCGGCGGCAGAGCCCTCATGTAGCGGCAGAGCCCCCACGCAATGACACAGCCTCAACGGTGCGCCGGCAGGGTCAGCGTCTGCCCGACCTCGATCGTGTATCCGTGGAGGCCGTTGAGCCGGCGGATCTCCTCGATCGAGCCGAAGGGATCGGGACCGGGGTCATATCGGGCGGCGATCGACCAGAGCGTGTCGCCCGGCCGGACCACCACGGTCGGCGCGGCTCCCGGCGGCGGGGCGGCGTCGCTCGCCGACGCCGCGAGCAGGGCACCGAGGCCGGCCAGCAGGAGAAACAGGATGAGCACGACCAATCGGCCCCGCCTGGTCAGCCGGACCCCCGTCCGTGAGCGACGTGCCGGATGCCCGATCGCCGCCATATGCCCGATCGTCGCCATGGCGACCCTCCCGATCGAACGGAAGTTCGATAGAACTCACGTACGATGGTCTACCAGACCGGCACGGCACAAGTCGAGAGAAGCGGTACGACACGTCGTACAGATGTTTGAAGTTGTCAGGACATCGGGATACGGTCAGTGCCACGAAAACCCGCCAGAAGCGCCGACAAGGGAGAGACCGACGTGTCGAGCGAGGACCGCACTACAGCGCGGCGAGCCGCTGACCCAGAGCGCACGGCCGGCGCGCGGGGCCAGTCCGCGCGTGACGAGGCCGGACGCGACCAGGGAGTGCGTGAGCCGACCTCGCTGGACGCCCGGCGCCGCGCCGGAGGTCGGTCCGGGAGCCGCACGGTCGCGGCCGCCGCTCCGTTGCGCGCCGTCACCTCGATGGCGACCGGCATTCCGGAGGTGCATGCCGAGGACCTGACCGCCCGGCAGCGGCGGATCCTCGACTTCATCCGCGGCTGGGTGGAGCGCCACGGCTACCCGCCCAGCGTGCGGGAGATCGGCGAGGCGGTCGGCCTGGTCTCCCCGTCCAGCGTGGCCTACCAGCTCAAGGAGTTGGAGAAGAAGGGCTACCTGCGCCGCGACCCCAACCGGCCCCGGGCGGTCGACGTGCGGACGTCCACCGAGCTGAGCGCGGAGGACGAGGCGGCGGCCCGCGCGGCGCACCCGGCGCCGGCCTACGTGCCGCTGGTCGGCCGGATCGCGGCCGGTGGGCCCATCCTGGCCGAGCAGTCGATCGAGGACGTCTTCCCGCTGCCCCGCGAGCTCGTCGGCGAGGGCACGCTGTTCCTGCTTCAGGTCAAGGGCAATTCGATGCTCGACGCCGCCATCTGTGACGGCGACTGGGTGGTCGTGCGGCAGCAGCCCAACGCCGACAGCGGCGAGATCGTGGCCGCGATGCTGGAGGGCGAGGCCACCGTGAAGACCTACCGGCAGCGCGACGGGCACATCTGGCTGATGCCGCAGAACGACGCGTTCGAGCCGATCGCCGGCGACGACGCGACGATCCTGGGCCGTGTCGTCGCGGTGCTCCGCCGGATCTGACGTGCGCCGGATCTGACGTGCGCCGGATTCCGGCGTGACCGACGTGGGCCGGCCCACGCAGTCCGGTTCCGGCCCACGGGTTCCGGCCCACCTCATCCGGGCCGGTCAATCCGGCCCAACCGATCCGAGCCGGCCAACCCGCGCCGGGCGACTGAACCTCAGCGCCCGGCCCGGGCCGACGATCACTCGCTCAGGCGGCGGAGATCGTCAAAGCCGTCGTGCTCCTCGGAGTAGCCCCCGGCACGGCGGGGCGGCGGAGCATTGTCCCGGGGCCCACGCCGCGTCTCGGGGCGGTGGGAGCGGGCGACGCCGCCGGCACGGGATTGCGGGGGCGGAGGCGGTGCCGGTGGCTCGTACCCGCCGCTGGAGTAGGTACCCCCCGAATAGCTGCCACCGGAGTAGGTCCCGCTGCCCGAACCGCCGTGCGGAGGGCCGCCACGGCCGGCAGCGCCACGGTCCACACCGCCACGGTCCTGGCCGCCACGATCTGCGCCACCACGGTCCGCACCGCCCCGATAGGTGCCGCCACCCTCGCCGCTGCGGTAGGTGCCGCCGGATTGCGGAGGCGCGGGGCGCCCGCGCGGCGGAGGCGGCTGGTCGCGGCCGCCCGGGGGGTTCACATAGCCGGCGTCGGGCGGCCCGCCGCGGTCCCCCGGGTAGACCGACCCGCCGGACCGCTCGGGGTCACGGCCGAACCGCCCGGGCCGTGCCGACGCCTGCGCCGCCACCGGCTCCCGCTGCTGCGCCCACTCCTCGGCGCCTTCCGCCGCGGCGCCCTTCGCGGTCGCGGGGCGGCGCTTACGGGCCTGTGTGATTCCGATCACGCCGCCGAGAACCATGGCTAGTCCGATGACGCCGACCGCGGCCACCATGAAGGTCAGCTGGTTCAGGCTCAGCTTGCTGAACCAGCTCTGGCCGCCGCTGTCGCCGGTGCTCGAAGCGCCGCCGGTCCCCGCCTTCTTCACCACGACGGCCGCCGCCGGTGTGTAGCGCAGCACCGAGGCCCCGCCCGTCGACAGGTCCGAGACGGTGAGGAAGTACTTCCCGTCGTGGCTGTAGGTGATGGCCTCGCCCTGGGCCTCGTCGGGCAGCGGAGTGATCCGCGGGGTGCCGGTGGTCAGGGCCTTGACGATGTCGCCGCCGGCCACGTCCCATTCGTAGGCGTCCGAGTAGGTACGCAACACGACCTTCGTACCGTCCGGCGAGACGGCGCCACCGGTGACCACCAGCCGGCCGGGAGGACCGAGCTTGTTGGAGGTGCCGGTGTTCTCCGGTGTGAACTGGCCCGCCTTCCGCAGCGGTACGTTCGCGCCGGACGGATTGGGCGCCGCGGTCGGGACGTAGATGCCGGCCGGCCCGGTCAGCGGGTACGTGACGAAGATCGGGGAACCGTTGCTGCCGATCAGCAGCGCGTCCGAGTCGTACGGTCCGTCGCCCTGGGGGAACGTGAAGTGGTACAGGGTGCCCTGGGACTTGTTGACCGGTATCTTCCACAGCCCGATGCTCGACCGCTCCGGGCTCTGCAGGTTGTCCCCGGAGTCGGCCACCCAGTAGTCCTTGCCGTCGGGGCTGACCTGGATGTCGCGCGGATCACGTGCCTCGTTGCTGCCACCGGTGTAGCTGATCGGTGTCGTTAGTTTGCACGAGCTGCTCATCTGGTAGATCCGCGACGACAGGGCGCTGTTGCTCTTGTCCACGACTGCGTATCCGCTGGCGGTCGCGGTCAGGCCGACTATCGAGCTCAGCTGGGTGCTCAGCGAGCAGACAGCCTGGCCGGGAATGGCGGCCGGTACCGGAATGCTGGCGGCCGGACCCGGGTCCGCGTAGGCGGACGTGAGCGGCAGGGATACGACTCCCGTCACCGCGATGACCGCAAGCGCAATACGTCGCATCTGAACAGTCTTACAGAGCGTCGGTGGCTTCGGGGATACCGGATTGAGGCAGGTTACTGGGGGTGAGCACTAGTCGAGCTTACCGTGATCAGATAACGCGCCAATTCGGCCGCCAGCACCTCGCTGACCCGTACCCGCAGGAAAGTACCCGCATCGCCGTGCTCGGTCTCCAGCACCTCGCCCCGCCGATGGACGCGAGCAACCAGATCGCCCCGGTCATACGGCAACAGAACCGACATCTCGACCGCCGGCCGCGGCAGCCGTTCCTCGATCGCCGCCCGAACCTGGTCGATACCCATCCCGGTGCGCGCCGAGGCGAACACCGCGTCCGGCCATTCCCGCTTGAGCCGGAGCAGGGTTTCCTCGCTGGCGGCGTCCGCCTTATTGACGACAAGCAATTCGGGCAGCTTGTCCGCGCCGACCTCGGCGAGCACCTCGCGTACCGCCCGGACCTGCTCCTCCGGGTCGGGGTGGGCGCCGTCGACGACGTGCACCATCAGGTCGGCCTGGCCGACCTCCTCCAGGGTGGAACGGAACGCCTCGACGAGTTGGTGCGGCAGGTGCCGGACGAACCCGACCGTATCGGACAGCGTGTAAATACGTCCATCGCTGGTCTGCGCGCGGCGGGTGGTCGGGTCCAGGGTGGCGAACAGCGCATCCTCCACCAGGACGCCGGCCCCGGTCAGCCGGTTGAGCAGGCTCGACTTGCCCGCGTTCGTGTACCCGGCGATGGCGACGCCCGGAATGGCGTTGCGCCGCCGGCCGGAGCGCTTGGTGTCGCGGATGGTGCGCATCGCGCCGATTTCCCGCTTGAGCCGGGAGATCCGGGTACGGATGCGCCGCCGGTCGGTCTCCAGCTTGGTCTCACCGGGACCGCGCAGGCCCACGCCGCCGCCCGCGCCGCCGCCGCGGCCGCTACCGCCGGTCTGCCGGGACAGCGCCTCGCCCCAACCACGCAGCCGGGGAAGGAAGTACTGCAACTGAGCCAGTTCGACCTGTGCCTTGCCCTCTTTGCTCTTGGCATGCTGGGCGAAGATGTCCAGGATCAGCGCGGTGCGGTCGATGACCTTGACCTTGGTCTGCTGCTCCAGCGTGCGCAGCTGGCCGGGCGACAGCTCGCCGTCACAGATCACCGTGTCGGCGCCGGAGGCGAGGACGACCGAGCGCAGTTCCTCGACCTTCCCGCGACCGATGAACGTGGACGCGTCGGGACGACCGCGCCGCCGCTGGATCAGACCCTCCAGCACCTGGGAGCCGGCCGTCTCGGCGAGCGCGGCCAACTCGGTGAGCGAGTTCTCCGCGTCGGCGACGCTGCCCTCGTTCCACACGCCGACGAGCACGACACGTTCGAGCCGGAGCTGCCGGTACTCAACCTCGGTGATATCGGATAATTCGGTCGATAGACCGGCCACGCGCCGCAGCGCGTGCCGCTCCTCAAGCTCGAAGTCTCCGGTGTTGACGTCCGAATCGTCGCGGGCGGTGGCATCGCTGCCGTCGCGGGCCGACCGGACGCCCGGATCGGTGAAGCGGCCCTGCTGCGCCGCGAGGAGTTCGTCGGTGAAGAATTCGTCAGTCATGTTGCGACAAGCGTGACACGGCGACGCCCCGGCCGCATCAACATTCTCCAGGCGTGCGAGGAACAATACGAGCAGCGGCGCTGACAGCCGCCGCCTCGCCGGCCCGCTCCGAGGGCCGGTCCCGCGCCGAAAGGATCATCGTGCCCAGCAGAGCCCTGCCCAGCGCCGGATTTTCCATCACCATCAGGGTCGCGGTCACCGCGGACGCGTCGGCCATCGGCCGGCTCACGACCTGTGTCGGCGAGGCCGGCGCCATCGTCACCGCGCTGGACGTGGTGGACTCCGATCACGTGTCGGTCATCGCCGACCTCACGTGCGACACCGCCGACTCGACCCACGCGGAACAGGTCGTCGAGGCGCTGCGGAAACTGGACGGGGTCGAGGTTCGCAAGGTCTCCGACCGCACCTTCCTGCTGCACCTGGGCGGCAAGATCGAGGTACACCCGAAGGTCGCTCTGCGCACCCGTGACGAACTGTCCCGCGCGTACACCCCCGGTGTGGCCCGGGTGTGCCTGGCCATCGCGGAGAACCCCGACGACGCCCGTCGACTGACCATCAAGCGCAACACGATCGCCGTGGTGACCGACGGCTCGGCAGTGCTCGGCCTCGGCAACATCGGACCGGCCGCGGCGCTGCCGGTGATGGAGGGCAAGGCCGCCCTGTTCAAGCGGTTCGGCGGGGTGGACGCCTGGCCGGTCGTGCTCGACACGCAGGACACCGAAGAGATCATTCGGATCGTGACCGCGATCGCACCGGCCTACGGCGGGATCAACCTGGAGGACATCGCCGCGCCGCGGTGCTTCGAGATCGAGGCCCGGCTGCGCGAGAAACTGGATATTCCGGTCTTCCATGACGACCAGCACGGCACGGCCATCGTGGTGCTGGCCGCGCTGACCAACGCGCTGCGCGTGGTGGGCAAGGACCTGTCGACGGTACGGGTGGTCGTCTCGGGCGCGGGAGCCGCCGGTACCGCCATCATCAAGCTCCTGCTGCGCCAGGGCGTGCGCGACGTCATCGCGTACGACCGGGCCGGGGCCCTGCACCGCGGCATGCCTGGCATGAGTCCGGCCTGGCAGTGGCTGGCCGAGAACACCAACGTCGACAACTACTCCGGTGACCTGCCGGGTGCGATCAACGGCGCCGACGTGTTCATCGGCGTCAGCGCGCCGAACCTGCTCACCGGCGACGACATCGCCACCATGGCCAAGGACGCGATCGTCTTCGCGCTGGCCAACCCGGATCCGGAGGTGGACCCGCGGGAGGCGCGCAAGTACGCGACGATCGTGGCCACCGGGCGCTCCGACCAGCCGAACCAGATCAACAACGTACTCGCGTTCCCCGGTGTGTTCCGCGGCATGCTCGACGCCCAGGCGCGGCAGTTCACCGAGGAGATGGCGTTGGCCGCCGCGCGGGCGATCGCCGACACCATCGGCCAGGACAAGATCAACGCATCCGTGATCATTCCCAGCGTCTTCGACGCTCGGGTCGCCCCCGCCGTAGCGGCCGCGATCAGGGCGGTGGCCAAGGGCCCGGTGGCCGATCCGGACACCCCGGAACCGGTCGAATCGGGGGACTGAGGCCCGGCCCTCCTCCGGCCGGTCGCGCGCCGGTTCCGCGGCGAGCCCGGCCGCCACGGACCAGACCTAGACGAACGCGTCCCCGGTGGCCACGATCAGCGCCGGACCGGTCAGCACGCACCGGTCGCGATCGATGGCGACGGTGAGCCGGCCGCCGGGGAGGTCCACCGCGACGGTACCGGCGTCCAGGCCGGCCGTGTGCAGGGCGACCGCGGCCACCGCGCAGGCGCCGGTACCGCACGACAGCGTCTCGGCCGAACCCCGCTCGTAGACCCGCATCCGGACGTGCAGGTCGGCCTCTGGTACCGGTTCGGCACCGGCCACGAACTCCACATTCGCCGATTCGGGGAACACGGTCGCGTCCAGGATCGGTGGCTCCGACAGGTCCACTGTGGACACGTCATCGACCGGGCAGACCAGGTGAGGATTCCCCACGTCGGCCGTGGTGCCCGGGTAGTCGCGGTCGCCGAGCCGTGCCCCCGAACCGCCGCCCACCGCCGGCCGGGGCGTTATCTCGGCGCTGACCTCACCGGGGCGCACGTCGACGGTGACCAGGCCGGACCTGGTCGCGACCGGGAACCGGGTGGCGTCGACCAGCCCGTAGGAGGTCAGGTACCGGGCGAACACCCGCACGCCGTTGCCGCACATCTCGGCCAGCGAACCGTCGGCGTTGTGGTAGTCCATGAACCACTCGGCGTCCCCGGCGTACCGGATCGCCTCCGGGTGCTTCGCCGACCGCACCACCCGCAGCACCCCGTCCGCGCCGAGGCCGAAGTGCCGGGCACACAGCGCCGCGACCAGTTGCGGGGTCAGCTCGATCGCGCCGTCCGGATCGGGCAGGAGGACGAAGTCGTTGCCGGTGCCGTGGCCCTTCGCGAAATGCATTCCGCCATTGTCCCGCGCCCCCGGCCCGGGCGCCCGCCAGCCGTCGATCAGGCCGATTCCCAGGCGGCCACCAGATAACCCACCCCGTACGGTGCCGCGTCGTAGAGCAGCTCGCCGCGCCAGTCGGCTCCGGACGCCGCCCCGGCCAGCGCCTGCCACACCGGCCGTCCGGTCACCATCAGATCCCCCGCCAGCGATGGATCCAGCGCCAGCAGCGCCCCGCCATCGGCGGTCGCCAGCGCCTTGGCGGCCACCGCGTCGAACAGTTGGGCGCGCGGGTCGCCGTACGATGGCGGGTACGGCCGGTACGCCGACCCGTCGCCCACCACCAGCAGCGCGACCCGTGGCCGCCACGGTGCGCACCGGTCCCGGCCGAACGCCGCGGCACCGGCGGGCGGCTCGCCGGCCGCCACGCTGGCCATCCCCACCGCGATCGGACCGCCCGCGGCCACCGCCGCCGTGGCGATCACCGGCGCCGGGCCGCCCGCCGGCTCGGTGGTGCCTGCCGGCTCGGTGCCCGTCGGCTCGGTGCCCGCCGGTGCGGTGGTGCCTGACGGCTCGGTGCTGGCCGGCGGTGCGGCGATCGGCGGTGCGGTGCTGGCCGGCGGTGCGGCGACCGGCGGTGCCAGTTCGGCGCTTCTGCCCAGCAGCCACGCCCCGATCATCAGGCTCAGCGGCAGGGTCGGGTGGCCGCGCCGGCCCGGTACGATCTCCAGCAGTACGCCCCAGGGCGCGAACGTCCCGTACTCGTCGGGCCGCCGCCAGGACGTCTCCGCTCCGGTACCCACAATCAAGATCCCGTCGGGGCGCGCGGCGAGCAACCGGCCCACGGCGCCGTCGCAGGCCGCTCGAAGATCATCGAGTTCGGCGGCGGCACCGACGGCGATCTCCGGGATCAACAGCGGCGGGCCCGGACAGACCGCGGCGGCGACGAGTGGCACGGATCAACCGTAACCGGACGCGGAAATCACCTCCCGAGGCGCGTCAGGACACCGTATGGTCACGGTCGTCCCCAGTGGCTCGACGGGGACGGGGTTGGACCTGTGAGAATGCCGGGGAGAAAGTCACTGCGCTGTGGCGGCGCCGCCGGGGACGCCCGGAGGGCACCGGGAGAACGAGGTTGGGCATGAGCGAGCGAAGCGGAGGGCTCGGCACGACGGGGCACTGTCTCGTCGGCACGCCAGGATCTGCCGAGGGCAGGGCGATCGCATGAGCGACTGGACCGCCTTCGGCCGGATCGACGATGAGGGCACCGTCTATGTGAAGACCGCCGAGGGCGAATGCGTGGTTGGCTCCTGGCAGGCCGGCACTCCAGAGGAGGGGCTGGCGCACTTCGCGCGCCGCTTCGATGGCGTGGTCACCGAGGTCAACCTGATCGAAACCCGGCTCGGCACCGGTGCCGGCGACGCCCAGCACGCCCTGACCAGGATCAAGGAGCTGCGCGGCGAGCTGGACGAACCGCACGTCGTCGGCGACATCGACGCGCTGCGGGAGCGGCTCGAGAAGCTGTCCGCGTCGGCCGAGGCCAAGGTCGGCGAGGTGCACGCCGCACGCAGCGCCGCACGCGCCGACGCGGTCGCCCGGAAGACCGCGCTGGTCGCCGAGGCCGAGCAGATCGCCGCCGAGTCGACCAGCTGGAAGGCGGCCGGCGACCGGTTCAAGGAGATCCTCGACGAGTGGAAGACGATCCGCGGGGTCGACCGGAAGACCGATGGCGAGCTGTGGAAGCGCTACGCCACGGCCCGGGACACGTTCACCCGCCGCAGGGGCGCGCACTTCGCCACCCTCGACGGCGCCCGCAAGCAGGCCCAGACCCGCAAGGAAGAGCTTGTCACCGAGGCGGAATCGCTGTCCGGCTCGACCGAGTGGGCCGCGACCGCGAACCGGCTCAAAGAGCTGATGAGCGAGTGGAAGGCCGCACCGCGGGCCTCGAAAGAGGTGGAGCAGCGGCTGTGGGAACGCTTCAGGGCCGCTCAGGACGCGTTCTTCGCCAAGCGCAGCGAGGTCTTCTCCGCGCGTGACGCGGAGCAGAAGGTCAGCCTGGACCGCCGGCAGGAACTGCTGGCCCAGGCGGAAGCGCTCGACGTGGACGCGGACCCCAAGGCCGCGCAGGCCAAGCTCCGGGAGATCCAGGGCCAGTGGCACGACGCCGGCCGGGTGTCCCGGGAGTCAGCCGCCGGGCTCGACCGCCGGCTGCGGGGGGTCGAGGACAAGGTGCGTGCCGCGATGGACATCGCGTGGCGGCGCACCACACCGTCGGACAACCCGCTGTTGACGCAGATGCGGGAGCAGGTCGCCGAGGCCGAAGCCCGGCTCGCCAGGGCCCAGGCGGCCGGCGACGCCAAGCGCATCCGCGAGGCCGAACAGGCCCTCTCCGCCAAACGCCAGTTCCTTCAGCTGGCGGAGCACTCCAACTGAAACACCACATAGAGATCGGGGCGTTCACCGTGACGGTGAGCGCCTCGGTCATTTGTGGGGTGATTCAGCCGCGGTGGCCCACCGCCGGCGCACCCAAGGTGGGCATGCCGAGGGACACCCCGGGGGTACGGGGGGTGTGGCCGGCCTCGTACGCGTCGCCGGCCCGGGTACGGCGGTGGGAGACGAGTTCACCGTCGGCGTTGAGGTGGTGCGGCGCGGCGTAGGTGATCGTGGCCTCGACGATGTCGCCGGGCCGGATCCCACTGCCCGTCACGCCGTTCTGGCCGGTCGAGCCGTTCTGGCCGGACGCGCCGTTGTGACCGAAGTGCACGAGGCGGCCGTCGCGGGCGCGGCCGGAGAGCCGGCCGGTGGCGCCGTCCTTGCGCCCCTCGCCGACCGCGACCAGCACCTCGACGGTACGGCCGACGAACTTCTTGTTCTCCTCCCAGGTGATCTCCTCCAGCGTGGCGACCAACCGGTCGTACCGCTCCTGGACGATCTCCTTGGGGAGCTGACCCTCCATCGTGGACGCCGGGGTACCGGGCCGCTTGGAGTACTGGAACGTGAACGCACTCGCGAACCGCGCCGCCCGGACGACCTCCAGCGTCTGCTCGAAGTCCGCCTCGGTCTCCCCCGGGAAGCCCACGATGATGTCGGTGGTGATCGCGGCGTCCGGCATCGCGGCGCGAACCTTGTCGATGATGCCCAGGTACCGGTCCTGCCGGTAACTGCGCCTCATGGCACGCAGTACCGCGTCGGAACCCGACTGCAGCGGCATGTGCAGTTGATGGCACACGTTGGGCGTCTCGGCCATCGCGGCGATCACGTCATCGGTGAAGTCCTTCGGGTGCGGGCTGGTGAACCGTACCCGTTCCAGCCCGTCGATCCCGCCGCACGCGCGCAGCAGCTTGCCGAAGGCGTACCGGTCGCCGAACTCGACGCCGTAGGAGTTCACGTTCTGGCCGAGCAGGGTGACCTCGAGAACGCCCTCGGC
>DASXOA010000073.1:0-112171 GCA_036494675.1 Rugosimonospora sp.
CCCGGGGTCCCCCGACCGCCGGCCGGTTGGGATCGGCTACGACTCCTCGGGAATCTGATGGATCGCGGCCTCCTCGGCGCTGGCCCCGCCGCCCGCGGCCCCGGCGTCGTACCCGATCACGTCCTTCTCGGTGTCGCGGTACGAGCCCTCGTCCGGCTGGACCAGGCGGCCCACCCGGTCCTCGGACAGCGGATCCAACCCGGGCCGGTCGTACATCGACACTTGCGAGCCTGTCTGCGGATCGGGCGACTCCGACTCGCTGTCCTGGAACCGGGTGCTGGGCAGCCCCGCCTCGGACACTTCGGGCTCCTCCCGGGCCAGCCGGGAGTCCAGGTCCTGGCCGGCGAGCTGCTCATCGGCGGTGACCCCGAACTCGTCCAGCGCGATCGGGCCGTCCTCGCGGTCGCCGGGCAGCGCCATCTGGTTCTCGCCGTCGGCGATGCGGCCCGAACTCGAGTCGATGTCGTCGTTGGCGGTCGAGTCGTCGTCCGCGACCTCGGGAATGCCGTCCGCGGCGGGGTCGACGAGCTTGCGCGGGTAGGTGTCGTCGGTACGCATGTCCGTTTGTTACCCGGGTGGCGGCCGGTCAATCCCCCTTGCCCGGCTCCTTGCCGGGCCCGGCGGCCGGCTCCTCGCCCGCTTCCCCGTCATTCCCGCCGGCCTTCTTGTCCGCCTCCCGCTTGTCCGCCTCCCGCTCGTCCGCCTCCCGGCGACTCACCGGGTTCGGGCCCTCCTTGCGGGGCAGGCCGCGGTACTCCTCGTCGTCGTCGAACCGGTCCGCCCACCGGCGGGCGTCGAGGATCTTCAGCCCGGGTATCCGGCCGAACTCCAGCACCAGCAGCAGCAGGGCATCGCCGAGCGTGGCGGAGATGAGGAAGCCCTCGCCGCACGCGGAGCCGATCGTCGCGGCCGCGAAGATCGCCGCGGCCGTGGTGATGCCCCGCAGCACGTCGCCCTCCTGGGTGGAGACGCGGAACACCAGGCCACCGCCGATGAATCCGATACCGGTGACGGCGCCCACCAGGGCATTCGGGCTGCCGTGACCGGCCAGCAGGCCCACCAGGGCGCTACCGACCCCGATGAGGGAGAAGGTGCGTTCGCCGGCGGGTGAGCCGCGTAACTCCCGTTCGTAGCCCAGTGTGTAGCTGAGCACGAACGCCACGAGCAACCGGACGACGACCTCGAGGGGGTGTTCGAGCGCCGACTCGCCGAACCCGAGCGCTACCGACGGCTCGGGACCGCCGAGCAGCAGACCGGTCACGAGGCGGGGCCCGGGCGCAGCGCGCCGGCCCGGTTCTGGACCCGGGTGTTCAGCAGATCGAGGACGGCCGACTCCGTGGCCGGGCCGGGCCGGCGCCGCCGCGTCGGCGGCTCGATGGTGGTACCCCGGTGGAACAGATCCACCACGCGCGGGTCGACGTACGACGCCCGCAGCACGGCCGGCGTGTTGCCCAGGTGCGCGGACACCTCCCGCATCACCCGGGCCACCGCCCGACGCGCCTTGGCCGGTGAGGCGGACAGTTCCATGCGGGCCAGCGCCGCCGCGGCCAGCACGGTGGCGTGCCAGGTGCGCAGGTCCTTCGCGGTCATCTCGCACCCGCTGGCCGTGCGCAGGTACTCGTTGACGTCGCCACTGCGGATCTCGGCCCAGCGGCTGCCGCTGCGATATGCCAGCAGCCGCTCGCCGTGGCTCCGGTAGCGGCGCAGGGCACGGATGGTCGCGGACACTCTGGGGTCGGTGATGCTGATCTCCCGCTGGATCCCGCCCTTCGCCGGGTACCGGAAGTGCACCGTGTGCCCGTTCAGCGTCACGTGTCCGGCCTCCAGGGTGGCCACGCCGTACGTGGCGTCCTCCCCGTCGGCGTACTCGTCCCCGCCGACCCGGAACAGGCCGAGGTCGATCAGCCGTGCGGCCAGCGCCAGCGCACGGCGCCGGGACAACTGGCTGTCGGCCAGGTCGGTACGGACCCGCCGGCGCAGCCGGGGCAGCCGGGCGGCCACGATGAGGACCCGGTCGAACTTGCTGCGGTCGCGCCGCAGCCGCCAGTGCGGGTGGTACAGGTACTGGCGGCGGCCGGCCGCGTCGGTACCGACCGCCTGGATGTGTCCCGTCGGATCCGGACAGATCCATACATCCCGCCACGCGGGCGGGATAACCAGGGCACGACACCGGTCCAGCTCACCGCCGTCGGTCAGCGGCCGGCCGTGCTGGTCGAGGTAGCTGAAGCCGGATCCGCGCCGCCGCCGTGTGTAGCCGGGGCCGTCCGGTGCGCTGCGTCGCAGGCGCATGGCGCGGCGTTACCCGAGGATTCCCGTCCCGAATCATCGGGTAAGCAGCAGACGGAGCATTCGGCCGATGGAGGTGCGACGTGGCGCAACGAGTGATCGTGGTGACCGGGGCCAGTGGTGGGGTCGGCCGGGCGGTCGCCCGGCACTTCGCCGCGCGGGGCGACAAGGTGGCGTTGCTCGCCCGGGGCGCAGACGGCCTGGACGGGGCGGCCGAGGACGTACTGGCTGCCGGCGGCACCCCGCTGGCGATCGAGGTCGATGTCGCCGACTACGAGGCGGTGGACGGCGCGGCGTCGATGATCGAGGAGAAGCTGGGCCCGATCGAGGTCTGGATCAATGACGCGTTCTCGTCGGTCTTCGCACCGTTCACCCAGATCACCCCGGCCGAATTCAAGCGCATCACCGAGGTCAGCTACCTCGGCGCCGTGTACGGCAGCCGGGCCGCGCTGGACCGGATGCTGCCCCGCGACGCCGGGACGATCGTGCAGGTCGGCTCCGCGCTGGCCTACCGCGGCATCCCGCTGCAGAGCGCGTACTGCGGCGCCAAGCACGCGATCCAGGGCTTCACCGAAGCGCTGCGCTGCGAACTGCTGCACGACAAGAGCGGGGTCCGGGTGACCATGGTGCAGTTGCCGGCGGTGAACACTCCGCAGTTCGACTGGGTCAAGTCGCGGCTGAGCAACAAGGCCCAGCCGGTACCGCCGATCTACCAGCCGGAGATCGCGGCGCGGGGCATCGCGTACGCCGCCGACCACCCGCGCCGCCGCGAGTACTGGGTGGGCGGGTCGACCGCGGGTACCTTGCTGGCCAACGCGATCGCACCCGGCATCCTCGACCGGTACCTGGCCCGGACCGGGTACTCCTCGCAGCAGGACAAGCCGAGGCGTGAGGCCGACCAGCCGGCCAACCTGTGGCACCCGGTCGACGACGAGAACGGCGCGGACTACGGCGCGCACGGCCGGTTCGACGACCGGTCCACGTCCCGCAGCCTCCAGCTGTGGGCATCCCAGCACCACGGCCTGGTCGCGGCCGGGATCGCCGGGGTGGCCGCGGCGGCGACCGCGGCGGCGGCCGGACTCAGGCGCCGCTGACCCGTCGACGATCACACCGGCCGGCCGGCCGGGCCGAGCGTGCGGGCGGCGGGCCTAGGATGGCGCGGGTGGCACACTTCAGCCGGATAGCGAAGATCGTCATCGATGTGGCACCCGCCGATCACGACCGCGAGGTCGCGTTCTGGCAGGGGGCCGGCGGCGAGCCGCTGAACCCACTCGACCGGCACCCCGAATACCACGCGGCCGCGGTGCGCGGTCAGCCGGAGCTTTCGCTGCTCACCCAGCGACTCGACGAGGGGTCCAGCCGGGTGCACCTCGACATCCACACCGACGACCTTGAGGCGGAGGTGGCGCGCCTGGAGGCCCTCGGCGCGCAGCGGGTGCGGCGCGTGCACCACTGGTGGGTCATGCGTGACCCGGCGGGCCTGCCGTTCTGCGTGCTCCCGGACCCGCCCGGCACGCTCGACGACACCAACGCCCGACGCTGGGACTGACACTCGACGCGGGGAGCGACGCCCGGCACGTTCTCCCGCCCCCACCTCAACCGATCGGCGCATGGATGGCGTTTATCACGGTGAGGGGGTGAGCATGGCGGTCGTCGACGACTTCCACGACTTCGTGGTGCACCGGTCCCCGGCCCTGTCCCGGACCGCGTACCTGCTCACCTGCGACCACCAGCTTGCCGAGGATCTGCTCCAGTCCGCGCTGGCCGAGACGTACCGGCACTGGCGCCGGGTACGGCTCGGCAACCCCGAGGCGTACGTGCGGCGGGCCATGTACCACCAGCACGTCTCGTGGTGGCGGCGTCGCCGGCTCACCGAGCGGCTAGAGCCGTCTCCGGTGGAGGGCGCCGATGCCGACCCGAGCGACGCCACGGTACTGCGGCTGTCCGTTGCTGCGATGCTGCGCCGCCTGACCCCGCGCCAGCGCGCCGTCATCGTGCTGCGCTACTACGAGGACCTGACCGAGGTGCAGGTCGCCGAGGTGCTGGGCTGCACGATCGGAACCGTGAAGCGGCACGGCCACGATGCGGTGCGGATGCTGCGCACCATCGCTCCTGAACTGGTCGACACGACGCCGGCGGAGAGCCCCCGATGACCGGCCGGCTGCGGGACACGCTGCACCGGGCGGCCGACGACCTGCCCGGGTACCAGGTGTACGAGCGGGCCGTCGCGACCGCGCGGCGCTCACGCCGGCGTACGGCGGTCGGGGCCGCCGCCGCGGTGGTCCTCGTCCTGTGCGCCCTCGTCCTGGCGTCGCTGCCCGGCGGACCCGTCGCGTGGGTGGACGTTCCGGCCGCGTCCCAGGCCGCGCTACCCGACCGCGTCGGGCTGCCCGTCATCGGCACGCTGCGCGTCACCGACCGGCCCCGGCTCGGGCCGGCCGCGGTGCTGTTCAGCGGCCAGGCTTCGGGCCTGGGTACGGACGGGAACAGCACCGTGGCCCTGGTCGGCGCCGGGGCCGACCGGTACCGCGTGTTCACGACCGGTGTCGAGGCGCCGGCCGGCGCGCAGGTGCTGCTCTCGCCGGACGGCCGCCGCTTCGCCTACCCCGCGGGCGGCCCGGACGGCCCCCGCCTGGGCATCGTGGATTTGGTCTCCGGCCGCACCCGACGGCTGCCCAGCGCGGTGCCGGGCAGCGTGCTGACCACCCCGGTCGGCTGGTCGCCGGACGGCCGCCGGGTCGTGGTACGGGACTCGGAGCCGGTCGACGCGCAGCGCAGCGGGTACGAGTCGGTGCTGCGCATCGTGGACCTCGACAGCGGCCGGTGGACCCGGCTGGGCACCGGCGACTCGTACGACGGGTTCAGCGTCGCGTTCGCCCCCGACGGTACGAGGCTGGCGTACCAGGTCGGCGGCCGGATCACCGTCGCCGACCTGAACGGCCGGACGCTGTCGCAGTTCGATCCCGCACCGGGCACGGCGCTCGCCGGCAAGGGCGCGTGGACACCGGACGGCGCCTCGTTAACGGTGGTCGCGAGGCAGGGCGATTCCTGGGTGCTGCGCTACGTCGACCCGGTCACCGGCGCCGCGAGGCCCGGGCCGGGCACTGCGGCCGTCTCCGGGGTGACCGCGATCCGGCTGCTCGGGTGGCGTCCGGACCACTCCGCCCTGGTCGTGGCGTACCAGCCCGAAACCGCCGCGCCGACCCGCGTCGACGGGGAGCGGGGGCTGGACCAGCGCACCGCGTACGGCAACGTCCGCTCGGTACGGGTGCTGTCCCTGGCGCCGGGAGCCTCCGTGCCCGTCACGGTACTCACGGCGCCGGAGCAGGTACTCGCCATCGACGTTGCCGACAACGTCATCGAGAGCGGACACGTCCGCGGGGCCGACCCGCCGACCGGGGTGGGCCCGCGGTTCTGGTTCTGGTCCGGTGTCCTGGTCGCCGTCGCGGCCGCACTGCTGTTCGGCGCGTACCGGCTGCGGAGAGGCCGCGGCCGGATCCGCCGGTGGTGGCGCCCCCGAGCCTAGGACGATGCGCCAAGCTCGGGCGCCAGCGGCCCGACCGGGCCGACGGCGACCGGTGGGGTCACCAGCGGTCGGCGACCTGCGGGGCGATCAGCTCGTCGTAGACCTGCCGGACGGTCGCCGCCGCCTCGGCGGTGACCGGCGCCAGGTCCGCCGCGGCGGCGTTGGCCCGGGCCTGGTCCGCGTTGCGGGCGCCCGGGATGACCACGCTGACACCCGGCTGGTCGACGATCCAACGCAGCGCGTACTGCGCCATCGTGGCGCCCGGCGGGGTCAGCGCCGAGAGCCGGCGCACCGCCGCCAGGCCGGTGGCGAAGTCGACGCCGGAGAACGTCTCGCCCACGTCGAACGCCTCGCCGTGCCGGTTGAAGTTGCGGTGGTCGTTCTCCGCGAACGTGGTGTGCTCGTCGTAGCGGCCGGACAGCAGCCCGCTGGCCAGCGGTACCCGGGCGATGATGCCCACACCCGCCTCGTGCGCGGCCGGCAGCACCTCGTCGAGCGGGGCGAGCCGCAGCATGTTCAGGATGATCTGTACCGTCGCCACGCCCGGCCGGGCGATCGCGGTCAGCGCCTCGGCCCGGGTCTCCACGCTGACCCCGTACGCGGCGATCCGCTTCTCCGCCACCAGCGTGTCCAGCGCGTCGTAGACCTCGTCGGAGGCGTACACCGGCGTGGGCGGGCAGTGCAGTTGCACCAGGTCCAGGGTGTCCACGCCCAGGTTCTCGCGGGACCGGTCGGTCCAGGCCCGGAAGTTGTCCAGCGTGAACCGCGCCGGCTCCTGCGGCACCCGCCGGCCCATCTTGGTCGCGACCGTGATCCCGTCGCCGCCGCGCTCGCGCAGGAACCGGCCGACCAGCCGCTCGCTGCGCCCGTCGCCATAGACGTCGGCGGTGTCGATGAGGGTCACCCCGGCGTCGACCGCCGCGGACAGGGTGGCGAGCGCGTCTTCCTCGTCCACCTCGCCCCAGTCCGCGCCGAGCTGCCACGCGCCGAGTCCGATCACACCCACCTGGCGGCCGGTACGGCCGAAAGTCCGCTGCTGCACGCCGCGAGCCTACTTCGCGAATAGCCCGCGCCGGCCTCCGCCTCCCTGACGACCGGTGTTCCTCATTGACACTGTCACATTAACACTGTCAGTATGGCTGGGTGGCGGATGGTTGGACGCTGGAGGAGCTGGTGCGGCGGGTGGCCGATGCCCTGGCCGTCGACGACGTCCGCGCGCCCAACGGCCGCATCCGCGAGGTGCCCGACGCCCGCGCCATCCGGTGGTATACGACGATCGGCCTGCTGGATCGGCCGGCGGGATTCCGGGGCCGGACCGCTCTCTACGGTCCCCGTCACCTGCTCCAGGCGGTCGCGGTCAAGCGCCGCCAGGCGCACGGCCTCGCCCTGGCCCAGATCCAGGCCGAGCTGGCCGGCGCCACGGACGCGACACTGCGCCGGGTCGCCCGGGTCCCGGTGGCACTGCTGGCGGGGCCGGCGACTCAGTCGAGCGGCGTGCCCGAGGTCGGTGCGGCGACGCAGGCGGGCGACGTCCCGTCGGTCAGTCCGGCGACGCGGCCGGCCGGCGTGCCCGAGGTCGCTGCGGCGACGCAGTCGGGCGACGTCCCGTCGGTTGGGCCGGCGACTCGGCCGAACGGCGTGCCCGAGGTCGGTGCGCCGCCCGAGCCGGCGCGGGCCGCATCCAGGCGGGGCCGGAGCCCGTTCTGGGCCACCCCGCCGGTCCGGGCCGCGGCCGAACTCCGCTACCGGGTGGCGCTCGCCGGCGGTGTCACGCTCGACCTGCCCGTCGCCCCGTCCCCCCGGGACCTCGCCGACCTCACCGCCGCTACCGAACCGTTGATCCGACTTCTGGCAGAACGTGGCCTGCTGACACCCGAGGAGCCCAGCGAATGACGATCATTGAGTACCTGCGTGACGTCCCGGCCGGCCGCGAGGACGACGGCTTCGGTGCCCTGCGTACCGAGCGGGGCAACCTGCCGCTGCACCGGCTCGACGTGCGGGCGACCATCACCGGGCTGGTCGCCGGGATCGAGCTCACCCAGGGCTTCCGCAACCCGCACGACGTGCCGCTGGAGGCCACCTACGTGTTCCCGCTGCCCGATCGGGCCGCGCTGACCGGGCTGAGGATGACCGCGGGGGACCGGGTCATCGACGGCGTACTGGAGGAGCGGGCCAGCGCCCGGAAGCGCTACGACCAGGCTCTCGCCGCCGGGCAGCGGGCCTCGATCGCCGAGGAGGACCGGCCGGACGTGTTCACCCTGCGGGTCGGCAACATCCTGCCGGGCGAGGAGGTGACCGTGGCACTGACCCTGGCCGGGCCGCTGTCGTTCGCGGACGGGCAGGCGGAGTTCAGGTTCCCGCTGGTGGTGGCTCCCCGCTACATCCCGGGTACCCCGCTGTCCGGGGAGCCGGTCGGGGACGGGTACGCGCCGGACACCGCCGCCGTACCGGACGCCTCACGGATCACCCCGCCGGTACTGCTGCCGGGTTTCCCGAACCCGGTCGACCTGTCCATCGAGGTCCGGCTGGACCCGGCCGGCCTGCCGTACAGCGGGGTCGCGTCCAGCCTGCACGCGGTCACCGAGACCGGCGGCGTGCTGCGCATCAATCCCGGTGAGCGGGTCGACCGGGACTTCATCCTCCGGCTGACCTACGGCGAGCTCCGGTCGGCCCTGGCGCTGTCCCCCGATCCGGCCGCCGGACCCGCCGGGCCTGCCCGGCCCGACGAGGTGGCCGAGGGCACCTACCGGCTCACCATCCTGCCGCCGGAGTCCACCGTGCCGCCCCGGCCGAAGGATCTCGTGCTGCTGCTGGACCGTTCGGGAAGCATGGGCGGCTGGAAGATGGTCGCCGCCCGGCGGGCCGCGGCCCGGATCGTGGACACCCTCACCGACACCGACCGGTTCGCCGTGCTCACCTTCGACCACCAGATCGACCGGGTCGGCGGGCTGCCGGACGGGCTGGTGGACGGTACCGACCGCAACCGGTACCGGGCCGTGGAGCACCTGGCCGGCACGCGGTCGCGGGGCGGCACCGAGATGCTCGCTCCGCTGCGGGAAGGGCTGCGGCTGCTCGCCGACCCGTCCCGGGACCGGGTGCTGGTCCTGGTCACCGACGGCCAGGTGGGTAACGAGGACGAGCTGATCCGGGAGGTCGGTGGCGGGGCCGGCGGGGTCAGGATCCACTCGGTCGGCATCGACCGTGCCGTCAACGCCGGATTCCTCGGCCGGCTGGCCACGATCGGCGGCGGGCGCTGCGAACTGGTCGAGTCCGAGGAGCGGCTCGACGAGGCGATGGACCGCATCCACCGGCGCATCGCGGCCCCGCTGGTCACCGGCGTCCGGGTACGCGCCGAGGGGCTGGACCTCATCGACGGTACGGCGGCTCCGGCCCGGGTCCCGGACCTGTTCCCCGGGGTGCCGCTGGTGGTCGCGGGCCGGTACCGGGGGCCGGCGGCCGGCACGGTCACGGTGACCGGTACCGACCGCGACGGTGGCGCCTGGCGGGCCGAGGTGCCCGCGACCGTGGTGGACTCGCCGGCGTCGTCCGCCATCTGGGCCCGCGCTCACCTGCGCGACCTGGAGGACCGGTACACGGTGACCACGAACCGCGCGCTGGAGCAGGACATCGTGGCCACCTCGCTGCGCTTCGGCGTGCTGTGCCGGTTCACCGCGTACGTGGCGGTCGATCCGCGGGTGGTCGCCGAGGGCGGGCCGGCGCACCGCGTGATGCAGCCGGTCGAGCTGCCGTCCGGCTGGGCGGGCATGCCGGCGCCCGGCGGCCCCCCGTTGCCGGGCCCGATGGCGGCGGCCATGACCGGCATCCAGGAGGAGCGGCCCCTGCGGGCGGCCATGTTCGCGCGCCCCCGCCGGGCGGCGTCAACCGCATCGGGGGGACCGGCGGCACCCGCGTCGCCTGCGGCACCCCGGGGGCTGTTGGGGCGCGGGCCGGGGCTGGGCGGGCTGTTCGGGCGTGGTTCGGGGCCGGCGGCCGAGGCCACCGTCGGGGAGTTGGCCGGCCTGGAGGCCCGTGCGCTGCGGGCGGCCGAGGGCGAACCGGCGGCGTGGCGCGCCGAACTGCTCGACGACCTCGCCAGCCGGCTCGACGCGCAGGCCAGGTGGCTGGCGTCCGGAGCCGTCGCCGACGGGTTGCGCGAGCTGGTCGCCGCGCTACGTGACGATGCGGTACCGCTGGCGGAGCGGTGGGCGCGGGCGCTGGCGGTGCTGGACCGGCTGGCGTCCGGCGGTGCGCCAGGCCCGGACACGGCCGGACCGGAAGCCTTCTGGCGTCCGCGCTGAGAGTCAGGCCGCGCTGAGAGTCAGGCCGCGCTGAGAGTCAGGGAACCGGCCGGGGCGAGGGTACGCGCCGGCCGGCTCCGCCATGCCCGTCGACGCCTACGCGCCCGCCTGCTCCGGCGGGGGCAGCTTCAGCACCCACCGGTACGCCTGCACCAGACCCATGTCGAAGCCGGCCGCCGAGCCCCACAGGAACAGCCGGAAGCGCCGGTACAGCGGCTCACCCCAGCGCTTGACGACATCGTCGCGCGCCGCGTCCAGCCGCTGCGCCCAGCGCTTGCAGGTCAGGTGGTAGTTGTGCCGGTCGTCCTGGACGCTGATCAGCTCGAACGGGGAGTGGGCCACCTCCCGCAGGTACTGGTGCAGCAGCAGCGGCGACTGGCCGCCCGGGTAGACGTACCGGCTCATGAACGTGGAGATCCGGTGCTTGGTACGCATGCCCAGCGCGTCCAGGTACACCGAGCCGCCCGGCTTGAGCAGCTCGGCGTACTTGCGCAGGGTGGTCTTGTAGTCGGGCAGGTGCTCCGTGACGCCCATGTTCACGATCGCGTCGTAGCGCTGCGGGCTCTGGTACCCGAAGATGTGTTCGCGCACGACCCGGGCCGACGTGAGGTTCTCTCGCTCGATGAGGTCGTTGAGGTAACGCTCGGACTCCTTCGAGAGGGTCAGCGTGGTCACCTGGATGTCGCGCTTGGCCGCGTACTCGACGAACGCGCCCCAGCCGCCGCCGACCTCCAGCACGTGGTCGCCCGGCTTGACCCCGATCGCCTCCACGGCCAGTTCCATCTTGCGGGTCATCGCGTCTTCCAGGGGTTCGTCGTCGTAGGCGAAGACCCCCTCGGTGTAGCACCGGTGCCGGTTGTCCAGGAACGTCAGGAAGAATTCCGAGTCCTCGTCGTAGTGCGCGGAGATCGACCGGCGGTCGTGCTCCCGGCGCCCGCGCACCAGCGCCGGGGCGAACTGCGACACCCAGGCGACCGGATGGATGTCGTGGAAGAACCGGCGCATCTTCAGCGCGGCGGACAGGTCACCGTCGACGTCCAGCCAGCCCTCCAGGTAGGCCACGGCGACGCCGAACTGGTCCAGCCCGGCGAGCGCCTTGGCGCCGCGGGCATCGGTCACGGTGATGGTGAACGCCGGGTCCCCGGTGCCGAAGGCGTGTGCCGGCGCTCCGGGGCCGGGAGCCACCGCGAACGGCACCGCTGGGCGATTGGCGAAGAACTTCTGGTACCTGCGCTGTAGCGGCGCGATCAAGTCAGCCACGGCGTCAATGTAGCTTGCCCCGGACGTCGCTGACAGGTGCTCCCCGGTTGCCGGATAGCATCGGGTGCGCGTATCCCACCTTCCTAAGGAGAGCAGCGTGGCCGATTCCGTCGTCGTCCCCGCCGGCACGGCGGGCGCCGACGCGGTGGCCGCGGCCGGCCTGCCGTTGGCCGGCCCCCGCGCCGTCGTGGTGGTTCGCGACCCGGAGGGCCGCCTGCGCGACCTGTCCTGGGTGCCGGAGGTCGAGACCACGGTCACTGCGGTGGGCATCGACGAACCGGACGGGCTCACCGTGCTGCGCCACTCGAGCGCGCACGTGCTGGCGCAGGCCGTGCAGAGCGTGTTCCCGGAGGCGAAGCTCGGCATCGGGCCGCCGATCACCAGCGGCTTCTACTACGACTTCGACGTGGCCAGGCCCTTC
Organism: Rugosimonospora sp.; assembly: GCA_036494675.1. GTDB lineage: Bacteria > Actinomycetota > Actinomycetes > Mycobacteriales > Micromonosporaceae > Rugosimonospora. The sequence goes on from DASXOA010000073.1 coordinate 11,792, forward strand.
CAGCCGGAGGATCTGGACAAGCTCGAGAAGCGCATGCAGGAGATCATCAAGGCCGGCCAGCTGTTCCGGCGGCGCCGCTTCGACTCGCTGGAGCAGGCGAAGGCCGAGCTGGCCGCCGAGCCGTTCAAGCTGGAGCTCGTCGACCTCAAGGGCGACGTCGACGCGTCCGAGGTGATGGAGGTCGGCGGCGGCGAGCTGACCATCTACGACAACATCGACCCGAAGACCGGCGAGCGCTGCTGGAGCGACCTGTGCCGGGGCCCGCACCTGCCCAGCACGAGGCTGATCGGCGCGTTCAAGCTGATGCGTACCGCCGCCGCGTACTGGCGGGGCGACGAGCGCAACCCGCAGCTCCAGCGGGTGTACGGCACCGCGTGGCCCACCCGGGACGAGCTGAAGAACTACCTGCGCCTGCTGGACGAGGCGGCCCGGCGTGATCACCGCAGGCTGGGTGCCGAGCTGGACCTGTTCAGCTTCCCGGACGAGATCGGCTCCGGCCTCGCCGTCTTCCACCCCAAGGGCGGCATCATCCGCCGGGAGCTGGAGAACTACTCCCGGCAGCGGCACGAGCAGGCCGGGTACTCGTTCGTGAACACCCCGCACATCACCAAGGGGCACCTGTTCGAGACGTCCGGGCACCTGGCCTGGTACGCCGATGCGATGTACCCGCCGATGGAGCTTGAGGGGGCCAACTACTACCTCAAGCCGATGAACTGCCCGTTCCACAACCTGATCTTCAGGGCGCGCGGGCGGTCGTACCGGGAGTTGCCGCTGCGGCTGTTCGAGTTCGGCTCGGTGTACCGGTTCGAGAAGTCCGGCGTGGTGCACGGGTTGACCCGGGTCCGCGGCATGACCCAGGACGACGCGCACATCTACTGCACCCCGGACCAGCTGCAGGACGAGCTGAAGTCGCTGCTGGGCTTCGTGCTGAACCTGTTGAGCGACTACGGCCTGGAGGACTTCTACCTGGAGCTGTCCACCCGCAACGAGGAGAAGTTCGTCGGCAGCGACGAGAGCTGGGCCGAGGCCACCGAGGCGCTGCGCACCGCGGCGCTGGACTCCGGCCTGGAACTGGTCCCCGACCCGGGCGGCGCGGCCTTCTACGGCCCCAAGATCTCGGTCCAGGCGAAGGACGCCATCGGCCGTACCTGGCAGATGTCCACGATCCAGGTCGACTTCAACCAGCCCGAGCGCTTCGGCCTGGAGTACCAGTCGGCGGAGGGTGGCCGGCAGCGGCCCGTCATGATCCACAGGGCGCTGTTCGGCTCGATCGAGCGGTTCTTCGGCGTGCTCACCGAGCACTACGCCGGGGCGTTCCCGGCCTGGCTGGCGCCGGTACAGGTGGTGGGCATCCCGATCCGCGACGAGCACACGGCGTACCTGGCCGAGTTCGTGGACGCGCTGCGGGCCGAGGGGCTGCGGGCGGAGGTCGACTCGTCGGACGACCGGATGCAGAAGAAGATCCGCACGGCCCAGCAGCAGAAGATCCCGTTCATGGCGATCGCCGGCGATCAGGACGTGGCCGACGGTACCGTCTCGTTCCGCTACCGGGACGGCTCGCAGCGCAACGGGGTGCCACTGGCCGAGGCGGTCGCGCACGTCCGCGACGTGGTCCATTCCCGTACCAACGTGGGTCCGTCGGCGCCGGCCGCCGCCTCGTCGCCGACCGACTGATCCGGCCGGTCGTTCGGCCCGGCCGGTCGTTCAGCTCAGCTGGTCGCTCGGCCCGGCCGGGCCAGGTCGGCGTTCAGCCCAGCTGGGCCAGGTCCGCGTTCAGCAGGTCGCGGTCCTCCGGGTCGGTGACCCCGTCCGCGGCCGACCGGGCCAGGTCAAGCTCCCGTCACGCGTCGCCGGCGCGTCCGGCCATCCGGTGGGCCCGGGCGATCGCCTCGTGTGCGAAGGCCCGGTCGAACGGTCCGAGGTCGTGCCGTTCGACCACGTCACGGCAGCGCTCGCCGTGGTACAGGGCCGGCTCGGCCCGGCCGAGCACCGCGTACACCCGGGAGATCTGCCACTCGCCGCGGGCCCGGTGCACCGGCTCGCCGGCCACCCCCCAGTGGTACCGGCTGGCATGCGCCGCGTGCAGCATGGTGTCGTCCTCGTCCGGGCCGCGGTCGGTCCGTTCCAGCAGGTCCCAGACCCGGTTGAACAGGGTGGCGGCCAGCCGGCGCTCGTCGTCCGGGTCCAGGGTGAAGGCGGTGGCGGGCATCGGGTCCTCCCGGAGGGCTCCTGTGCGGGACGGTGGTCCGCAGACTACGGGGCGGGTGGGTCGCACCCCGGCGATGGGTGCGGGTCGGGAGCGGGCGCCCGTAGGATCTTTTGGGTGCCCACCGAGAATGAGAGCCACCCCGGCGTACCCGACAACCTGGAGCGGCTGTGGACGCCCCACCGGATGTCCTATGTCAGCGGGTCCGACCGGCCCGAGGGCGGGTATGAGCCCCCCAGCGGTTGCCCGTTCTGCCTGGCGCCCCAGGCCGACGAGGAGCACAGCCTGGTGGTGGCGCGGGGCGAGGTGGTGTACGCGGTGCTCAACCTGTACCCGTACAACCCCGGTCACCTGCTCGTCTGCCCGTACCGGCACATAGCGGACTATCCCGACCTGACCGGCCCGGAGACGACGGAACTCGCCCAGTTCACCCAGCAGGCGATGAAGGTGATCCGGCGCGTCAGCGGTGCGCACGGATTCAACGTCGGCATGAACCAGGGCGGGGTGGCGGGCGCGGGCATCGCCGGGCACCTGCACCAGCACGTGGTTCCGCGGTGGGGTGGCGACGCCAACTTCATGCCGGTCATCGGGCAGACCAAGGTGCTGCCTCAGCTGTTGAGGGATACCCGACAGCTGTTGATGAAGGTGTGGGGTGATCGTGACGGCAGTCACCTCGATTAGTTAGCCTCGGTCAACTAACCTTGACGGGTGAATCAACCCCGGGCTGCGCGATTCGACCGCGACCACCCTCGGTACAAATGGGTGGCGCTGTCTAACACCACCGTCGGCATGCTGCTGGCCACGGTGAACTCATCGATCGTGATCATTTCGCTGCCGGCGATCTTCAATGGCATCCACCTCGACCCGCTGGCGGCGGGCAACGTCAGCTACCTGCTCTGGATGCTGATGGGCTTCCTGCTGGTCTCGGCCGTCCTGGTGGTGGCCCTCGGCCGGATGGGTGACATGTTCGGCCGGGTCAAGCTGTACAACCTCGGCTTCGTGGTGTTCACCGTCGCCTCGATCGCCCTGTCGCTGGATCCGTTCCTGCACGGCGCCGGCGCGCTGTGGCTGATCGGCTGGCGGGTGGTGCAGGCGGTCGGCGGCGCGATGGTGTTCGCCAACTCGACGGCGATCCTGACCGACGCGTTCCCGGCCCGACAGCGCGGCATGGCGTTGGGCATCAACCAGGTGGCCGCGATCGCCGGTTCGTTCATCGGACTGGTCCTCGGCGGGGTCCTCGCCGAGTGGGACTGGCGCGCCGTGTTCTGGGTCAGCGTGCCGATCGGCATCGTGGGCACCATCTGGTCGTACGTGTCCCTGCACGAGTTGGGCGCCCGCAACCCGGGCCGGCTGGACTGGTGGGGCAACGCCACGTTCGCGATCGGCCTGTCCGCGCTGCTGGCCGGCATCACGTACGGCATCCAGCCCTACGGCGGGCACAACACCGGCTGGTCCAACCCGTGGGTGCTGGCCGGCCTCATCGGCGGCGTCGCGTTGCTGGTGGTGTTCTGCTTCATCGAGGCGCACGTCGCCGAGCCGATGTTCCACCTCGCGTTGTTCAAGAACCGGACGTTCGCCTCCGCGAACCTGGCCGGGTTGCTCGCCGCGATCAGCCGCGGCGGCATGCAGTTCATGCTGATCATCTGGTTGCAGGGCATCTGGCTGCCGCTGCACGGCTTCAGCTACGAGTCCACCCCGCTGTGGGCCGGCATCTACCTGCTCCCGCTGACGGTGGGCTTCCTGGTGGCCGGGCCGGTCTCCGGCTGGCTGTCCGACCGGTTCGGGGTCAAGCCGTTCGCGGTCGGTGGTGCCCTGGTCGTCGCGGCCAGCTTCATCGGCCTGGTGGTGCTGCCGGTGAACTTCCCGTACTGGCTGTTCGCCCTGCTGGTACTCGTCAACGGGCTCGGCTCCGGGCTGTTCTCCTCGCCCAACGCCTCGGCCGTCATGGGCTCGGTACCGGCCGCTCAGCGCGGTGCCGCGTCCGGCATGCGCGGCACGTTCTTCAACTCCGGTGCGGCGCTGTCCATCGGCATCTTCTTCAGCCTCATGATCATCGGGTTGGCGGCGACCCTGCCACACACGCTGACCAGCGGCCTGGAGGCCCAGGGCGTACCGTCGTCGATCGCCACGCAGATCGGCGCGCTGCCCCCGGTGGGCAGCCTGTTCGCGGCGTTCCTCGGGTACAACCCGCTGGCGCAGTTGCTCGGCCCGTACGGCGTGCTGAACCACCTGCCCGCAGGTCACGCCGCGACCCTGACCGGCAAGGAGTTCTTCCCCAACCTGATCTCCGGACCGTTCCACCACGGCCTGGTCGTGGTGTTCATCGCGGCGGCGGCGATGAGCGTGGTCGCGGCGATCGCATCGGTCATCGACAACGGATCGCGCGGGGCCTCGCCGGCCCGTCCGCTCGGCTCCACCGACGCCAACGCGGTCGCGGACACCCCGTCCACCGAGATCATCGAGGCGTCGCGCTGACGGCCTGACCAGTCGCTCGGTCGGGGGCCGCCTCGCACAGAGGCGGCCCCCGACCTATTGCGGCCCCCGATGCGACTGGCGTAAAGTCCCGGACCTTGCCCCACGCCCCTCGGGAGTTCCATGCATCCACTGAGCCACTCCGAATTCATGGCACTGCGTCGGTTCCCCGCGCTGGACGGGCTGCGCGCGATCGCCGCGCTGATGGTCATCGCGTTCCACTACGACGGCAGGGTCGACTGGCTCTCCGGGTGGATCGGCGTACAGGTCTTCTTCGTCCTGTCCGGCTTCCTGATCACCACCCTGATGCTGCGCGAGGAAGCCAGGGACGCGACGATCTCGCTCAAGAAGTTCTACCTGCGGCGGGTCTTCCGCATCATGCCGGTGTACTTCGTGCTGCTCGCGGCGAGCACCGCCATCTCCACCCGCAACACCGGCTACCACTCCCTCCACATCAGCGCGGCGATGCCGTACTACGTCTCGTTCTTCAACGAGTTCGCGCCGTCCTCGATCCTCTTCCACACCTGGACGATCGGGATCGAGCAGAAGTTCTACCTGGTGTGGCCGCTGATCGCCTTCACCGCGCTCGCGCTCAAGCGGGCCCGGGCCGCACTCACCGCCGTGCTCGCCTTCGGCGTGCTCGCCATCGAGCCGCTGTTCGCCCCCAGCAACTCCGCCGATCCGTTCCTGCCCTACGGGGTGCTGCTGCTCGGCTGCCTGGTCGCGATCGTGATGAACAACCCGAAGGGGTTCTCCGCGCTGAGCTTCCTCACCCGGCCGGCCGTCGCGCTCGCGGTGGCGCTGTGTTTCGTCGGCGTACACCTGGGCGTGGCCCGGCTGACGACGACCCTGAACTCCCAGCGCATCATCTCGATCTACGCGATCGCGGTCGCGGTGCTACTGCCGTCGCTGCTCGGCACCGGCCTGCCGGGGCGGCTCCTGGCGCTGGCGCCGATGCGCTTCATCGGTGCCCGGTCCTACTCGCTCTACCTGGTGCAGTCCCTCGCCGCTCACGCGGCCGGGGGCCTGCTGGTGGTCGGCGGTCACAGCCGGTTCGTCCTCGTCGCCGTCATCGCGCTGGCACTCGCCGACGTGCTCTACCGGTGGGTCGAGCTGCCGATGATCAAGGTGGGACGGCGGTTCTGCGAGACGAGGAAGCCGCCGGGTTCCGTGCCGCCGGCGCCTCCCGTGCCGCCGGGCGCGCCGCCGTGGCCGGCGCCGGGCATCGAGCCCGCCGTGACCGGCCCGCCGAGGCCGCGCGCGGCCGCCGGGTCGCCGAAGCCTCTTGCCTTCGAGCCCACTCTGGGTGGCATTGTCGACGGATGATGTCGACGCGAATTCTGGGACGAAGCGGGATCGAGGTCAGCGCACTCGGCATGGGCTGCTGGGCCATCGGCGGTCCGTTCTGGTCCGGCAGCCAGCCACTGGGCTGGGGCCAGGTCGACGACGAGGAGTCGGTGCGGGCCGTACGCCGCGCGCTCGACCTCGGCGTCACCTTCTTCGATACCGCCAATGTCTACGGTGCCGGGCACAGCGAGCGGGTACTTGGGCGGGCGCTGGGCGTCGACCGGGACCGGGTGGTCGTCGCCACCAAGTGGGGCAACACGTTCGACGAGCAGACCCGCCAGATGGACGGGACGGACGGTACGCCGGCCGGGGTGCGTACCGCGCTGGAAGCCTCGCTGCGCCGGCTCGGTACCGACCACGTCGACCTGTACCAGTTGCACCTCGGTGACCTGCCGGTGCAGGCCACCCTGGACCTGGTACCGGTGCTCGACGAACTGGTGAAGGCCGGCTCGATCCGCGCCTACGCGTGGAGCACCGACGACCCGGAACGGGTCGCCGCGTTCGCCGCGGCGAGCGACTCGGTGGTCGCGGTGCAGCACGACTTCTCGGTGCTGCGCGACGCGCCCGCGATGCTGGCCATGTGCGACCGGTTCGACCTGGCCAGCGTGAACCGCGGGCCGCTGGCGATGGGCCTGCTGACCGGCAAGTACACGGCGGAGTCGCGGCTAAGCGAAGACGATGTGCGCGGCATCGCGCCGGAGTGGCTGAGCTACTTCCGCGACGGCCGACCCTCGCCGGAATGGCTGGCCCGGGTGGACGCGGTGCGCGACATCCTGACCAGCGGCGGGCGCAGCCTCGCCCAGGGCGCGCTGGCCTGGCTGTGGGCGCGCAGCCCGCGGACGGTACCGATCCCCGGCTGCCGCACCGTCGCGCAGGTCGAGGAGAACGCCGGTGCGCTGGAGCACGGCCCGCTGACGGCCGAGCAGGTCGCCGAGATCGCCGGCCTGCTCGGCCGCTGAAGCGGGATAGGCGGCCCGCTCGGCCGCTGAAGCGGAGCGCCGCCGCTCAGCCGTGGGCGGCGGCGTGCTCCTTCTTGACCTGGTCGGCCAGGTTGGCGGGCATCGGGTCGTAGCGGGCGAAGGTGCGCCGGAAGGTACCGGTACCCGAGGTCATGGCGCGCAACTCCACCGCGTACCGGACCAGTTCCGTCGCCGGTACCTCGGCGTGCACCACGGTCTTCTCGGCGCCGTTCTCGTCCGGCGTGGTACCCAGGACCCGGCCGCGCCGGCTGGACAGGTCGCTCATCACGGCGCCGACGAAGGAGTCGGGTACCCGGATGAAGATCTCGTCCACCGGTTCGAGCAGGGCCAACTGACCCTTGTCGGCGGCTTCCTTGAGCGCCATGCTGCCGGCGGTCTGGAACGCGGCGTCCGAGGAGTCCACCGAGTGGGCCTTGCCGTCGAAGAGCGTCACCCGCAGGTCGACGACCGGGTACCCGGCGGCGATCCCGCGTTCCATCTGCGCCCGTACCCCCTTCTCCACGCTCGGGATGTAGTTGTTGGGTACGGCGCCGCCGACCACCTTGTCGACGAACTCGAAGCCGGCGCCCCGGGGCAGCGGCTGCACCTCGATGTCGCAGACCGCGTACTGGCCGTGCCCACCGGACTGCTTGACGTGCCGGCCGTGGCCCTTCGACGACGTGCCGAACGTCTCGCGCAGCGCCACCTTGACCGGCTCGGTGTCCAGCTCGACGCCGCCGGCCCGCAGCCGGTCCAGAACCACGTCGGCGTGCGCCTCGCCCATGCACCACAGCACCAGTTGATGGGTCTCGGGGTTGCGTTCCAACCGCAGCGTGGGGTCCCCGGCGACGAGCCGGCCCAGGTTCTTGGCCAGGGCGTCCTCGTCGGACCGGGTCTTCGCCACGATCGCCACCGGCAGCAGCGGTTCGGGCATCTGCCACGGCTCGACCAGCACCGGATCGTCCTTGCCGGAGATGGTGTCGCCGGTCTCCGCGGTCGTCGACTTGGTGATCGCGCAGATGTCGCCGGCCACGCAGTACGGCACCTCGCGCACCTGCGAGCCGAGCGGGGAGTAGATGTGGGCCACCCGCTCGTCGGCGTCGTGGTCGGCGTGGCCGCGCTGCTCCATGCCGTGGCCGGAGATGTGCACCGCGCTCTCCGGGCTCAGCGTGCCGGAGAAGACCCGGACGAGCGACACCCGGCCGACGTACGGGTCGACGGTCGTCTTGACCACCTCGGCGACCAGCGGGCCATGGGCGTCGCAGGTCAGCGGTGCGCGCGGTTCGCCGTTCAGGCCGGTGACGGCCGGCAGGGTGTGCTCGGGCGGGGACGGGAACGCGCTGGTCAGGATCTCCAGCAGGGCGTCGAGGCCGACCTTGGTCTCCGCGCAGACCGGAATGACCGGGTAGAAGCTGGCATGCGCGACGGCCTTCTCCAGGTCCTCGATGATGACCGAGGACTCGATCTCCTCGCCGCCGAGGTAGCGGTCCATGAGGGTCTCGTCCTCGCTCTCCGCGATGATCCCCTCCAGCAGTTCGCCCCGGGCGTCCTCGATGGCCGGCAGGTGTTCGGCGTCGGGCTCACGCATCTGCGGCGGGTAGCCGTCGGAGTAGTCGAACACGCGCTGCGAGATCAGCCCGATCAGGCCGACCACGGAGATCCCGTCGTCGCCGTGCAGGGGCAGGTAGAGCGGCAGCACGTTGTCGCCGAACACCCGCCGGCACAGCGCGACCGTCTCGTCGAAGTCGGCCCGCTGGTGGTCCAGCCGGGTCACCGCGACGGCCCGGGGCATGCCGACCGCCGCGCACTCCTCCCACAGCGCCCCGGTCGCCGCGTCCATGCCGTCGACGGCCGACACGACGAACAGCGCCGCGTCCGCGGCGCGCAGGCCGGCGCGCAGTTCGCCGACGAAGTCGGCGTAACCCGGGGTGTCCAGCAGGTTGACCTTGATGTCGCCGTGCAGCAGCGGGGCGCAGGACAGGCTCACCGACCGCTGCTGGCGCACTGCCGCCGGGTCGTAGTCGCTGATCGTGGTGCCCTCGGTGACGGAGCCCGCCCGGCCGATCGTGCCGGTCGCCGCGAGCAGCGCCTCCACCAGAGTCGTCTTACCCGAGCCGGAGTGCCCGACGAGCACCACGTTGCGTACCCTGCCGGGCTCGTCCACCACCGGCGCCGGGCCGGTGACTCCCTTCTCCTGGGCCTTCTGCGCCATCGGCGCACCTCCCTCGGTCTGGGTGTCCGAGCGCCGACGGATTGGCGCTCCTGAACGCCGGGTTACCTCTTGGTTGCGATTCCACTCCGGTGAGAGCGCTGGCACAACCCCGACGCACCGAAGCTTAGGGCCGGTCGCCGACCGGCCGGACCAGACCGGTCGGGCCTGGCGAGCGTTCCGATCACCGGCGCCGTTATGGTGAGACCCGCCAGGCCGGAGGGTCGGGCCGCAGGCCGGGAGCGAGCGAGGCAGAGGTTGAAGATCTTCAACGTGGTCGCGAGGGCCGGCATACCCCGCGTGTTCGGGCCGCTGGCCGGGTGGCTGCTGCGCCGGCACGTCACGCCGGACATGGTGACCGTCGCCGGTACCGTCATCACGCTCGTCGGCACGATCGGTTTCGCCGCCCGCGGGCAGTTGTTGATCGCGACCCTGATCGTCGTCGTCGGCTCCTTCACCGACGTGATCGACGGGACGATGGCCCGGATGTCCGGCCGGAAGGGGAAGTTCGGGGCGTTTCTGGACTCCACCCTGGACCGGGTGGCAGACGGCGCCATCTTCGCTTCGGTGGGTTACTGGCTCGTCACGCAGGGTCGGGACGTCGCGGCCGTGGCCGCGCTGATCTGCCTGGTCGCCGGCCAGGTCGTGTCGTACGCCAAGGCCCGCGCCGAAGGGTTGGGCATGACCGCGAACGTCGGGGTCGCGGAGCGCGCCGAGCGCCTGATCATCATCGGGCTCGGCGGGCTGCTCGCGCAGCTCGTCTGGAAGTACACGATCGACGTGGCGCTGTGGGTGCTCGCCGTGCTCTCCCTGATCACCGTCGGCCAGCGGATCGTCACGGTGTACCGCCAGGACCGCTCGGCTGTCCTGGAGAGCGAAGCCTCCCGGTCGGTCCCGTGAGTCGGACCGCCGACCTGGGCTACGCCGCCGGCTGGCGACTGCTGCGCCTGCTGCCCCTCGGGCTGACCGCGCCGGCGTTCAACGCCGTCTCCGACGTGACCACCAGGCGGCGGGGCAAGGGTGTCGCCCGGCTGGCCGGCAACCTGCGCCGGGTGGTCGGTCCGGACCTGTCCGAGGCCGACCTCGACGCGCTGGTGCGCCGGGCGATGCGCTCCTACTACCGGTACGCGCTGGAGGCGTTCCGGCTGCCCAGCCAGTCCCGGGAGCAGAACCTGCGCGGCTTCCACCTGGACGGCGCCGACATGCTCGCCGCGGACGTGGCGACGGGGCGGGGCGCGGTGGTGGCGCTGCCGCACGCCGGGAACTGGGACGCGGCCGGTGCCTGGGTGGCCGCGAACGGCTGGCCGATGATCACGGTGGCGGAGCGGCTCAAGCCGGAGAGCCTGTACCGGAGGTTCGTCGCCTTCCGGGAGGGGCTGGGCATGGAGATCCTGCCGCTGACCGGGGGCGACGGCTCGGTGCGCGAGGCGCTGGAGGAGCGGCTGCGCCGCGGGTACGTCGTGCCGATCCTGGCCGACCGGGACCTGACCGCCAACGGTGTCGAGGTGCGGTTCTTCGGCGCCCGTACCACCGTCCCGCCCGGGCCGGCGCTGCTCGCCCTGCGTACCGGTGCCCCGCTCTACACGGTGGACATGTGGTTCACCGAGAACGACGCCCGCGGCCGGCTGCGGGGACCGTTGCCGCTGCCCGGCCCCGAGGTCGGCTCGTTCGGTGCCCGGGTCCGCCAGTTGGCGCAGACGATCGTCGACGGTCTCGCCGAGGGCATCGCGGCGCACCCCGCCGACTGGCACATGATGCAACGTATGTGGCCCGATGATGCTGTGATGGATGGCGGCAGACCCGTTGTGAGAGATGACCGAGCCGTCGTGGGGGATGACCGGGCCGTCGGCACAGGCGACGGAGCCGGGGCGACAGACGACGAAGCCGGCCGGTAGGAGGCGGCGTGCGGATCGGCATCGTATGCCCGTATTCGTTCAATACCCCGGGCGGCGTGCAGAACCATGTGCATGATCTCGCCGAATCGTTGATCGGGCTCGGACACACGGTGAGCGTGCTGGCGCCCGCCGACGAGGACGAGCCGCTGCCCGCGTACGTGGTGCCCGCCGGCCGCGCGGTTCCGGTCCGGTACAACGGCTCTGTGGCCCGGCTGGCGTTCGGGCCGATTTCCGCGACCCGGGTGCGCAGGTGGCTGTCCGCCGGCCGGTTCGACGTGCTGCACGTGCACGAGCCGATCTCGCCGAGCCTGTCGATGCTGGCCGTGCTCTACTCCCGGTCGCCGGTGGTCGCCACCTTCCACACCGCGATGACCCGGTCCCGGGCGATCGTCGCCGCGCAGGGGCTGCTCCAGCTGGTACTCGAGAAGATCACCGCACGGATCGCGGTGAGCGACCTTGCCCGCCGGGTGCAGGTCGAGCACCTGGACGGCGGCGCCTGGGAGATCCCCAACGGGGTCGCGGTGGCCAGGTTCGCCGAGGCCACGCCGCTGCCCGGGTGGCCCGGCGAGGGCGGGACGGTGGGGTTTCTCGGCCGGTTCACCGAGCCCCGCAAGGGCTTCCCGATCCTGCTGGACGCGTACCGGCGGGTCGCCGCCCAGCGGCCCGGGCTGCGGCTGCTCGTGGCCGGCCCGGGGGAGCTGGACGAGCTCGGCGAACTGCCGGACGGCGTCACCTTCCTCGGCAAGGTCTCCGAACCGGACAAGGCGCGGATGCTGCGCAGCATCGACGTGTACGCCGCGCCGAACACCCACGGCGAATCGTTCGGCATGATCTTGACCGAGGCGATGGCCGCCGGCGCACCCGTGGTGGCCAGCGACCTGGACGCGTTCCGGCGGGTGCTGGACGGCGGCCGGGCCGGCGAGCTGTTCCCGGTCGGCGACGCCGCCGCCCTGGCCGCCGCGCTGGAGCGGCTGCTGGACGATCCGGCCCGGCGCGCGGAGCTGGCCGGCCGGGCCCGGCAGGTGGTGGCCGCCCTGGACTGGCCGATGGTCGCGGAGCGTGTACTGGAGGTCTACGCAACGGCGATCGAGGCCACCCGGGGTGTCGTGGCCGACCTCGACGAGCCACCACGCGCAGGGAGTCTTGGCTAGGGTGGGCATTCGTGTGGTGGATCGTCGGCGTGGTCGCGATCGTGGTATTGATCGCCACCTACATCACCTGGACGGCGGCACGGGTGGACCGGCTGCATGCGCGGGCCCTGGCCGCCCAGCACGCGCTGGACGCACACCTGGCCCGCCGGGCCGCGGCTGCCACCGAACTCGCCGGGGTGCTGGGGCGGCCGGAGCTGCAGGCGCTGGCCCGCGCGGCGCGCGATGCCCTGCCCGAGGAGCGGGAACTGGCCGAGAACGACCTGACCAGGGCGCTGCGCACGCTGCCCAGGCCGCGTAGCTCGGACCTGAGCGACGTGGTGGTGGCCAGCCGCCGGGTGGCGCTGGGCCGCCAGGTGCACAACGACCTGGTACGCGACGCTCTGGCGGTGCGGCGCCAGCGGCTGGTACGGCTGCTCCGGCTGACCCGCAAGCACCCGCAGCCGCAGTACTTCGACGTGGACGACCCGATGCTCGACGAGATCACGGTCGGTTGATCCGCAGGCCGGGGCGGGCGTGTTCCATGCCACCGGCCACCGATTGGCTGTTCGGGCCGCGGCGTGCGGCAACGTATCATTGAGATCTCAAATCCCAGCGTGAGGAGGGCGTTCCACCGTGTCGGAGAACCCGGTCAGCACCGTCTCGAACTCCGTGACCGGCACCGCCCGGGTCAAGCGGGGGATGGCCGAGATGCTCAAGGGCGGTGTGATCATGGATGTGGTCACGCCGGACCAGGCGAAGATCGCCGAGGACGCGGGAGCGGTCGCGGTCATGGCGCTGGAGCGCGTGCCGGCCGACATCCGGGCCCAGGGCGGCGTCTCCCGGATGTCGGATCCGGACATGATCGACGGCATCATCGCCGCGGTCTCCATCCCGGTGATGGCCAAGTCCCGCATCGGGCACTTCGTGGAGGCGCAGGTGCTTCAGTCGCTCGGCGTCGACTACGTCGACGAGTCCGAGGTGCTGACGCCCGCCGACTACGCCAACCACATCGACAAGTGGGCGTTCACCGTGCCGTTCGTGTGCGGGGCGACCAACCTGGGCGAGGCGCTGCGCCGGATCACCGAGGGCGCCGCGATGATCCGGTCCAAGGGCGAGGCGGGCACCGGTGACGTCTCGAACGCGACCACCCACATGCGCCAGATCCGCTCGGAGATCCGGCGGCTCACCTCGATGTCCCCGGACGAGCTGTTCGTCGCGGCCAAGGAGCTCCAGGCCCCGTACGAGCTGGTGAAGGAGATCGCGGAGACCGGCAAGCTGCCGGTCGTGCTGTTCACCGCGGGTGGCATCGCGACCCCGGCCGACGCCGCGATGATGATGCAGCTCGGCGCCGAGGGTGTGTTCGTCGGCTCGGGCATCTTCAAGTCCGGCAACCCGGCGCAGCGGGCCGCGGCGATCGTGCGGGCGACCACCTTCCACGACGACCCGGACGTGATCGCCAAGGTCTCCCGGGGGCTCGGCGAGGCGATGGTCGGCATCAGCGTCGACGAGATCCCCCAGCCTCACCGGCTGGCCGAGCGCGGCTGGTGACCGCGGGGACAGCGGGGCGCGACGCCGCGTTCCCCGGCGCCGCCGGCGATCAGGCGACCGGCGACCTGACCATCGGCGTGCTCGCCCTGCAGGGTGACGTGCGTGAGCACCTCCGCGCGCTGACCGAGTGCGGGGTGCGTGCGCGCCCGGTGCGCCGGCCGGAAGAGCTGGAGGCTGTCGACGCCCTGGTCATCCCGGGCGGCGAGTCGACCACGATCAGCAAGCTCGCGATCGAGTTCGGGCTGGCCGACCCGGTCCGCAAGCGGATCGCCGGCGGCATGCCCGCGTACGGTTCGTGCGCCGGCATGATCATGTTGGCCGCGGAGGTCCTGGACGGCCGCCCCGACCAGGAATCCTTCGCCGGCATCGAGATGGCCGTGCGGCGCAACGCGTTCGGCCGGCAGGTCGACTCGTTCGAGGCGCCGGTGCGCCTGGACGGCGTCGACGGGCCCGCGTTTCACGCCGTCTTCATCCGGGCGCCATGGGTCGAACGGGTCGCCGAAGACGTTCGGGTGATAGGGACGATTGAGGAAGGTCCGGCCGCGGGTAGGATTGTCGCGGTTCGGCAGGGCAATCTGCTCGCGACCGCCTTCCACCCCGAGCTCACTGGTGACCTTCGCGTACACCGGCTCTTCGTGGAGCTGGTCCGCGAGGCACAGACTATGACGGAGGGGTAATGTCCGGCCACTCAAAGTGGGCGACGACCAAGCACAAGAAAGCGGTCATCGACGCCAAACGCGGCAAGCTGTTCGCCCGCCTCATCAAGAACGTCGAGGTGGCCGCGCGTACCGGCGGCGGTGACGTGGCCGGCAACCCGACGCTGTTCGACGCCATCCAGAAGGCCAAGAAGAACTCGGTCCCGAACGACAACATCGACCGGGCGGTCAAGCGCGGCTCCGGCCAGGAGGCCGGCGGCGCCGACTACCAGTCGGTGACGTACGAGGGGTACGGCCCGAGCGGAGTGGCGTTCCTGATCGAATGCCTCACCGACAACCGCAACCGGGCGGCCACCGACGTACGGGTCGCGTTGACCCGCAACGGCGGCAACCTCGCCGACGCGGGCAGCGTGGCCTACATGTTCTCGCGCAAGGGCGTGGTGATCGTGCCGAAATCCACCCAACTGTCCGAGGACGACGTGCTGGGTGCGGTGCTCGACGCGGGTGCCGAGGAGGTCAACGACCTCGGTGAGGCGTTCGAGGTGGTCTCGGAGCCGACCGACCTGGTCGCGGTCCGCAGCGCGCTGCAGGGTGCCGGGCTGGAGTACGAGTCGGCCGAGTCGTCGTTCGTGCCGAGCGTGACGGTGCCGCTGGACGAGGACGGTGCGCGGAAGATCTTCAAGCTGATCGACGCGCTGGAGGACTCGGACGACGTGCAGAACGTGTACGCCAACTTCGACGTCAGCGACGACCTGCTGGCCAAGATCGACGCCTGATCGGCTCCCTGACCGGCGCGGATCCGGTCGGGTGGGACGGGTATGTCCCCGGGGTAAGTAGCGTCACAGGGTTTTCGTTACGGAACGGTTCCGTATCGAATGAGCGCGGAGTAGCGTTCATCGCGAATACGAAACCGTACCGTATCGATTCCGGGGGAACCGAACGTGGACGCACCACCAACCACCAACACCGGCCATCCGCGCCGGTGGACAATCCTCGCCGTCCTCATCGTGAGCCTGGTCGTTGTCGTGCTCGACAACACCGTGCTCAACGTGGCGCTGAAGGTCATCTCCGACCCGCACCACGGCCTGGGGGCGTCGCAGAGCGACCTCGAATGGGCGATCAACTCCTACACGCTGGTCTTCGCCGGCCTCCTGTTCACCTGGGGCGTGCTCGGTGACCGGATCGGTCGCCGCAAGATCCTCCTGCTCGGCATGGTGCTGTTCGGCCTGTCCTCGCTCGCCTCGGCGTACGCGCAGTCGCCCGGCCAACTCATCATCGCCCGCTCGCTGATGGGCATCGGTGGCGCCGCGATCCTGCCCGCCACCCTGTCGATCATCTCGAACGTGTTCGACCCCCGGGAACGTGCCCGCGCCATCGGCATCTGGGCCGGCTCCGTCGGCCTCGGTGTCGCGATCGGCCCGGTGCTCGGCGGTGTCCTGCTGGAGCACTTCTGGTGGGGCTCGGTCTTCCTGATCAACGTGCCGATCCTGGTGTTCGGCATCATCGCGACGACCCTGCTGGTACCGGAGTCCCGCGATCCCCGGCCGGGGCGCGTCGACGTGGCCGGAGTGCTGCTGTCCATCGCCGGGCTCGTGCTGCTGGTGTACGGCATCATCAACGGCGGCGACCACGGCTTCCAGCACCCGCAGGCCTGGGGCTCACTAGTAGGGTCCGCCGTGATCCTGGTCGCGTTCGTACTGGTCGAACGCAGGCTGCAGTACCCGTCGCTGGACGTGAAACTGTTCGCGAACCCGCGCTTCTCCGGTGCGGTCGCCTCGGTCGGCCTGGTGTTCTTCGCCGGCATGGGCACGCTGTTCTTCATCGCGTTCTACCTGCAGCTCGTCCGCGCCTACAGCCCGCTGGAGACCGGCGTGCTGATGACCCCGTTCGCCGTCGCTCAGCTGATCTTCGCCCCGCGCAGCGCGGCGTTGGTGCGCCGGTACGGGCCGAAGGCGGTCTGTGCGGGTGGCATGGCGCTCGTGACCCTCTCGCTCATCGGCTTCGTGGGAGTCGGCGCGAGTACCCCGATCTGGCTGGTCGGCGTCCTGTTCTTCCTGGAGGGCGCGGGCATGGCCCTCGTGATGCCGCCGGCGACCGAGTCGATCATGTCGACCCTGCCGCGGGAGAAGGCGGGCGTGGGCTCGGCGGTGGGCAACACCATCCGCCAGGTCGGCGGCGCGCTCGGTGTCGCGATCCTCGGCTCGATCCTCACCGCGGTGTACCGCGGCCGGATGGCCGGGCACCTGGCCGGGGTGCCGGCCGGGGCGAAGGAGACCGCCCGCCAGTCGGTCTCCGGCACGTACGCGGTCGCCGGGCAGCTGGGCGCACCGGGCAAGTCGCTGATCGACGCGGGTAACGACGCGTTCATCGCCGCGATGCACTGGGCGGCGGCCGGATCGGTACTGGTCGGGCTCATCGGCATCGTCGTGGTACTCGGCTGGCTGCCGCGCAGCTCCGCGACGGTACACGCGCCGAACGCGGACGTGGCCGAGTCGCTCGCCGAAGAGCAGCTCGAATTGGCCGAGGCGTAACTCATCGGTAACAATGTCATGATGACCACCGCAGCTGAACCTGCGTCGGCCGACCAGGACCGCAAGGCTCCTGGCCGGCCGCGCAGTGCGCGTGTCGATATGGCGATCATCGAGGCCATCCTCGACATGTTGGCCGAGGGCACGCCGTTCGACGGGCTGTCCATCGAGGCCGTCGCGGCTCGGGCCGGCGTCGGCAAGGCCACCATCTACCGGCGGTGGGCGAACAAGGAAGCGTTGCTGTTCGATGCCGTGGCCACGGTCAAGGGGGAGCCGGCGACCGTGGCCGGCGGCTCGGTCCGGGACGACCTGATCGCGCTGCTCGCCCCGGCGGGCCGTGCGGAAAACACCCGGGCCGGCCGGATCATGCCCTGCCTGGTCGCCGAGATGCAGCGCAGCCCGGAACTGCGCGACGTGTACCGGCGCATCAGTGCGCCGCGCAACGAACTGCTGCGCAGCGTCCTGCAGCGCGGCATCGCCGAGGGCACGCTGCGTCCGGACCTCGACCTCGACACGATCGTGGCGATGCTGATCGGCCCGCTGATCGCGCGCACCCTCGTCGACTGGGAACCAGGGGGGCGCCGCGAGGACGCGGTTCAGCGACTGGTCGACGCGATCTGGCCGGCGATCGCCGTGGCACCGTCCGGCGAACCGGTCTGACCGTCCCGTCATTGACCGTCCCGTGATGACCGTCCCGGCGCCGCCGGGGCGTGTCGCCTGGTGCCCCGGACGTGAGCGCCGATAGGGTCTTACGAACATACGTACGGCGGGACACGGGAGGGCAGCGTGCGGGTGCTGGGCGTGGACCCGGGGTTGACCCGCTGCGGGGTCGGTGTCGTCGAGGGCGTACCGGGCCGGGCCTGCACCCTGGTGGCCTACTACGTGATCTACACCGATGCGCAGGACGAGCTGCCCACCCGGCTGCTGCATCTGGACCGCAACCTGACGGACCTGGTCGCCGAACACAGTCCGGACAGCGTGGCCGTCGAGCGGGTCTTCAGCCAGCACAACGTGCGCACCGTCATGGGCACGGCCCAGGCCGGCGCGGTCGCGGTGCTGACCGCCGCCCGGGCCGGCCTGCCGGTGCAGATGTACACGCCGAGCGAGGTGAAGGCCGCGGTGACCGGCTCCGGTCAGGCGGACAAGGCACAGATGACGGCGATGGTGACCAGGCTGCTGCGGCTGGCGGAGCCGCCCCGGCCGGCGGACGCGGCCGACGCGCTGGCCCTGGCCATCTGCCACATCTGGCGCGGGGGCACCCGGGCCAGGTTCGCCGCCGCGGCGCAACGGGGAGGGCCCAGATGATTGCCAGCGTGCGCGGTCGGGTCGCGGCGGTGTCCGCGGACGGGGCGGTGGTCGAGGTGGGCGGCGTCGGGTTGTCCGTCCACTGCACCCCCGGTACGCTCGCCGCCCTGCGGGTGGGTGAGCAGGCCCGGCTGGCCACCAGCCTGGTGGTCCGGGAGGACTCGCTGACGTTGTACGGGTTCACCGACGACGACGAGAAGCACCTCTTCGAGTTGTTGCAGACGGCCAGCGGGGTCGGCCCCCGGCTGGCCCAGGCGGTGCTCGCGGTGCACGGCCCCGACACGGTACGCAAGGCGATCGCGAACGCGGACCTCACGACCCTGACCCGGGTGCCGGGCATCGGCAAGAAGGGCGCCGAACGGCTGGTCCTGGAGCTGCGCGACAAGATCGGGCCGGTGGCGCTGGGCGGGTCGCTGGACGGCGCGGGGGCCCCGGTGGGCGCCAACGCCTGGCCGGAGCAGGTCCGCCAGGGCCTGATCGGGCTCGGCTGGACGGCGAGCCAGGCCGAGCAGGCGGTCGCCAGCGTCGCGGAGTCGCTCGACGGCGAGGTCCCCCCGGTTCAGGTTCTGCTCCGGCAGGCCATCCGGCTGCTCGGCAGGGCGCGGTGAGCGACGTCGTTTCGGCGCTGGCCGACCCGGAGGAGAGCGACGCCGAGGCCAGCGTGCGTCCGAAGCGGCTCGGCGAATTCATCGGCCAGCACCGGGTCCGCGAGCAGTTGGACCTGCTGCTGCGCAGCGCGGTGCGCCGGGGCACCGCGCCCGATCACATCCTGCTGTCCGGCTCGCCGGGCCTGGGGAAGACCACGCTGGCCATGATCGTCGCGGCCGAGCTGGGTTCGAGCCTGCGGATCACCAGCGGCCCCGCGATCGAGCGCTCCGGCGACCTCGCCGCGGTCCTGACCAGCCTCGCCGAGGGCGACGTGCTGTTCATCGACGAGATCCACCGGATCGCCAAGCCGGCCGAGGAACTGCTCTACAGCGCGATGGAGGACTTCCGGGTCGACGTCATGGTCGGCAAGGGGCCGGGTGCCACCGCGATCCCGCTGGACGTCGAGCCGTTCACGCTGGTCGGCGCGACGACCCGGTCCGGGCTGCTGACCGGGCCGATGCGCGACCGGTTCGGCTTCGTGGCGCACCTCGACTTCTATGACCCCCACGAGCTGGAGCAGGTGGTGATCCGCTCCTCGCGGATCCTCGCGGTACCGGTCGCCGATGACGGGGCGGTCGAGATCGCCGGCCGGTCCCGGGGCACCCCACGGATCGCCAACCGCCTGCTGCGCCGGGTCCGTGACTACGCGGAGGTCCGCGCCGACGGGGTCGTGACCAGGGACGTCGCCCGGGCCGCGCTGCGCGTGTACGACGTCGATGAGCTGGGCCTGGACCGGCTGGACCGGGCGGTGCTCACGGCCCTGGTGAGCAGTTTCGGCGGCGGTCCGGTGGGCCTGTCGACGCTCGCGGTCGCGGTCGGGGAGCAACCGGACACCGTGGAGGAGGTCTGCGAACCCTTCCTGGTACGGGCCGGTTTGCTGGCCCGTACCCCGCGCGGTCGGGTGGCTACCGCGAGTGGGTGGCGTCACCTGGGCAAGACTCCACCAAATGGTATTTTTGGCAGCGGCGCCCCTTCGGCGCCCGACCTGTTCGGCTTGGAGCCATAATGGTCGGTCACGGCCCCGTAACCGGACCGTGATCTACGTCCTGCTTGGTGTCCGAGTGTGACCGACTAGACTCGCCGCGGTCCGGACAGGACGCACACCCGGTCCGCCAGCATCGCCTGATGCCGGCGGACCCCTTCGGAAGGTCGTTGGCGGTGCCACTCGCAGCATCGAGTTCAGGCGGCAGCAGTTATTTGCCGTTCGTGTTCATCATTCTCCTCTTCGGGGCGCTGTATCTCCTTTTCATCCGCCCTCAGCAGCGCCGGAACCGTGACGTGCAGGCGATGCAGTCGAAGCTGGGCATCGGCGACGAGGTGATGACGGGTAGCGGTGTCTACGGCACGGTCGCCGAGGTTGATGACGAGGCGGGCACGATCAGCCTTGAGGTCTCGCCTGATGTGATCATCCGGTTCGCTCGGGGCGCGGTGGCGCGCACGGTGACCCCGGCGTCGCACGAGGAGGCCGAGGCCGAGGAGGAGGCCGACTACGAAACCGATGAGGCCGACGAGGCATATGAGGCCGGCGAGACCGATGAGGTCGACGAGACCGAAGAGACCGACGACAAGGTGATCGAGCGCAAGGACTGATCCGCACCGGATCGTCGTAGCGCCCGACACTCCTCACACAGACAGGAAAAGACGGGACAGCCGTGGCCGCACCCTCTGGACGCATCAAGGTGACGCGGTACTTTGCCGTACTCGCGGTCATCCTCGCCGGCCTCTATGCGCTGGTGTTCTTCACTGGCGACAAGAAGCCGGAGCCCAAGCTCGGCCTTGATCTCAAGGGCGGGACGAGTATGACGCTGAGCGCCATAAGTCCCGACGGCAAGGCGCCGAACGCGACCGACCTCAACACCGCCCGCCAGATCATCGAGAACCGGGTCAACGCCAGCGGCGTCGCCGAGCCCGAGGTGGTCACGGCCGGGAACCGGAACATCGTGGTCAACGTCGCGAACGACGACCCCAACCAGCTTCGCCAGCTGGTGCAGCCGGCCAAGCTGGCGTTCCGCAAGGTGCTGCAGACGACCCAGGACCAGCCGCCGACGACCCCGGCCTCGCCCAGCGCGTCCGCGGCACCCAGCGGCTCGTCCACGCCGACACCCAGCACCTCCGCGACACCCAGCGCCTCCGCGACACCCAGCGCCACCCCGTCGGCCTCCGCGAGTGCGGCCCCGTCGAGCTCGGCCAGCCCAGCCCCGTCCGCTTCCGGCAGCGCCGCCCCGTCGGCCTCCGCCAGCCCGAGCACGAACCCGACCGCGGCGGCGCTCGCCGCGTCCCGGGCCAAGACTCTGACCCAGGTGCAGGCGAAGCTCGGCCCGGCCTGGGCCGCCGGCGAGCAGGTGCTCTCCGAGATTGAGTCGGGTCAGGTGTCGCCCACCCAGATCGACCCGACCACGCTCGCCGCGATCGCGCCGTTCGCGCACCTGACCGGCGACGAGGTCGACGCGCTGCCGCCGGAGATGCAGTTCCTGCTGCCGACCGTCACCTGCGCCGAGCTCAACGCCCGCGCGCCGGGCGCGCTGGACGACGCCTCCCAGCAGGTCGTCGCGTGTGACCAGGGCGACAACGTGCACACAAAGTACTACCTGGACCAGGCCAAGGTCCTCGGCACCGACGTGAAGGGTGCCAGCTCGGGATTCGACACCAACCAGGGCGGCTGGAACGTCAGCCTGAGCTTCACCGGCAAGGGCCAGAGCAAGTGGACTGCGCTGACCAGGGAAGCGGTCAACGACGGCCAGCAGACCGATCCGAGCACCGGCCAGCCGGGCCAGAACTCGTCGGTGGCCATCGTGCTGGACGACTCGGTGGTGTCCGCCCCGCAGATCCAGAGCGTGATCGTGGGTGACGCGATCATCAACGGCGGCAACATCAACGAGAACTCCGCGGCTACCCTGGCCAACCAGCTCAAGTACGGATCCCTGCCGCTGAGCTTCAAGATCGAGAGCACCCAGAACGTGAGCCCGACTCTGGGCACGCAGCAGATGCGCTACGGCATCCTCGCCGGCCTGATCGGCATCGGCCTGGTCGTCATCTACTGCCTGTTCTACTACCGGGGCCTCGGCCTGGTGGTCATCGCCAGCCTGGCGATCTCCGGGTTCACCGTCTTCGCCTCCCTGGTGCTGCTCGGCCGGGCGATGGGCTTCGCGCTCAGCCTCGCCGGCATCGCCGGCTTCATCGTGGCCATCGGTATCACCGCCGACTCGTTCGTGGTGTTCTTCGAACGCCTGAAAGACGAGGTGAAGGACGGCCGAACGGTGCGCAGTGCGGTACCCCGGGCATGGGTCCGGGCCCGGCGCACGATCCTGTCGGCCGACGCGGTGTCGTTCCTGGCCGCCGCGATCCTGTACTGGCTCGCGGCCGGCGAGGTGAAGGGTTTCGCGTTCACCCTCGGCCTGTCGACGATCATCGACCTGCTGGTCGTGTTCCTGTTCACCCACCCACTGGTGTCCCTGCTGTCGCGGTCCAACGGGTTCAGTTCGCCGAGGTTCTCCGGCCTGGGTAACCTGCGTTCGGATGCCGCGGTCGAAGGGGCCGGCGGGGCGACCAGAGCACCGCGGTTCGGCGCCGTGCGCACGAAGGAGTCCTGAGATGGCGACACGTACCGAGTCGGGCGGCGGGTTCCGCCGGCTGTACCGCGGCGAGACCCGGATCGACTTCATCGGTCAGCGCAAGAAGTGGTACGCGGTGTCGGCGGTGATCATCCTGATCTGCATCGCCAGCATCATCTTCCGCGGCTTCAACTGGGGCATCGACTTCAAGGGTGGCGACCAGTTCCAGATCCCGGTCAAGCCCGGCACCTCGCTGTCGCAGGTGCGCTCGTCGGTCGAGGGCACCGGTGTCGCGGTATCCAGCGTGCAGACCGCGGGCGCCGGTAAGGCCGAGAGCTACGTCATCAGGACCCAGAAGCTGACCGACGCGCAGCGCGACAACGCCGAGACGGCGCTCGCCAAGTCCGCGCAGGTGACCCAGAACCAGATCAACAACACCGAGGTCAGTTCGTCCTGGGGCAGCGAGGTCACGAACAAGGCGATCCTCGCGTTGATCGTGTTCCTGGCCGCGGTGAGCCTGTTCATGGGCTTCCGGTTCCGGGACGCCAAGGCGTCGGGGGCGGCGGTCCTGGCGCTGTTCCACGACCTGATCCTGACCGCCGGTGTCTACTCATTGATCCACTTTGAGGTGACTCCGGGTACGGTCGTCGGCCTGCTGACCATCCTCGGTTATTCGCTGTATGACACCGTCGTCGTGTTCGACAAGGTGGACGAGAACACCAGGGGCATCCTGGGCACGTCCCGCCACACCTTCGGCGAGGCGGCCAACCTGGCGGTCAACCAGACGCTGATGCGGTCGATCAACACCTCGTTGATCGGTCTGCTGCCGGTCGCCGGCCTGCTGTTCATCGGCGCCGGCCTGCTGGGCGTGGGTACGCTCGAGGACCTGGCGCTGGTGCTGTTCGTCGGTATGATCACCGGCGCGTACTCCTCGCTGTTCCTGGCCACCCCGTGGCTGGTCGACTTCAAGCTGTTCGACCTGCGCTACCGCAACCACACCAACCGGGTGCTGAACAAGCGGGCGGCCGACGCCAAGTCGGCGGCGAACAAGGCGGCGGTGGCGGCACCGGCGAGCCGGTCGAAGGGCTCGAAGGCGCCGGCCGATGCCGACGACACCGCCACGGCCGACGAGGAGTCCGAGGTGCCGGTGGACGCGCTGGCCGGTGCCGCGCCGCGGACGGGAGCCAAGCCGGCCACCGGCAAGCGTCCGGCCGCGACCCGACCGGGTGCGAGCCGGTCCGGCCGATCCGGTGGCGGCAAGCGCCGGCATTGAGCGGGTGGAACCGGCATTGAGCGGGTGGAAGCGGAGCCAGCGTTGACGATGGTTGAGGGCGACGGCGGCGACGCCGTCGCCAAGCTGGTCGCGGAGCGGGTCCTCGACGTACCGGACTTTCCCCAGGCCGGCGTCGTGTTCAAGGACCTGTCCCCGTTGTTCGCCGACGGGACGAGCTTCCGCGGGGTGATCGACGGCATTCTGGAGCACTACGGCCGGGATGCCTTCGACGTGGTGGCCGGGATCGAGGCGCGGGGGTTCGTGATCGCGGCCGCGGTGGCATACGCGGCCGGGGTCGGGGTGGTCCCGGTGCGTAAGGCCGGCAAGCTGCCCCGGCAGGTGCTCTCCGCCTCGTACGAGTTGGAGTACGGCGAGGCCGTCCTGGAGGTGCACGCCGACGCGTTCGTCGCCGGGCAGCGGGTACTCGTCGTCGACGATGTCCTGGCCACCGGGGGTACGGCGGAGGCTACGCTGGGTCTGGTGGAGCGGGCCGGGGGCGACGTGATCGGCTTCACGGTGCTGCTGGAGTTGGCCTTCCTGGGGGGCCGCAAGCGATTGGCCGGACGTCCGGTTCATGCCCTTCTGACGGTGTGACCTGCGTCTGGTGGGGGAGAACCGCCGGGTGTACGCGGGTCTGATCGCGGCCCGCGACGGGTAGCATTGCCTATCTCAGCCGGCGAGATGAGGGAGCGGCCAGTGTCGAGCGACGTGGCGTCTCCGGCCGAGGGCGCCGATGACGTACGCACGCGGGAGGCTGCCGTCAGCACGGCCGACGCGGTGGATGACCGGGCCGGCGCGATCGTTCCCTTCCCGAACGGCGGCGTCAGCACGGCCGTGCGCAACACCGCCGTACGCAGCGCGGGCGGCGAGGACTCCGGCGGGCTGCCGCTGGCCCTGTCCAGCGCCCCGACCGGCCGGCGGGTGCGGGCCCGGCTCGCCCGGTTCAACGCGCCGTGGCAGACCCAGCAGATCAGCGAGGTGCTCGAACCGCTGATCGCGGTGCACAAGGCCAGCCATCCCAAGGCGGACATCCGGCTGCTCCAGCGGGCGTACGAGACGGCCGCACAGTGGCACAGCGGGCAGTACCGCAAGTCCGGCGACCCCTACATCACCCACCCGCTGGCGGTCGCCACCCAACTGGCCGATCTGGGCATGGACACCACCACGCTGGTCGCCGCGCTGCTGCACGACACCATCGAGGACACGGACTACACGCTCGACCAGATGCGCGTCGACTTCGACGGTGAGGTCGCGCTGCTCGTCGACGGCGTGACCAAGCTGGACAAGGTCAAGTTGGGCGACGCGGCCAAGGCGGAGACGATCCGCAAGATGGTCGTGGCGATGGCGAAGGACCCCCGGGTACTGGTCATCAAGCTGGCCGACCGGCTGCACAACATGCGTACCCTGACCTTCCTGCCCCGGCCCAAGCAGGAGCAGAAGGCCAAGGAGACGCTGGAGATCCTGGCTCCGCTGGCCCACCGGCTCGGCATGAACACGATCAAGTGGGAGCTGGAGGATCTGGCGTTCGGCACGCTGTTCCCGAAGAAGTTCGAGGAGATCAACCGGCTGATCAACGAGCACGCGCCACAGCGCGACGCGTTGCTGCGGCAGGTGACCCAGCGGGTCGCCGTCGACCTGCGCAACTCGAAGATCAAGGCGGAGACGACCGGCCGGCCGAAGCACCTGTACTCGATCTACCAGAAGATGATCAGCCGCAGCCGGGAGTTCGCGGAGATCTACGACCTGGTCGGGGTGCGGATCCTGGTCGACACGGTGCGCGACTGCTACGCGGCGCTGGGCGTCATCCACGCCAACTGGCAGCCGGTGCCGGGCCGGTTCAAGGACTACATCGCGATGCCGAAGTTCAACATGTACCAGTCGCTGCACACCACGGTGATCGGGCCGAACGGCAAGCCGGTGGAGATGCAGATCCGTACGAACGCGATGCACCGCACCGCGGAGTACGGCATCGCGGCGCACTGGCGGTACAAGGAGAACAAGGCCCTGACGATCGTCGGGCCGCCGGCGCACATCGACGAGATGACCTGGCTGCGCCAGTTGCTGGACTGGCAGCGGGAGGCGAGCGACCCGAGCGAGTTCCTCGACGCGCTGCGCTTCGACCTGTCCAGCCAGGAGGTGTACGTCTTCACGCCCAAGGGCGACGTGGTGGCGCTGCCGACCGGTTCCACGCCGGTCGACTTCGCGTACGCGGTGCACACCGACGTCGGCCACAAGTGCATCGGGGCGCGGGTCAACGGCAAGCTGGTACCGCTGGAGTCCGCGCTGTCCAACGGCGACGTGATCGAGATCTTCACGTCCAAGTCGGAGAGCGCCGGGCCGACGCAGGACTGGCTGGGCTTCGTCAAGAGCCCCCGGGCCCGCACCAAGATCCGGCAGTACTTCAACAAGGAACGGCGCGAGGAGGCGATCGAGGCCGGCAAGGAGGCGATCACCAAGGCCATGCGCAAGCAGGGCCTGCCGCTGCAGCGGATGCTGACCGCCGAGACGCTGATGACGATCGCCCGCGAACTGCACCTGGCCGACGTCGCGTCGCTGTACGCGGCGGTGGGGGAGAGCCAGGTCTCGGCGCAGACCGTGGTGTCCAGGCTGGTCGCCGCGTACGGCGGCGAAGAGGGCGCGGTCGAGGACATCGCCGAGACCGCGGTCGCGACCCGGCCGCCCCGGGCACGGGGTGCCGCCTACGATCCGGGCGTCGTCGTGGTCGGCGTCTCCGATGTGTGGATCAAGCTGGCCCGGTGCTGCACGCCGGTACCGCCGGACGCGATCTACGGCTTCGTCACCCGTACCGGCGGGGTCAGCGTGCACCGCGATGACTGCGTGAACTCCGGTGATCTGAGGAGCCAGCCGGAGCGCATCGTCGAGGTGACCTGGAAGCCGACCAGCGCGTCCTCGTTCCTGGTCGCTATCCAGGTGGAGGCGCTGGACCGGCACAAGCTGCTCGCCGACGTGACCCGGGTGCTGTCCGAGGAGCGGGTGAACATCCTGTCCGCGTCGGTGACCACCACCCGGGACCGGGTCGCGGTCAGCAAGTTCAGCTTCGAGATGGCCGACCCGAAGCACCTCGGGCACCTGCTCGGGGCGGTACGCAAGGTGGACGGCGTGTACGACGCCTACCGGGTCACCTCGGGCACCTGAGCCCGACCGCGGATCCGGGGCCGCCGCGCGGACCGGACCTAGGCAGGAACGGCGGCGACGTACCCAGAGACGCAGAAAGGGCCCCGGGTGACCGGGGCCCTTTCTCGTGCCGTTTGTCCGGTCAGGAAGCGGCGGACGGTGCCGTGCTGCTCGACGGCGCCGTGCTTCCGGACGCCGCTGGCGCCGGGCTCGCCGAGGCGCCCTGCACCGGGCCGGCGGTGACGGTGTTGAAGGTCAGCTTCATCTTCGGGTGGCCGCCGCCGGGGCCCTGCGAGCCGTCCGGGCCGGGGCTGGCGAACGCCCCGTCGTCGCCGGCCGCTCCGACCTTCGACGCGATGTCGAGGCCCTGGGTCACCTTGCCCCAGACCGTGTACGAGGCAGGCAGGTCGGTGTCGCCGAAGACGATGAAGAACTGGCTGCCGTTGGTGCCCGGCTGGCCCGTGTTCGCCATGGCCACCACGCCGGCCGGGTAGGCGGGCCGCTGGCCGGTGGGCAGGTTCTCGTCGGCGAAGTTGTAGGTCGGGCCGCCCTGACCCGTACCCGACGGGTCGCCGCACTGCAGCAGGTGCGTGTCGCCGGTGTTGAGCAGCCGGTGGCAGGACGAGCCGTCGAAGAACTTCTTGCTGGCCAGGTACGCGAAGCTCGCCGAGGTGCACGGCGCGTGGGTCAGGTCCATCTGGATGACGATGGGGCCCAGGTTGGTGTTCAGGGTGAGGTTCTGGGTGCCGGAGCGCGGCTCACCGCTGGTCGGCGGGGTACCGACGTTCTTGAGGTCCGGGTTCGCCGGCTGGGCCGGGGAAGCGCTCGGATTCGGGCTGGGGGTCCAGGCGCACGCGGCGGCGGCGGCGGTGGCCGAGGCCGCGGCGGTGGGGCTGGGCTTCTTCTTGCCACCGGTGACGGCGAACACGATGACCACCGCGACGACGACCACCACCACGGCCAGCGACGCCGACAGGATCGCGTACCCCCGCCGGCGGCGCACTGCCGCGGCCTGTTGCCGCTCGGCCATTTCCCGTTCGAGACGGGCCCGCGCGGCCGCGCGCTGCCGATCTTTGAGCGACGTCACGGTCTGACAACCTTCCGGATCATGATCTTCTGGACTGGCGCGGTCACGAGTTCCCGGCCGCGGACGCTGAGGTGGTGGGGCTGGCCGCCGGCGACCCGCTCGCGCCGGTGCTCGGCGCCGCCGAGGCGGGCTTGGAGACCGTGAGCGTCTGGATCGTGACGGTGGTCTTCGGCTTGCCGTCGGTGGTCGCCTTGCCGTTCGTGTCCACGGCGCCGCCCGCGGCGATCTTGTTGACCACGTCCATGCCGGAGGCGACCGTGCCGATGATCGTGTACTGCGGGTTGAGCGGGGTGTCCTTGTACACGATGAAGAACTGGCTGCCGTTGGTGTCGGGTGCGGAGTTCCACAGCGCGACCGTGCCGGCCGGGTAGACCACCGGGGTCGCCGCCGAACTGGCGCTGGGATCCGGGCTCGCCGTGGCGCTGGCGCTCGGGTCGGCCGCCGCGCTGGGGGACGCCGCCGCGCTCGGGGACGCGCTGGCCGGTGGGGCGGTCGGCAGGTACTCGTCGGCGAACGTGTAAGCCGGGCCGCCGGTGCCGTCGCCCTTCGGGTCGCCGCAGGTCAGCAGGTACTTGCCGCTGGTGACGAGCCGGCTGCACGTGGTGTTGTTGAAGAAGTTCTTGCCGGCCAGGTAGGAGAAGCTGGACGCGGCGCACGGGGACTTGCTCAGGTCGAGGCTGACCGTCACCGCGCCCTGGTTCGTGGTGATCGTCATGTTCTCGGAGCCAGTGCGCGGCTCGCCCTTGGTCGGCGGCATGCCGACGTTGGTCAGCGCCTGGGTGTTGGGCGGGGTGTTCCAGCCGCAGGTGTCCGCGGCCACCTTCGGCTTCGGCTTGCCGGAGAAGACCCCGCCGGCGAACAGGCCGATCACCACGGCGACCACGACCACCAGACCGACCGCGAGCCCGGCCTGGACCTGCCGGTTGCGGCGGGTCCGGGCATAGCGTCGGGCCTGCTGGCGCTCGATCTTTGCGCGGGCGAGCTTGCGCTGGCGGGACTTACTGGAGGCCACGAAGTGCTCCCCCTCCGACTATCACGGTGGCGGTCTGTTTTGCGACGCTGGCGTGTGCCACACCACACGCCCGCCAGAGTGTACGGGCAAACATGCCCTTCCGGGTGGGGCAGGTTAACCAACTGTGACCGACATTTGAGGCATTGACCAGCTCCACTCACCTTTACCTGGGCGATTCCCGCCGCGCGACGCCGCCCGATAGGCTCGACTGATGTTCGTGGCCGCCATACCCGCGCAGGCATTCGAGACGAACTGCTACGTCGTCGCGCGGAGCGAGGGCGAGCAGTGTGTGGTGATTGATCCCGGTATCGGGGTAATCGATCAGCTCGACGACCTCCTTGCCGAGCACCGGCTGCGCCCGGCCGCGGTCGTCCTGACCCACGGCCACCTCGACCACACCTTCTCCGTCGCCCCGGTCTGCGGTGCGCGCGGGATCACCGCGTACGTGCACCCGTCCGACCGCGAACTGCTCGCCGACCCGGCCAAGGGGCTGTCCGCGGACATGACGGCCCTGTTCGGTGGCCGGCTGCCCTACGCCGAGCCCGAGGACGTGGCCCCCCTGCGCGACGGCGCGCCGCTGTCCCTGGCCGGGCTGGAGTTGACCGTCGACCACGCGCCGGGCCATACCGGCGGGTCGGTGCTGCTGCGCACCCCGGGAGCCGTCGCGCTGAGCGGCCCGGTCCGGGTGACGGAGCGCGAGTCGACGCTGTGCTTCAGCGGCGACGTGCTCTTCGCGGGGTCCATCGGGCGCACCGACCTGCCGGGCGGCGACCACTCGGCGATGCTGGCGAGCCTGCGCGACAAGGTGCTGCCGCTGGCCGACGATACGGTCGTACTGCCAGGCCACGGACCGTCGACCACCATCGGCCGCGAGCGGGCCAGCAACCCCTACCTGCAGGACCTGGGGACCCAGACCGCCGCGGCCCCCAACCGAGGCTGGTAACCAACCCCATGACCCGACCCACATCGATCTCCGGCTTCCCGGAGTGGCAGCCGGCGCAGCGCATGGTCGAGCAGGACATCCTGGACCGGCTGCGCTCGACGTTCGAGCTCTACGGCTTCGCGCCACTGGAGACCCGCGCCGTGGAGCCGCTGGACCAGTTGCTACGCAAGGGCGAGACGTCCAAGGAGGTCTACGTGCTGCGCCGCCTCCAGGCGGAGTCCGGCGCGGGCTCCGAGGACGACGCACTCGGGCTCCACTTCGACCTGACGGTACCTTTTGCTCGGTTTGTTCTTGAGCACGCCGGGCGGCTGACCTTCCCGTTCCGCCGGTACCAGATCCAGAAGGTCTGGCGGGGCGAGCGCCCGCAGGAGGGTCGCTACCGCGAGTTCCTCCAGGCCGACATCGACATCGTCAACCGCGATGAGCTGCCGTTCCACTACGAGGTCGAGATCCCGCTGGTGATCGGGGACGCGCTGCGCGCGTTGCCGATCCCGCCGGTGCGCATCCAGGTCAACAACCGCAAGCTGTGTGAGGGCTTCTACCGCGGCCTGGGCCTCGACGATCCGGAGGCGGCGCTACGGGCGATCGACAAGCTGGACAAGGTCGGCCCCGGGGCGGTCGCGGACCTGCTGATGGCCACGGCCGGAGCCACCCCGGCGCAGGCCGAGGCGTGCCTGGCACTGGCCCGGATCTCCGCCCCCGACGCGTCGTTCGCCGACGCGGTCACGGCGCTGGGAGTCAGCGATCCGCTGCTGGACGAGGGACTGGCCGAGCTGGTCAGGGTCGTCGAGACGGCCCGGGAGCACACGCCCGGCCTGCTCGTGGCCGACCTGAAGATCGCGCGGGGGCTGGACTACTACACGGGTACCGTCTACGAGACGCTCATGCTCGGCTACGAGAAGTACGGCTCCATCTGCTCCGGCGGGCGCTACGACAACCTGGCCACCGCCGGTGCCGACCGCTTCCCTGGGGTGGGGATCTCGATCGGCGTCTCGCGGATGCTCGGGCTGCTGTTCGGCGCGGGTGCGCTGGCCGCGTCCCGGCAGGTGCCGACGTGCGTGCTCGTGGCCGTGCCGGACGAGGACTCGCGGCCGGCCTGCGAGCGCGTCGCGGCCTCGCTGCGCGGTCGGGGGATCGCCACGGAGGTCGCGCCGGGCGCCCAGAAGTACGGCAAGCAGATCCGCTTCGCGGAGCGCCGGGGCATCCCGTACGTGTGGTTCCTGGATGCCGGGCAGGTCCGGGACATCCGCTCGGGCGAGCAGGTAGACGCGGACGCGGCGAGCTGGATGCCGCCCGCCGAGGACATCCGCCCACGGATCCTCGGAGCC
Source organism: Rugosimonospora sp. (assembly GCA_036494675.1). Classification (GTDB taxonomy): domain Bacteria; phylum Actinomycetota; class Actinomycetes; order Mycobacteriales; family Micromonosporaceae; genus Rugosimonospora. Next base: position 43,024 of record DASXOA010000073.1, read on the forward strand.
TCCTGACCGGCGTCCGGATCCCCGGAGCCCGCTGACCGGCGTCCGGGCGCGGCCCGCGTCCGGATCAGGCCTGGCCGACCTCGGCCTCCCGGCGGAACTGCATCGCCGACCACTCGCCGTCGATCGAGATCTGCTGGTTGACCGGTCGCCAGCCGGCGATCGCGTCCCGCAGCATGGCCTGGTCGATGTCCGAGTGGCCGTCGGCCGGGTAGGAGATCCAGACCAGGCCGTCGGCCAGGACCGACGCGACCGCCACCGGGCCGTGCTCCGCCAGCTCGCCTGGGGTACCGGCGAAGGCGTGCACCACGTCGGCGGGCCGGTGGCGTACCACGGTGGCGCCCGGTGGGAGCCCGCCCACGAGCGTGCCGTAGTCGCCCGGTGGGTTGATCACGAGTACCGACTGAGCCGGCTTGATGCCGAGCATCTCAGCCACTGAATTCCCCGTCATAAGGCTCAGGCTAAGGGGTGCCACGCCAGGCGCGCTGGCATGCCTGAGAGAATGCAACCGCAGTACTGACGCCTAAGGAGATCTCGTGATCCGCACCCATGACGCCGGCAGCCTGCGGGCTTCCGACGCCGGTACGACGGTGACCCTGGCCGGCTGGGTGGCCCGCCGGCGCGACCACGGCGGAGTCATCTTCGTCGATCTGCGCGACGGGTCGGGGATCGTCCAGGTGGTGTTCCGCGAGGGTGATCCGGCCGAGCAGGCGCACGCGCTGCGCAACGAGTTCTGCGTCAAGGTCACCGGCGAGGTCGGCCGGCGCCCGGCCGGCAACGAGAACCCCGAGCTGCCGACCGGTGAGGTCGAGGTCACCGCGACCGAGCTGACCATCCTGTCCGAGGCCGCTCCGCTGCCCCTGCCGGTCGACGACCACGTCGACGCCGGCGACGACATCAGGCTGCGCTACCGGTACCTGGACCTGCGCCGCTCGGGCCCGTCCAGCGCGCTCAAGCTGCGCAGCCGGGCCAACCAGATCGCCCGCCGGGTGCTCGACGAGCGGGGCTTCTACGAGATCGAGACGCCCACGCTGACCCGTTCGACCCCGGAGGGGGCCCGCGACTTCCTGGTGCCCGTGCGGCTGCAGCCCGGCACCTGGTACGCGCTGCCCCAGTCCCCGCAGCTGTTCAAGCAACTGCTGATGGTTGCCGGGATGGAGCGCTACTACCAGATCGCGCGCTGCTACCGGGACGAGGACTTCCGGGCCGACCGGCAGCCGGAGTTCACCCAGCTGGACATCGAGATGTCGTTCGTGACCCAGGACGACGTGATCGACCTGGGCGAGGCACTGGTCGGCGCGTTGTGGCGGGACCTGGCCGGGTACGAGATCGGCACCCCCATCCCGCGGATCACCTGGCACGAGGCGATGAGCCGGTACGGCTCGGACAAGCCGGACCTGCGCTACGGCATCGAGCTCACCGACCTGACCGAATACCTGCGGGGCACGGGCTTCCGGGTGTTCGCCGGCGCGATCGAGGCCGGCGGGTACGTCGGCGCCGTGGTCATGCCCGGCGGCGCGGCACAGTCCCGCAAGGAGCTGGACGACTGGCAGGACTGGGCCAAGGCGCGCGGCGCCCGGGGCCTGGCCTACGTGGTGCTGGACGCGGAGACCGGGCAGGCCCGCGGGCCGGTCGCCAAGAACCTCTCCGAGGCGCACCTGGCCGGACTGGCCGACGCGGTCGGCGCGAAGCCGGGCGACGCCGTGTTCTTCGCGGCGGCCGCGAAGACCCGGGAGGCGCAGGAACTGCTCGGCGCGGCCCGGATCGAGATCGCCGCGCGGGCCGGCCTGGTCGACGAGAGCGCCTGGGCGTTCTGCTGGGTCGTGGACGCGCCCATGTTCGAGCACGACGACGAGGGCGGCTGGACGGCGGTGCACCACCCGTTCACGTCGCCGAACGGGGAGTGGATCGACCGGTTCGAGGAGGCGCCCGACCAGGCGCTGGCCTACGCGTACGACATCGTGTGCAACGGCAACGAGATCGGTGGCGGCTCCATCCGTATCCACCGCGCCGACGTGCAGCGGCGGGTGTTCAGCACGCTGGGCATCACCGAGCAGGACGCCAACGACAAGTTCGGCTTCCTGCTGGAGGCGTTCAAGTACGGCCCGCCGCCGCACGGCGGCATCGCGCTGGGCTGGGACCGGCTGTGCATGCTGCTGTCCGGCGCGGACTCGATCCGTGAGGTGATCGCCTTCCCGAAGACCCGTGGCGGCTTCGATCCGTTGACCGGGGCACCCACGCCGATCACCCGGCAGCAGCGGACGGAGGCGGGCATCGACGCCAAGCCGAAGGCGGCGGCGGTTCCCGAGGCCGGTACCGCTGGCGTCGCGGTACCGGTCGAGCCCACCCCCTGACGGCCACGCAGGCCGCCGTGAGAGTTACGGCGGCGGCCTGCCGTACCGCTTCCTCACCAGGGGTCGCACCTTCGATCATGTGGCCATGCCGACCGAGGCTTAGCCGATCGGCCGGATGGGTAATGAAGGGGCGTCCATCAATGTCTGGGAGGAACGTTGTTAGCAGCCGTCGCGGCGGTCATTTTCGCCATTGCCTTCATCCTGGATCTGACGAGCAAGAGTTACAACAGCTTCATCAACCCCAGCACGCTCACCGTGCTCGGCCTGCTCATCTTCGCGTTGCACTTCGCCCCGCTCAGCACCATCGGGCGTCGGCGCTGACTCGGTGACCTACCGGCCCGGGTCCTGATGCGGGCCCGGGCCGGTAGTCTCTGTCCAGTGGAGATGGAAGGTCTGTTCACGCTCGACCAGCCAGCACCGCCCGGTGCGCCGGCGACGGGCGGGAGCGCCGGCTTCACCCCGCCCGCGCCCGACTCGCCGCTGGCGGTCCGGATGCGTCCGGCCAGCCTCGACGAGCTGGTCGGCCAGGATCATCTGCTCGCGCCCGGAGCACCGCTGCGCCAGCTCGTCGCCGGCGGTTCGCCGATCTCGGTGATCCTGTGGGGGCCACCGGGCAGCGGCAAGACGACCATCGCGCACCTCGTCGCCGGGGCCTCCGACCGGCGCTTCGTGGCGCTGTCCGCCCTGTCGGCGGGGGTCAAGGACGTTCGCGCGGTGATCGACACGGCTCGCCGGAGCCGCCGGTCCGGCGGTTCGCAGACCGTGCTGTTCATCGATGAGGTGCACCGGTTCAGCAAGACCCAGCAGGACTCGTTGCTGGCCGCGGTCGAGGACCGGACCGTGACGCTGCTGGCGGCGACTACCGAAAATCCGTACTTTTCCGTTATCTCGCCGCTGCTGTCCCGGTGCGTACTGCTGACCCTCCAGCCGCTGGACGACGAGGCCGTGCGGTCGCTGATCCGGCGAGCGGTCGCCGACCCGCGCGGGTTGGCCGGGGCGGTCACCGTGGCGCCGGACGCCGAGGATCACCTGGTCCGGCTCTCCAGCGGCGACGTCCGCAAGTCGTTGACGGCGCTGGAGGCGGCCGCCGGCTCGGCCGCTGCCCAGGGCGTCGGCGTGATCGACCTGGCCACCGCGGAGAAGGCGGTCGACGTCGCCGCGGTGCGCTACGACCGCGACGGCGACGCGCACTACGACGTGATCAGCGCGTTCATCAAGAGCATGCGGGGCTCCGACGTGGACGCCTCGCTGCACTGGCTGGCCCGGATGCTGGTGGCGGGGGAGGACCCCCGGTTCATCGCGCGCCGGCTGGTCATCTTCGCCAGCGAAGACGTCGGGATGGCCGATCCCGGGGCACTGCAGACCGCCACGGCGGCCGCCCAGGCCGTGGCGCTCATCGGGCTGCCGGAGGCGCAGCTCAACCTGGCCCACGCGGTGGTCCACCTGGCGACCGCGCCCAAGTCGAACGCCGTCACCATGGCGCTGTACTCGGCGATGGAGGACGTGCGGGCCGGGCGGGCCGGCGCGGTACCGAGGCATCTGCGCGACGCGCACTACCCCGGTTCGCGCGGGCTGGGCCACGGGGCCGGGTACCGGTATCCGCACGACGACCCGCGGGGCGTCGTACTTCAGCAGTACCCTCCGGATGAGGTGGTCGGGCGCGACTACTACCAGCCCACCCCGCACGGTGCGGAGCGGGCGGTGGCCGAGCGGCTGTCGAAGCTGCGGCGCGCGGTCCGGGGCGGTGGGCCGGGAGACGGCCCTGCGTCCGCGGGTCGGGAGGCGTCCGCGACCGGTTCGGCGGGTCGGGAGGCGTCCGCGACCGGTTCGGCGATCGACGACGGTTCGGGGGCTGGCCGCGATACGCCGGTGGACAGTGGTTCGCCGGCGGGCGGCGGCGTACCCATGGAGGAGGTGCAGGACCAGTGACCGGTCCGCAGGACCCGGAGCGGGGCAAGCGCCGCGGCAGGGGTCGTGGCAGCGACCGCGCGCCGGAATCCACCGAGGAACTCGGCTGGATCGCGGATCTGCGCAGTGCCCGCGAGGCCGGCGGCGACCTGGGGCCGGGCTCGGAGGCCGGCGCCCCGGAGGCGCGTCGCCGGACCCGCCCCAAGCGGCCGGATGCCGGCGCGCCACCGGCCGCCCAGGCACCGTCCACGCCGTCGCCCCGGCCGAGCCCGTCACCCACGCCGCGGCCCGGCCCATCCGCTTCCCGCGGGGCGTCGCAGCCCGGTGCGCGCGGCGGTGCGGCTGTCCCGCCGACCGGCGCGTCGCCCGTCCCGGCGGCGCGGGCCGACGCCCCGCCGACCGGTTCAGCGCCGGCCGCGCGGGCCGATGCGGCGCCGCCCGGCTCAGCCCGGCAGAGCGGCCCCGGCAGCCGGTTCGTGTCGATGCGCGGGATCCGTGGCCACACCGGTGCGCAACCGATGGTCACCGGTGCGCAGCCGGAGGTGCCCGCTCCTGCGCCGGAACGCCCGAGGCGTCCGGGCGGGCCGGCCGTGCCGGCCCCGGCGACCACGCCCCTGCCTCCCGAGGTCGCGTCCACGGACCGGGGATCGCCCCGCGGCGGGCGGCCGGGCGGACCGGGCCTCGCGGATCGTGGCGCACCGGATCGTGGCGCACCGGATCGTGGTGTATCTGAGCGTGGCCCGGCGGAGCGCGGCGCACCTGAGCGCGGCGCACCTGAGCGTGGCCTGGCCGATCGTGGCGCACCTGAGCGTGGCCCGGCGGATCGTGGCCTGGCCGATCGTGGCGCCGGCCGGCGTGCGGCGGATCGTGGCGCCGAGGAGCGCAGCACCGGTCGCCGCTCCGTGGACCGTGTCGCGGATCGTGGCGCCGGAGATCGTGCGGCGGCGGATCATGGTGGCGAGGAGCGCAGCACCGGTCGCCGCTCCGTGGACCGTGTCGCGGATCGTGGCACCGGAGATCGTGCGGCGATGGACCGTGCCGCGATGGACCGTGGCGCGATGGATCGTGGTCTGGGCGATCGTGAGCCGGTCGGGCGGCGGGCGGCGGACGACGGGGCACCCGGTTCCCGGCGCGGCCGGTCCGACCGGGGCGCCACCGACCGGGGCGGTCTCGATCGTGGCGGTCTCGACCGGACCGGCGGTGAGCCGGTGGGCGATCCGAACGGTCAGCACAGTGGCTTGGGCCGGCGGAGCCGGGCCGAAGGCGGTCCCGACCGGACCGGTGGTGAGCCGGTGGGCGATCCGGACGGTCAGCGCAGGGGTTTCGGCCGGCGGAGCCGGGCCGAGAGCGGTCCCGCGGTTCGGGGATCCGAGCCGCCCACGCGGCAGTCGGAGCCGCGCGGGGGCGACGGTCGTCGCGGCGCGCCGCCGGGCATGGATACCGAGCAGATCCGCGCGGGTGAGCCGCGTCGCGGCACGCCGCCGGGGATGGATACCGAGCCGATCCGGGTCAACGATCCCCGTCGCGGGGTCGATCCCGCGGCCGGGCCGGCCCGGGGTGCGGGCCGCCCCGGCCAGGCGAGCGTGCCGCCACCCGGCGCCGGCATGGAGGCCTCCGGCCGGGCTGTCCCGCCCGGTCCCCCGCCGGCCGGCAGGTCGGCACCCCCGGCCCGGGGCGAGGCGCCCCGTACCCCCCAGCAGCCGGCACGCGGCGACGCGGCCAGGCCGGTACCGCCGCCCGGCGTCCGGTCGACCGGCGAGCGCGCGTGGCACGACCTGACCACCGGCGAGAAGAACGCGATGCCGGTGCAGGGGCCGCAGGCGCCGCCCCGCAGCGTGTCCGGGGCTCCGGCCGGCGCCGGGCCCCGCACCGCGCCGGGAGGTCCGGTACCTCCGCCGCCCGGCGGTGTGGCACCCCCTGCGGGCGCCGCCAAGGTTCCCCCACCGCCGGGCAGCGTCATGCCGCCGCCCGCCGGCGGCATGGCACCCCCGGCGCTGGGCAGCGTCGCACCCCCGCCCGCCGGTGGGATCGTCCCGCCGCCCGCCTCCGGTACGGCCCGGGCCGCGGCCCGTCGCCCCGGGGAGCCGTCCCGGCACGGCACCGGCGAGCACGCCCGGGTGGGATCCGGTACGGGCGAGCCGGCCCGGCACGGTTCCGGAGAGCAGCCCGCCCTGCGCCTGGGCAGCGGGGAGCAGGCGTACACCGGGGTCGACGACGATGCGGATCGCCCCGGCTACCCGCCCCGCCCGACCCGTCCCGCGCACATCCTCGCCCTGGCCGTGGTCGCCGTGCTGCTGCTCGGCGCGCTGCCGCTCGCCCTGTTCCTGCACAGTGCCGGCAGCGATCCGGTCGTCACGGACCTGAACTCGCTGTCCCTGCCGGCCTGGGCCGACGTGCAGCACCAGGACGATGCGAGCGGCAGCCGCTGGTGCATCAAGGACTGCCGGCTGCGGGAGCGGACCTGGCGCTCGGAGAAGTCGGCGACGGAGACCGACGCCGTGTTCCAGACCGCGCTGACCGGCGAGGGATGGGTCCGCTCGCAGGCCCCGGGCTGCCCGAAGATCGACACCGGCACGTACACCTGCTGGCAGCATGACCAGTACGTGCTGGACCTGTGGACCCGCAACGCGGTGTGCGGCCTGTCCGGGGTGGCGCCCTCGCCCGGTGCGCCGCCGCCCTCGGCTTCACCGTCGGCGACCTCGCCGCTCGACCCGGTACCCACCGCCAGCGGGCCGCCGCCGACCTGTGCCGGGGCGCTGGTGACCGCGAAGGTGGACGACGGGATCGACCCGAACTGGCACCGCCACTAGCCGCTGCCGGGGCGTCCGGCAGCGGCAGCCCGGGTGGCGGAAGGCGTCAGCGGCAGCCCGGGTGGCGGAAGGCGTCAGTCCAAGCGGTGCGGGGCGGCCGGCACCGCTGCCCGGGTGGGGAACGGCCGGCGACGGGTGGCCCCGGCCGTCCCGCCGACCGGGCGTCCGCAATGAGGTCTGCCGTCACGCACGGTAGGGTCTGCCCGTTGGCGCAAGTGACCACCGCCGTCCGGTCGGGCTCCGGCGACGGCCGCTGAGAAGAGCTGCTCAACCGGTCCGGCCACCTGCCGGCCGGAGAGACAGAGGGGAGACAGGCGTGTCCGGTGGACAGATCGCGGCACTCATCGCCGCGGGCGCGTTCGTCATGCTCGTCCTGGTGCTGGCGGTGCCGATCCTGCGGTTGCGGCACACCGTGGACGCCGCCACCCGGGCGATCAACGATTTGACCGAGCGCACCGCGCCCCTGCTGGGCAACGTGAACGCGACGGTCGAGGGGGTCAACACCGCGCTGGGCCAGATGCAGACCTCGCTCGACGGGGTCAACCTCCAGCTGGAGCGGCTGGATACCATCACCGGGCACGCGCAGACCGTCACCGCCAACGTGGCGAACCTGTCCACCGTGGTGGCCTCGGCCGCGTCCAGTCCGATCGTGCGGGTGGCCTCCTTGTCCTACGGGGTACGCAAGGCGCTGGCCAACCGCCGGCGGGCGGACGAGGAGCACCAGGTCCGCGAGACGCTCAAGCAACAGCGCACCGCGCGTAAGCGCGAACGCAAGGCCGCCGCCGGCGGATCTCGTTAGGAGTGGGTGGGTAGCGATGAAACGTCTGCTGTGGCTCGGTGTCGGGCTGGCCGTCGGTGCGCTGGTCGTGCGCGCGGTGTCGAAGAAGGCACGCGCGTTCACCCCGGAGGGCATCGCCGCCTCGGCGCGGGAAAGCGCTGGCGGCTTGGTCGACTCGGTCCGTACGTTTGTCGACGACGTGCGGGACGGCATGCACGAACGGGAAGATCAGATTCACGCCGCGTTCGAGAGCGGCGAGGACATTGATCTTGATATGGAGGAAGGTAGCTACCGCTGATGAGGACCGCGGAGGTCAAGCGACGGTTCCTGGCGTTTTTCGAGGCGAACGGACACACCGTGGTGCCCAGCGCACCGCTGCCGGCCATCGACGACCCGAACCTGCTGTTCGTCAACGCCGGCATGGTGCAGTTCGTGCCGTACTTCCTCGGCCAGGTCGCTCCGCCGTTTCCGCGGGCCACCAGCGTCCAGAAGGTCATCAGGACGCCCGACATCGACGAGGTCGGCAAGACCAGCCGGCACGGCACCTTCTTCCAGATGAACGGGAACTTCTCCTTCGGCGACTACTTCAAGGAGAAGGCGATCGCCCTGGCCTGGGAGCTGTCCACCAAGCCGCAGGACCAGGGCGGGTTCGGCCTGGACGGCGACCGGCTCTGGGCCACCGTGTACCTGGACGACGACGAGGCCATCGACATCTGGCACAAGCAGATCGGCCTGCCCCTGGACCGGATCGTGCGGCGGGGCAAGAAGGACAACTTCTGGTCGATGGGTATCCCCGGTCCGTGCGGCCCGTGCTCGGAGCTGTTCCTCGACCGCGGGCCGGAGTACGGGCGCGAGGGCGGCCCGGACGCCGACGAGGACCGGTACATGGAGTTCTGGAACCTCGTCTTCATGCAGTTCGACCGCGGCTCGGGCACCGACAAGGAGAACTACCCGATTCTCGGTGAGCTGCCGGCCAAGAGCATCGACACCGGCATGGGGCTGGAGCGGATCGCCTCGATCCTGCAGCACGTGGACAACCTGTACGAGATCGACGAGGTGCGCCCGATCCTGGACCGGGCGGCCACGATGACGGGCAAGCGCTACGGCGCCAACTCCGGGCACGCGGCGAGCGACTCCGCCCCCGACGACGTGCGGCTGCGGGTGATCGCCGACCACGTGCGGACCGCGTTGATGCTGATCGGGGACGGGGTGACCCCGAGCAACGAGGGGCGCGGCTATGTGCTGCGCCGCATCCTGCGCCGGGCGGTCCGCTCGATGCGCCTGTTGGGCTGGAACGGTCCGGCCCTGCCCGAGTTGCTGCCGGTGGCCCGGGACTGCATGGCGCCGTCGTACCCGGAGCTGGCCGAGGAGTACGGCCGCATCTCCCAGTACGCGTACGGCGAGGAGGAGGCGTTCCTGGCCACCCTGCGGCAGGGCACCACGATCCTCGACCTGGCGATCGACGAGACCCGGTCGGGCGGCGGGCGCACGCTGTCCGGGGACAGGGCGTTCGCGCTGCACGACACGTACGGCTTCCCGATCGACCTGACCCTGGAGATTGCGGCGGAGCAGGGCCTGGAGGTGGACACCGAGGGCTTCCGCCGCCTGATGTCCGAGCAGCGCAGCCGGGCGAAGGCCGACGCGCAGGCGCGCAAGACCGGCCACGCCGACCTGTCCGCGTACCGCGAGGTGCTCGACGCGGGCGGGAAGGTCGACTTCACCGGGTACCACGAGGTGTCCCGCGAGACCCGGGTGCGCGCTGTGCTCTCGGGCGGCAACGGGCTGGCCGGGGCGCAGGAGGGGGAGACCGTCGAGGTGGTCCTCGACGCGACCCCGTTCTACGCCGAGGGCGGTGGCCAGCAGCCCGACTCCGGCAAGATCACGGTGGGCGGCGGCACGTTCGAGGTGTTCGACGTGCAGTCGCCGGTACCGGGGCTGATCGTGCACCGGGGCCGGGTGGTGCGCGGCGAGGTCCAGGTCGGCGCGGACGCGTTCGCCGAGATCGACGTGACCCGCCGCCGGGCGATCTCCCGGGCGCATACCGCGACCCATCTGGTGCACACGGCCATCCGCAACCTGGTCGGCCAGTCGGCGACCCAGGCCGGCTCGCTCAATGCCCCCGGCCGGCTGCGCTTCGACTTCAACACCCCGGGCGCTGTGCCGCTCTCCGTGCTCCACGACGTCGAGCAGCAGGTCAACGAGGTGCTGGTCACCGACCTGGAGGTGCACGCGTTCATCACCTCGCTGGAGGAGGCTCGGGCGTCGGGTGCGATGGCGCTGTTCGGCGAGAAGTACGGCGACGAGGTCCGGGTCGTCGAGGTCGGCGACTACGCCCGCGAACTGTGTGGCGGCACCCACGCGTCCCGTTCCGGGCAGCTGGGCCTGGTCAAGATCCTGCACGAGGCGTCCATCGGGTCCGGCGTGCGCCGCATCGAGGCGCTGGTCGGCATCGACGCGTTCAACTTCCTGGCCCGGGAGCACCTGCTGGTGTCCCAGCTCGCCGACCTGTACCGGGTCCCGGCCGAGCAGGTCGGCGACCGGGTGCAGCAGACGGTCGCGGCGCTGCGCGACGCCGAGAAAGAGCTGGAGAAGCTGCGGGCGCAGCTGATCCTGGGCAACGCGGCGGGCCTGGCGGACGGCGCCCGGGACGTGGCCGGGATCGCCTACGTGGGTGCCGAGGTGCCGGAGGGCACCTCGGCGGGTGACGTGCGTACCCTCGCCCAGGAGATCCGCGGTAAGATGCCGGCGGCCCGGCCCGCGGTGGTCGCGCTCGCGGCGCGCTCCGGTGGCAAGGCGTCGCTCGTGGTGGCGGTCAACGGGGCCGGCCGGGACCGTGGCCTGTCGGCCACCGACCTGGTGAAGGGCGCGCTGTCCGGGCGGGGCGGCGGCAACGCCGATCTCGCGCAGGGCGGCGGCGTACCGGCGCAGGAGGCCCCCAAGCTGCTTTCGGCGATCGAGGCGCTGATCACGGGATGAACCCGGGCGCGCGGCGTGGTGTCCGGATCGGCGTCGACGTCGGGAAGGTCCGGGTCGGCGTCGCCCGCAGCGATCCGGACGGCATCCTCGCCAGTCCGCTCGTCACGCTCGCCCGCGATCTGCCCCCGGCCCGCGCAACGGCCGGACCGGACATTACTGTGGGTAGCGCCGGCGGGACGGAAGGTGCGGACCGGGGCGGGCGCACGCCCACCGATATCGCTCAGCTTGCCGCGTTGGTGCTGGAGCACGAGGCGGTCGAGGTCGTGGTCGGGTTGCCGGTCACGCTCGCCGGCCGGGAAGCCCTTGCCGCTGCGGATGCCCGTGGTTACGCAGAGCTACTAGGACGCGCTATCGAGCCCATTCCCGTACGGTTGTCCGACGAGAGGATGACCACGGTTGTCGCCTCCCGTAGGCTGTCCGAGCGAGGCGTCCGGGGGAGGCGTCAACGAGCAGTTGTCGACCAGGTGGCCGCTGTGGAGATCCTGCAGGGCTGGCTCGACAACCAGCGGAGGCGAACGCAATGATCGACGACTTGGACCTGTCGTTCGACGAGGACTACGACCGCGGTCGCCACCGACGCCGGCGCCGGGGATCCGGTGGGTCGGCCGGCGGGCAGCGTAAGCGCCGCGGGGGGCGGACCGTCATCGCCCTCCTGTTGGCCGTGGCGCTGCTCGGCGTCCTGGGCGGAGCCGGCTGGTACGGCTTCAACAAGGTCCAAAACTACTTCTCCGTGAAGGACTACACGGGGCCGGGTACGGGCACCGTGACGATCCAGGTGGCCGCCGGGGACGGCGGAACCGACATCGGGAACAAACTGGTCACCGCGGACGTCGTGAAGAGCGCCAAGTCCTTCATCGACGCGTTCGACGCCAACCCGAACAGCAAGGACGTGGAGCCGGGCTTCTACAAGCTGCGCAAGAAGATGAAGGCCTCGCTGGCGGTGACCGCCCTGCTGGCCCGGGACGCCAACAACAAGCTGATCAACAAGGTGTCCACCACGGTCACCATCCCCGAGGGGATGATCTCGCTACAGATCTTCAACACGCTGTCCAAGGCCACCAACATCCCGGTCGACGACTTCAAGAAGGCCGCCGCGAACCCGAAGGCGCTGGGCATCCCCGACTACTGGTTCACGCGCGAGGACGGTAAGCCCGTACCCAACCCGCCGTCGATCGAGGGCTTCCTCTACCCGGCCACGTACGACTTCGATCCGGGTTCGGACGCCACCACGATCCTCAAGGCCATGGTGGGCAACTTCCTTACCGAGGTCGGCCAACTCAAGTTCACCGACGCCGTGCAGCAGAAGCTCGGCATCTCGCCGTACGAGGCGCTGATCGCCGCGTCGATCGCGCAGGTGGAGGCGGTCCGGGCGCAGGACATGCCCGGGGTCGCTCGAGTGCTGTACAACCGGGCGTACAAGACGTTCCCGTGCAACTGCCTCGGCCTGGACAGCACGGTCAACTACTGGCTGCGGGTCACCGGCAAGGCGCCACTGGAGTCCGGGTCGATCAGCAGCACCCTGATGCACGACAAGACCAACCCGTACGACACGTACGATTTCGCCGGCCTGCCCCCGGGCCCGATCAGCAACCCGGGCAAGGATGCGCTGACCGGGGCGATGACGGCGCCGGCGTCGAACAACTACTACTTCCTGGCCATCGACAAGGCCGGCACCACCGCGTTCGCCCCGAACTACCAGCAGTTCTGCGCGGAAACCCGGCAGGCGAAGGCCAACGGCGTGTCGATCGGCACGTGCACAGGGTGACCGGGGGGCACCGGGCGGCGGTGCTGGGTAAGCCGGTCGCGCACTCGCTCTCGCCGCTGCTGCACAACGCCGGGTACGCCGCGGTCGGCCTGGTGGACTGGCGCTACACGGCGATCGAGTGCGCCGAGGCGGAACTGGCCGACCTGGTCGCCAGCCTGGGGCCGCAATGGGCCGGGCTGTCGCTGACCATGCCGCTGAAGGAGATGGCGTTGGTGGTCGCCGACCGGGTGACGCCGGTCGCCGCCTCGCTGGGTGCCGCCAACACGCTGGTACACCAGCCGGACGGCTGGCTCGCCGACAACACCGACGCCCCCGGCATGATCGACGCACTGCGCGCCGCGGGGCTGTCCGTGGCGGGCACCGTCGCGGTGCTGGGCGCCGGAGGTACCGCCCGGGCGGCACTGGCCGCCGCGGCCGCACTGGGGGCCACGGAGATCAGCATGTACGCCCGGCGGGCAGCGGCAGTGGACGAACTGCGCCCGGTCGCCGAGCGGCTGGGCCTGCGGCTGACCCACGTCGACTTCGCCGAGGCCGCCGGGTGCGGCGTCGCCGACTTGATCATTTCGACGGTACCGAAGGGGATCGCCGACCCGGTACGGCCGGACTGGCGGCCCGGCACCGTGCTGTTCGACGCGCTCTACGACCCCTGGCCGACCCCGCTGGCCGCCTCGGCCCAGGCGGCCGGAGTGCGCATCGTGTCCGGCCTGGACCTGCTGCTGACCCAGGCCGTGCACCAGTTCACCCTGTTCACCGGCCTGCCCGCGCCGGTGACGGCGATGGATGCCGCACTGCGGGAGGCGGCCGCCCAGCGTTAGCCGGGCCGGCACCGCGTGCCAGACTTACCGCAGCGATCCCGGAACGGAGGGTGGATTCGTGCTGCGCTGGTTGACGGCTGGAGAGTCACACGGCCCGGCTCTGGTCGCGGTCCTGGAGGGGGTACCCGCCGGGATCGAGGTGACCAGTGCCGAGGTGGCACGGGAGTTGGCCCGACGCCGGCTCGGGTACGGCCGGGGGGCGCGGATGTCCTTCGAGCAGGACGTGGTCGAGTTCCTCGGCGGGCTGCGCCACGGCCGCACCCTCGGCTCACCGGTCGCGATCCGGGTGGGCAACAGCGAGTGGCCCAAGTGGGAGACCGTGATGGCGGCCGACCCGGTCGACCCCGAGGTCCTCGCCGGCCAGGCGCGTAACGTCCCGCTGACCCGGCCCCGGCCGGGCCACGCCGACCTGGCCGGCATGCAGAAGTACGGGCACACCGAGGTCCGGCCGATCCTGGAGCGGGCCAGTGCCCGGGAAACGGCTGCCCGGGTGGCCGTGGGCACCGTGGCGAAGGCCCTGATCGGCCAGGCGCTGGGCATCGAGATCGTCTCGCACGTGATCGAACTGGGCAGCGTCGCGGTCAAGTCCGGGCTGGTACCCAGGCCGGAAGATGCCGCGCGCATCGACGCCGATCCGCTGCGCTGCCTGGATCCGCAGGCGAGCGCCCGGATGGTCGAGGAGGTCGACGCGGCCAAGCGGGACGCGGACACGCTCGGCGGCATCGTCGAGGTGCTCGCCTACGGGGTACCTCCGGGTCTGGGCAGCCACGTGCAGTGGGACCGCAAGCTGGACGCCCGGCTGGCCACCGCGCTGATGTCCATCCAGGCGATCAAGGGCGTGGAGATCGGCGACGGGTTCACCCAGGCCCGTTCGCGCGGCTCGCAGGCGCACGACGAGATCGCGCTGATCGACGACGCCCCGCTCCCGCCCGGCGCGGCGACTGGTCTGGGTCGTGGCGCGGTGCCAGACGCGCCGAGCCATACCGCTCGGATAGCGGTGCGCCGGATGACCGACCGGGCCGGCGGCCTGGAGGGCGGCATCACCACCGGGCAGCCGTTGCGGGTCAAGGCCGCGATGAAGCCGATCTCGTCGCTGAACCGCCCATTGTCCACAGTGGACGTGGTGACCGGCGAGCCGGCTATGGCGATCAACCAGCGCTCGGACACCTGCGCGGTCCCGGCCGCGGCGGTGGTCGCCGAGGCGATGGTGGCGCTGGTGCTGGCCGAGGCGGCGACGGAGAAGTTCGGCGGTGACTCGATCACGGAGATCCGGCGCAACGTGGCCGGGTACCTGGACAGCCTGGTGATCCGGTGACCAGGCGAACGGTGGGGCGCGGCGAGGTGGCGCGGTGAGCGCGCCGGCGGCGGTGTTCGTCGGGCCGCCCGGCGCGGGGAAGAGCACGATCGGCGAGTTGGTCGCCTCGGCGCTCGGGGTGCCGTTCCGGGACGTCGACGCGGACATCGAGGCGGTGGCCGGCAAGCCGATTCCGGAGATCTTCATCGACGACGGCGAGGATCACTTCCGCGCCCTGGAACGGGCCGCGGTCGCCGCCGCCCTGGACGGGTTCGACGGGGTGCTGGCGCTGGGCGGTGGCGCGATCATGGCCGAGGAGGTCCGCCAGCGGCTGGCCGGGCACCGGGTGGTGTTCCTGTCGGTGGAGTTGAGCGACGCGATCCGCCGGGTGGGGCTCGGCGCGGGGCGGCCGCTGCTGGAGATCAACCCCAGGGCCACCATGAAGTACCTGCTGGATCAGCGCCGCCCGCTCTACGAGGAGGTGGCCACGGTGACCGTGAAGACCGATGGCCGCACCCCGGAAGAGGTGGCCGCCGAGGTGCTCGCCGCGCTGCGCCGGTAGTTCACCGTCCTCGGGCGATGCCGGCGAGCTAATGCTATTAGCTAACGTGGTCAAGGTCGAGACCGGTGGCCGGCAAACCGGACGCCGGACGGGGACTACGCTGACCGGCGATGACTGACAGCGAGATCACCGCGATCCAGGTCGGTGGCGAGCGCCCGTATCAGGTGCTCGTCGGCCGGGACCTGCTCGGCGCGCTGCCGCCGCTGTTGCCCGGCGCCGCGCAGGCGGCCGTGCTCTACGCGCCGCCGCTGAAGGAGTACGCGGTCCGGGTCGCCGATACCCTGCGCGCGGCCGGCATCGCGCCACTGGCGGTCGAGCTGCCCGATGCCGAGGCCGGCAAGAGCATCGAGGTCGCCGCCCGCTGCTGGGACGCGCTCGGCGAGGCGGGGTTCACCCGTACCGACGCGGTGGTCGGCGTGGGCGGCGGGGCGGTCACCGACGTGGCCGGCTTCGTGGCCGCCTGCTGGCTGCGCGGGGTGGCCGTGGTGCAGGTGCCGACCAGCCTGCTCGGCATGGTGGACGCCGCGGTGGGCGGCAAGACCGGCGTGAACACGGCGGCGGGCAAGAACCTGGTCGGTGCGTTCCACCCGCCGGCCGGCGTACTGTGCGACCTCTCGACTCTGGACACGCTGCCGCGAGCGGACCTGGTCGCAGGGCTGGCCGAGGTGGTCAAGTGCGGCTTCATCGCCGATCCGGTCATCCTCGACCTCGTCGAGCGGGACCCGGACGGGCACCTGCGGGAACTCGTCGAGCGCGCGGTCCGGGTCAAGGCCGAGGTGGTCGGCAAGGACCTGCGCGAATCGGGGCTGCGGGAGATCCTCAACTACGGGCACACCCTGGGGCACGCGATCGAGAAGCGCGAGCGGTACGGCTGGCGGCACGGCCACGCGATCGCGGTCGGCCTGGTCTATGCCGCCGCCCTCGGCCGGCTCGCCGGGCGCCTCGACGAGCCGACCGCGCGGCGGCACCGTTCCGTGCTCGACGCGCTCGGGCTGCCGGTGGCCTACCCGGCGGCGGCCTGGCCGGAGCTGTACGCGGCGATGCGTGTGGACAAGAAGTCCCGGGGTTCCCGGCTGCGTTTCGTGGTGCTCGGCGGCCTGGCCCGGCCCGAGATCCTGGAGGCTCCGCCGGAGGACCTGCTGCGGGCCGCGTACGAGGAGGTCGGTACGGAGTGAAGGTGTACGTGCTCAACGGCCCGAACCTGGGCCGCCTGGGCATCCGGGAGCCCACGGTCTACGGATCGACCAACCACGCCGAACTGGTCGCCGAGTGCCTGCGCGCCGGCAAGGAGCTGGGCCTGGACGTCGAGGTACGGCAGACCGACGCGGAGCACGAGATGCTCGGCTGGCTGTACGCCGCCGCCGACGAGCAGGCGGCCGTGGTGCTGAACCCCGGTGCCTGGTCGCACTACTCGTACGCGCTGCGCGACGCCTGCGCGATGCTGCGCGCCCCGCTGGTCGAGGTGCACATCTCCAACATCCATGCCCGTGAGGAGTTCCGGCACCACTCGGTGATCTCGCCGGTGGCCACCGGGGTGATCTGCGGGCTGGGCATCGACGGGTACCGGCTCGCGCTGGAGCACCTGTCCTGCCGGTGAGACCTGTCCCGCCGCAGGTCCGGAGGCGCCGCTACACTTGCTTGGTCCATCGGCGGAAATAGACGATCATGCGGTTAGGCAGGACATGGCCACCACGAACGACCTCAAGAACGGACTCGTGCTCAATCTCGACGGTGATCTCTGGGCCGTTGTGGAGTTCCAGCACGTCAAGCCCGGAAAGGGTGGCGCGTTCGTGCGCACCACGTTGAAGAACGTGCTGTCCGGGAAGGTCGTGGACCGCACCTTCAACGCCGGCACCAAGGTCGATACCGCGACGGTCGACAAGCGGACGATGCAGTACCTCTACGCCGACGGCGAAGACTTCGTGTTCATGGACCTGGAGTCCTTCGACCAGATGACCGTCCCGGGCGGCACCGTCGGCGACTCGTCGAAGTACCTGCTGCCGGAGGCGGAGGCGACGGTCGCCACCCACGAGGGCGTGCCGCTGTACATCGAACTGCCGACCAGCGTGGTCCTGGAGGTCACCTACACCGAGCCGGGCCTGCAGGGCGACCGGAGCACCGGCGGCAACAAGCCGGCCACGGTGGAGACCGGCGCGACGGTCCAGGTGCCGCTGTTCGTCTCGACCGGCGAGAAGATCAAGGTCGACACTCGCGACGGCCGTTACCTCGGTCGCGCCTAATCCATGCCAGAGGGTCCGAAAACACCGATGCCCGCGCGTCGCAAGGCGCGCAAGCGTGCCCTGGACGTGCTGTACGAGGCCGATCTGCGCAGCGCGCCGATCGATGAGGTACTCAGGTCGTCGATCTCCCGGATCGAGGGCCTCCGCCCGGGGTACCTGGACTACGCGATCCTTCTGGTCGAGGGGGTCGCGGAGCATCTCGGCCGGATCGACGAGCTGATCGCCAGCTATGCCGAGGGCTGGACCCTGGAGCGGATGCCGGCCGTCGACCGGAACCTGGCCCGGGTGGCCGTCTTCGAGCTGCTCTACCGCGACGACATCGATGATCCGGTGGCCATCAGCGAGGCGGTCGAGCTGGCCCGGCAGATGTCCACGGACGACTCGCCCCGCTTCCTCAACGGCGTACTCGGCCGGATCGCCGAGTACGCCACCCGCTGAGCGGGTCCCCGCCGGCCGGGTCCCCGCTGGCCGGGTTCTTCCTGGCCGGGTTCTTGCTGGTCTCGCCGCCCCCGGCATCCCCGCCGGCCCTGCCATCGTAGGGCCAGCGGGGTGGGGCAGGTCACGCGAAGAGCGACCGGGGGTCGGTGACCAGGACGCCGTGCTCGGTGAGCCGCTCGACCAGGCCGGACGGGGACGAGTCGTACACGATGGCCAGGGCGCGCAGGTCGTCCGCGCGAATCGAGAGCACGCGACCGTTGTAGTCGCCGCGCTGCTGTTGGATGGCCCGCGCGTACTTGGCGACGTACGACAGGTCCGCGTCGGTCTGGTCGTAGAGCTTTTCGAGGTCGAGGACGATTTTCCCGGCGGACTCGTGACGAACGCCACTCCCTTCGGGCAGCAGCTCGGCCACGGGTACTCGATAGAAGTCGGCCAGCTCGGCGAGTCGGGACACGGTCACGGCACGGTCGCCGCGCTCGTATGAGCCGACTACGACGGCCTTCCAGCGCCCGGCTGACTTCTCCTCCACCCCTTGCAGGGACAGGCCCTGCTGCTGGCGGATGGAGCGCAAGCGGGCGCCCAGGGACTTGGCGTACTCAGAGGGCATATGGACACTCCCAGTCACTGGCTCCGGGCCTCTTCCCGGCGATCGCTACGGAGCGTGACCGTAATCGGGAAGCGACACTTGGTCAAGTGTTGTGACCTTCCCGTTTCGCGATCTGCGCTGCTGGTAGGCTCGCGACAGCCGTTGGACGCCTGGTGATCCGGTGTCTGAACGATCCCGACATCCTTTAACGACCCGTCCCGTGAGGCGGGGAAGGAGGTCCGCCTTGGCGTACCCATCATCCATCGACGAGACCGACACGGGCGGTGCGGCCGGCACCGGCGGGACCGCCGCCAAGATCGTTGTCAACGGGGCCGATCTGGCCCGCATCGTCGATCGCATCGCACACCAGATCCTGGAGAAGACCGACGGGGCCCGCGACTGCGTCCTGCTCGGCATCCCCACCCGGGGCGTACCGCTGGCCCAGCGCCTGGCCGCCCGGATCGACGCGTTCGAGGGCGTACGGCCGCCGGCCGGTGCGCTGGACGTCACGCTGTACCGCGACGATCTGCGGCTGCGCGGCGCCCGCGCGGTCGGCCACACCGACCTGCCCCCGACCGGCATCGACGGCAAGCAGGTGATCCTGGTGGACGACGTGCTGTTCTCCGGGCGCACCGTGCGGGCCGCGCTGGACGCGCTGAAGGACCTCGGCCGGCCCCGGCTGGTCCAGCTCGCCGTCCTGGTCGACCGCGGGCACCGGGAGTTGCCGATCCGCGCCGACTATGTGGGCAAAAACATCCCCACCTCGCTCGCCGAGAGCGTCCGGGTCCGGCTGACCGAGACTGACGGCGACGACGACGTGCGGCTGGAGAACCCGCGGGGAGGAACGAATGACTGACCGCGAGCGGCCGCTTGACCGCGGCGCCTTCTCCGTCGGCACCGCTGGCGGCCGCGTTGCTGATCAAGAGCGGCCGCTTGACCGCGGCGCCTTCTCCGTCGGCACCGCTGGCGGCCGCGTTAGCGGTCACCTGCTCTCGGCGGCAGACCTGGACGCCACGGCGGCGACCCAGGTGCTGGACACCGCGGCCGAGCTGGCGGCGCTGTCCGACCGATCGGTGAAGAAGCTGCCGACACTGCGCGGGCGCACCGTCGTCAATCTGTTCTACGAGGACTCCACCCGTACCCGGATCTCGTTCGAGGCCGCGGCGAAGCGGCTGTCGGCCGACGTGATCAACTTTTCCGCCAAGGGGTCCAGCGTCTCCAAGGGGGAGAGCCTCAAGGACACCGCGCTGACCCTCCAGGCGATGGGAGCCGACGCGGTGGTGATCCGGCACGCCGCGTCCGGTGCCCCGCACCGGCTGGCCAGTTGGATCGACGGGAGCGTGGTCAACGCCGGCGACGGTACCCACGAGCACCCGACCCAGGCGCTTCTGGACGCGTACACGATGCGGTCGCGGCTGGGCCGGCTGTCCGGGCTGACCGTGGCGATCGTGGGCGACGTGCTGCACAGCCGGGTGGCCCGCTCCAACGCCCTGCTGCTGCACACGCTCGGCGCGAACGTCACCCTGGTCGGGCCGCCGACCCTGCTGCCGGTGGGCGTCGACGCCTGGCCGGTCAAGACCAGTTACGACCTGGACGCGGTGCTGCCCACCGTGGACGTGGTGATGGCGCTGCGGGTACAGCGGGAGCGCATGGAGGATTCGTACTTCCCCTCCGCCCGCGAGTACACCCGCCGGTACGGGCTGGACTCCGCCCGGCTGCGCCTGCTGCCCGAACACGCGATCGTGATGCATCCCGGGCCCATGAACCGAGGCATGGAGATCGCGCCCGAGGTGGCCGACTCGCCCCGCTCGACAATCGTCGAGCAGGTCGCCAACGGGGTGTCGGTCCGGATGGCCGTGCTCTATCTGCTGCTGGGGGGACAAGCGTGACGACGTACCTGATCAGGGGCGCGTCCATCGTCGGTGCCGAGCCGACCGATCTGCTCATCCGCGACGGGGTGGTGGCGGCCGTGGGCCGCGACGCCGGGGCGGCCGGCGCCGAGGTGATCGACGCCGACGGCCTGGTCGCCCTGCCCGGCCTGGTCGACCTGCACACCCACCTGCGTGAGCCCGGCCGGGAGGACGCCGAGACGGTGTCGTCCGGGTCCCGGGCGGCGGCCCTGGGCGGGTACACCGCGGTGTGCGCGATGGCCAACACCGACCCGGTCGCGGACACCGCCGGCGTGGTCGAGCAGGTCTGGCGGTTGGGCCAGGCCGCGGGGCTGGTCGACGTGCAGCCGATAGGCGCGGTCACCGTGGGCCTCGCCGGCCAGCGGCTGGCCGAGTTGGGTGCGATGGCCACCTCGGCGGCGGCGGTACGGATCTTCTCCGACGACGGGCACTGCGTGAGCGATCCGCGGCTGATGCGCCGGGCACTGGAGTACGTCAAGGCGTTCGACGGGGTGATCGCGCAGCACGCCGAGGAGCCCAGGCTGACCGCCGGGGCGCAGATGCACGAGGGCGAGGCGTCCGCGCGGCTGGGCCTGGCCGGTTGGCCGGCGGTCGCCGAGGAGGCGATCATCGCCCGGGACGCGCTGCTGGCCGGGCACGTCGGTGCCCGCCTGCACATCTGCCACGTGTCCACCGCCGGCAGTGTGGAGATCATCCGTGGGGCGAAGCGGGCCGGCATCCGGATCACCGCCGAGGTGACCCCGCACCACCTGCTGCTCACCGATGTGCGGGCGGAGTCCTACGACCCGGTGTTCAAGGTCAACCCGCCGCTGCGGACCGATCCGGACGTCGCGGCCCTGCGGGCGGGGCTGGCCGAGGGCGTGATCGACGCGGTGGCCACGGACCACGCTCCGCACACGATCGAGGACAAGGAGTGCGAGTGGGAATACGCCCGGCCGGGCATGCTCGGGCTCCAGACCGCGTTGTCCATCGTGATGTCGACCGGGGCGCTCACGTGGGACGGCATCGCCGAACGGATGTCCCGGGTACCGGCGCGGATCGCCGGCCTGGAGGGGCACGGCCGTGACCCGGCGCCGGGCGTACCGGCGAATCTGACCCTGGTCGACCCGGCCGCCACCTGGGTGGTGGAGCCGGCCGAGCTCGCCTCGCTGTCGCGCAACACGCCGTACGCGGGAATGCAGCTGCCCGGGCGGATCATGGCGACGTTCCTGGCCGGACGGCCGACGGTACTGGATGGGAAGGCGACGAGGTGAGACGCGAGGCGATTCTGGTCCTGGAAGACGGGCGGACCTTCCGCGGTGAGGCCTACGGCAGCGTGGGGGAGACCGTCGGCGAGGCGGTGTTCGCCACCGCGATGACCGGCTACCAGGAGACCCTGACCGACCCGTCGTACCACCGCCAGGTCGTGGTGCAGACCGCGCCGCACATCGGCAACACCGGCGTCAACGGCGAGGACGACGAGTCGACGCGGATCTGGGTGGCCGGCTACGTGGTGCGCGACCCGGCGCGGCTCGCGTCGAACTGGCGGCGCAGCGGCGACCTGGAGGACCGGCTGGCCGCCGAGGGTGTGGTGGGCATCAGCGGGGTCGACACCCGGGCGCTGGCCCGGCACCTGCGCGAGCGTGGCGCGATGCGGATCGGCCTGTCCAGCGTGAACGACGACGTGCGGGCCCTGCGCGAGCGGGTGCTCGCCGCGCCACAGATGCTCGGCGCGGACCTGTCCGAGCAGGTCAGCACCCCGTCGCCGTACGTGGTGCGGGCACAGGGCGAGCACCGGTTCACGGTGGCCGCGATGGACTTCGGCATCAAGCGCAACGTGGCCCGGAGGCTGGCCGCACGCGGGGTCACCACGCACGTCCTGCCGGCCTCGTCGAGCTTCGAGGACGTGACCGCGGTCGGCGCCGACGCGGTGTTCCTGTCGCCGGGGCCGGGCGACCCGGCCACCGCCGACCGGGCCGTGGCGCTGGCCCGGCAGGTGCTCTCCGCCCGGGTACCGCTGTTCGGGATCTGCTTCGGCAGCCAGATCCTGGGCCGGGCGCTGGGCTTCGGCACGTACAAGCTGGGCTACGGGCACCGGGGCATCAACCAGCCGGTACTGGACCGGGCCACCGGGAAGGTGGAGGTGACCTCGCACAACCACGGCTTCGCCGTAGCCTGGCCCGGCGGCGAACATGGGCAGAGCGCCGTCTCCGCCCCGCTGGATGGCGAGGTGGACACCGACTTCGGCCCGGTCGAGGTGAGCCACGTGTGCCTCAACGACAACGTGGTCGAGGGGCTGCGCTGCCGGGACGTACCCGCGTTCACGGTGCAGTACCACCCCGAGGCGGCGGCCGGTCCGCACGACGCCGACTACCTGTTCGACCGGTTCGTGGAGTTGATCAATGCCTAAGCGTACCGACCTGTCGCACATCCTGGTCATCGGCTCGGGGCCGATCGTGATCGGGCAGGCGTGCGAGTTCGACTACTCCGGTACCCAGGCCTGCCGCGTCCTGCGGGCCGAGGGGCTGCGGGTCAGCCTGGTCAACTCCAACCCGGCGACCATCATGACCGACCCGGAGTTCGCCGACGCCACGTACGTGGAGCCGATCACCCCCGAGTTCGTGGAGCAGGTGATCGCCCGCGAGAAGCCGGACGCGCTGCTGGCCACGCTGGGCGGGCAGACCGCGCTGAACACCGCGGTGGCGTTGCACGAATCGGGCGTGCTCGACAAGTACGGCGTCGAACTGATCGGCGCGGACATCGACGCGATCCGCCGGGGCGAGGACCGCCAGCTGTTCAAGGGGGTCGTGGCGAGGGCCGGCGAGCGCATCGGGATCGGCGGCGACGGCCTGGTGCCGCGCTCGCGGGTGTGCCACAGCATGGACGAGGTCCACGAGACCGTCGCCGAACTGGGGCTGCCGGTCGTCATCCGGCCCAGCTTCACCATGGGTGGTCTGGGCTCCGGGATGGCGCACACCGATGAGCAGTTGGAGCGGCTGGCCGGCGGCGGCCTGGCCGCCTCGCCGGTGCACGAGGTGCTCATCGAGGAGAGCGTGCTCGGCTGGAAGGAGTACGAGCTGGAGCTGATGCGCGACCGGCACGACAACGTGGTGGTCGTGTGCTCCATCGAGAACGTGGACCCGATGGGGGTGCACACCGGGGACTCGGTGACCGTGGCCCCGGCGATGACCCTGACCGACGTCGAGTACCAGCGGATGCGCGACCTGGGCATCGCGGTGCTGCGTGAGGTCGGCGTGGACACCGGCGGCTGCAACATCCAGTTCGCGGTCAACCCGGTCGACGGGCGGCTCGTGGTCATCGAGATGAACCCGCGGGTGTCCCGGTCAAGCGCGCTGGCGTCCAAGGCGACCGGGTTCCCGATCGCGAAGATCGCCGCGAAGCTGGCCATCGGGTACACGCTGGACGAGATCCCCAACGACATCACCCTGAAGACCCCGGCGGCCTTCGAGCCGGCGCTGGACTACGTGGTGGTGAAGATCCCGCGGTTCGCCTTCGAGAAGTTCCCCGGCGCGGACCCCGAGCTCACCACCACGATGAAGTCGGTCGGCGAGGCGATGTCGCTGGGCCGCAACTTCACCGAGGCGCTCGGCAAGGCCATGCGGTCGATGGACACGAAGCTCGCCGGCTTCTGGACCGGATCCGGCGGCGCCGAGAGCTCGATCGACGGCGCGCTGGCCGCGCTGCGCGTGCCGCACGACGGCCGGCTCTACGGGGTGGAGCACGCGCTGCGGCTCGGCGCCACGGTGGCGGCGGTGTCCGAGGCGTCCGGCATCGACCCGTGGTTCGTCGACCAGATCGCCTCACTGGTCGAGCTGCGCACCCAGATCGACGCGGCGCCGGTGATGGACCGGGCGCTGCTGCTGCGGGCCAAGCGGGCGGGGCTGTCCGACGGGCAGATCGCCGCGCTGCGCCCGGAACTGGCCGGAGAGGACGGTGTCCGGCTGCTGCGCCAGCGGCTCGGCCTGCGTCCGGTGTACAAGACCGTGGACACCTGCGCCGCGGAGTTCGCCGCGCAGACGCCGTACTACTACTCGGCGTACGAGCTGTCCAGCGCCGACGAGTCCGGTGCGGCGTCCGGCACTGCCGGCTGGCTCGGGGCGGAGACCGAGGTCGTCCCGTCTGACCGGCCCAAGGTGCTGATCCTCGGCTCCGGGCCGAACCGGATCGGGCAGGGCATCGAGTTCGACTACTCGTGCGTGCACGCGGTCATGTCGCTGCGCGAGGCCGGGTACGAGACCGTCATGATCAACTGCAACCCCGAAACCGTGTCGACCGACTACGACACCGCCGACCGGCTCTACTTCGAGCCGCTGACGTTCGAGGACGTGCTGGAGGTCTGGTACGCGGAGGATTCGTCCGGCAAGGCGGCCGGCGGCCCCGGCGTGGTGGGGGTCATCGTGCAGTTGGGCGGGCAGACCCCCCTGACGCTCGCGCAGCGGCTCAAGGACGCCGGGGTGCCCATCGTGGGTACCACCCCGGAGTCGATCGACCTGGCGGAGCATCGGGGCGCGTTCGGCGCCCTGCTCGGCGAGGCCGGTCTGCCGGCCCCGGCGTACGGCACCGCCACGTCGTTCGGCGAGGCCAAGAAGATCGCGGACACCATCGGGTACCCGGTGCTGGTCCGGCCCAGCTACGTGCTGGGCGGCCGAGGCATGGAGATCGTGTACGACGAGACGACCCTGCGCGGCTACATCGAACGGGCCACCGAGATCTCGCCGTCGCACCCGGTACTGGTCGACCGGTTCCTCGACGACGCCATCGAGATCGACGTGGACGCGCTGTGCGACGCGACCGGTGAGGTGTATCTCGGCGGCGTGATGGAGCACATCGAGGAGGCGGGCATCCACTCCGGAGACTCGTCCTGCGTGCTGCCGCCGATCACCCTGGGTACCGACCACATCGCCGAGGTGCGCCGGTACACCGAGGCGATCGCCCGGGGCATCGGGGTACGCGGGCTGCTCAACGTCCAGTACGCCCTCAAGGACGACGTCCTGTACGTGCTGGAGGCGAACCCGCGTGCCTCGCGGACCGTACCCTTCGTGTCCAAGGCCACGGCGGTACCGCTGGCCAAGGCGGCCGCCCGGATCATGCTCGGCGACACCATCGCCTCGCTGCGTGCGCGGGGACTCCTGATGGCGCACGGCGACGGCGGGAAGCTGCCGGCGACCGCGCCGATCGCGGTCAAGGAGGCGGTGCTGCCCTTCAAACGGTTCCGTACCCCGGCCGGCAAGGGAGTGGACAACCTGCTCGGGCCGGAGATGAAGTCCACCGGCGAGGTGATGGGCATCGACCGGGCGTTCGGGCACGCGTTCGCCAAGTCGCAGACGGCGGCGTACGGCTCGCTACCGATCAGCGGCAAGATCTTCGTATCCGTGGCGAACCGCGACAAGCGCGGCATGATCTTCCCGGTCAAGCGGCTGGCGGACCTCGGCTTCGAGATCGTCGCGACCTCCGGCACCGGTGAGGTGCTGCGCCGGCACGGCATCGACTGCGAGATCGTGCCGAGGCACTACGAGCAGGTGGTTCGTGAGCCGGCACTTGGGCCGGATCAGCCGGTGACGTTCGTCAGAAATGCGATCCAGCTCATCGAGTCCGGTGAGGTGGGTCTCGTGATCAACACGCCGCAGGGGCCGGGCGCCCGGATGGACGGGTACGAGATCCGCAGCGCGGCGGTCGCGCACGATGTCCCGTGCATCACCACGGTGCCGGGCGCGTCGGCCGCGGTGATGGGCATCGAGGCGCTGATCCGCGGCGAGATGACGGTACGGCCGCTGCAGGAACTGCACGCCGCCATGCGCGAAGCCAGCGAATGAGCGAGCGTAGCGAGGCGGGCCGATGAGCGAGCGCAGCGAGCGAGTCAGGTGGCTCAGTGCGGTCGAGTCTCGTCGGTCCGGTGAGCGTAGCGAGGCGGGCCGGTGAGCGTGTTTTACCGGAGGCTGGCCCGGCCGGCGCTGTTCCGGCTGGGCGGCGGCGACGCCGAGCGGGCCCACGAGTGGACGCTGCGCCGGCTGGAACGGCTGTCCCGGCGGTCCGCCGCGCTGGCCCTGTTGCGCGGCCTGGCGCCGCCCTCGGCGCCGCGCACGGTGTTCGGGGTGCGTTTCCCGAACCCGGTCGGGCTGGCGGCCGGCGTCGACAAGGACGGCCGGGCCCTGCGCGCCTGGGCCGCCCTCGGCTTCGGCTTCGTCGAGGCCGGTACGGTCACCGGCCGGGCCCAGCCGGGCAATCCCCGGCCGAGGCTGTTCCGGCTGCCGGAGCACGAGGCGATCATCAACCGGATGGGCTTCAACAACGCCGGCGCCGAGGCGCTGGCCGCCCGCCTGGCCGCCGGGGGTCGTGGCGACGTACCGCTCGGGATCAGCCTCGGCAAGTCGAAGGTCACCCCGCTGGACGAGGCGGTCGAGGACTACCTGTCGTCGCTGCGGGCGGTCCGCCCGTACGCCGACTACCTGGCGATCAACGTCAGCTCGCCGAACACGCCCGGGCTGCGCAGCCTGCAGGACGGCGCCCAGTTGGCGGCTCTGCTCGGGGCGCTGCGGGTCGAGGCCGGCCCGACGCCGCTGCTGGTGAAGATCGCGCCGGACCTCACCGACCACGCGATCGGCGAGGTGCTGGAGGTGTGCGCCGAGCACGGGGTCGCCGGGCTGATCGCGACGAACACGACGCTGTCCCGCGACGGGCTGGCCGGTTCGGACCCGGGCGAGGCGGGCGGCCTGTCCGGCCGGCCGCTGACCCGGCGGGCGCTGGACGTGGTGACCTTCGTGTGCAAGCGCACCGACCTGCCCGTCATCGGGGTCGGGGGGATCATGACGCCGGACGACGCGGTGCGGATGTTCGACGCCGGCGCGAGCCTGGTGCAGCTCTACAGCGGCCTGATCTACCGCGGGCCCGGCCTGGTCCGGGACATCGTCAAAGCCACCCGGTGAGTCCGACGATGACCGACCCGATGGACCCCCGGACGCTGCTGGAGCTGGACCGGGCGCACGTGTGGCACCCCTACGGGCCGATGCCCGGCACGCGGGAGAGCTACGTGGTCGACTCCGCCGAGGGGGTACGCATCCGGCTCGCCGACGGGCGGGAGCTGATCGACGGGATGTCCTCCTGGTGGGCGGCCATCCACGGGTACCGGCACCCGGTGCTGGACGAGGCGGTCCGCGACCAGTTGGGCCGGATGAGCCACGTGATGTTCGGCGGCCTGACCCACGAGCCCGCCGTACGGCTGTGCGCCACGCTCGTCGAGCTGACCGGGCTGGACCATGTCTTCCTCAGCGACTCCGGCTCCGTGAGCGTGGAGGTCGCGGTCAAGATGTGCCTGCAGTACTGGCGGTCACGCGGCCGGCCCGCCAAGCGCCGGCTGCTGACCTGGCGGGGCGGGTACCACGGGGACACCTTCCACCCGATGAGCGTGTGCGATCCCGACGGCGGGATGCACCGGCTGTGGACCGGGGTGCTGCCCGAGCAGGTGTTCGTGCCCGAGCCGCCGGCCGGATTCGACGCGCCGGTCGACTCCGGCTACCTGGACGTGCTGTCCGACGCCATCGCCCGGCACAGCGACGAACTGGCGGCCGTCATCGTCGAGCCGGTGGTCCAGGGCGCCGGGGGCATGCGCTTCCACAGCCCCGGGTACCTGCGGGCGTTGCGTGAGCTGTGCGACACCCACGGGGTGCTGCTGGTCTTCGACGAGATCGCCACCGGGTTCGGCCGCAGTGGCGCGATGTTCGCGATGGACCATGCCGGGGTGCGGCCCGATGTGATGTGCGTGGGCAAGGCGTTGACCGGCGGGTACCTGTCGCTGGCCGCCACGCTGTGCGATGCCGGCGTTGCCGACGGGATTTCCCGGGGTGAGCTGCCCGTGCTGGCCCACGGGCCGACGTTCATGGGCAATCCGCTGGGCTGTGCTGTGGCGAACGCCTCGATCGGGCTGCTGCGGGCCGGTGACTGGGCCGGTGAGGTGACGCGGATCTCTTCGGGGCTGCGGGCGGCGCTGGCCCCGGCCCGGTCGGTACCCGGCGTCCGCGACGTGCGGGTGCTGGGCGCGATCGGGGTCGTCCAGCTCGATCACGAGGTGGACATCGCGGCCGCCACGTCGGCGGCGGTGACGCACGGTGTCTGGCTGCGTCCGTTCCGCGACCTGGTGTACACGATGCCGCCGTACGTCACGCGGGACGCGGAGATCGCCCAGCTCGGCGACGCGATCACGGCGGCCGCTAAAGCGGCCTGAGACGGCGCCTCGAGCGCTTCGAACGAATCAGGAGGACGGGATGACCGGGAGCTTCGGGGCTCGGCTGGAGGCCGCCCTGGCGGCCCGTGGCCGGCTGTGTGTCGGCATCGACCCGCACGCGGCGCTGCTGTCCGCGTGGGGAGTGGGCGACGACGTCGCCGGGTTGGAGAGGTTCAGCGCGACGGTCGTCGAGGCGCTCGCCGACCGGGTCGCCGTTTTCAAGCCTCAGTCGGCGTTTTATGAGCGTTTCGGCACCAGGGGCATGGCGGTCTTAGAGTCAACTATCCGACAGTTAAGATCGGCTGGAGCTATTGTGATCTTGGATGTGAAGCGGGGCGATATTGGCTCTACGGCCACCGCTTACGCTCAGGCGTACCTCGAGCCATCGAGTCCGATGTACGTCGACGCGATTACCGCGAGCCCGTATCTCGGCTTCGGCTCGATCCAGCCAATGATCGACATCGCTACCCGCAACGGCGGCGGAGTCTTCGTTCTGGCGCTCACGTCCAACCCCGAAGCGCCTTCGGTCCAGCACGCCCGCACGGCGGACGGGCGTACCGTCGCTCAGCTCATTCTGGACGAGGTTTCCCAGGTCAACGCCGGTATCGAGCCCCTGGGCAACATCGGTGTGGTGGTCGGCGCGACCATCGGAAAAGCCGATCACGACTTCGGTTCCGTCAATGGCCCGATCCTCGCGCCGGGCCTCGGCGCACAGGGTGCCGGAGCGGCCGATCTGGTCACCGTCTTCGGTGACGCACGCCGTTCTGTACTGCCGAGCTACTCCCGCGAGATCCTCGGACAGGGTCCGGACACGGCCAGGCTGCGTACGGCCACCGAGCGTGCCCTTGCCGCCTGCGAGGAGGCGCTGGCTACTACCTCCTGATCACAATTTTCGTGATCTGCCGCGTCCGACGTTGCCGAAACGGCCGCTGGCCGCTAGTTTTCCCGGCGCTGGGAACCACACGTACACCACGATTCACATGCGCCGTTGCAGCTAGGTACCGGCGCGAGATGGACCTGAGGAGAACTGGTGCCGCTCCCCACACTGAGCCCCGAACAGCGTGCCGCTGCGCTGGAGAAGGCTGCGGAGATTCGCAAGGCCCGTGCCGAGCTAAAGGAGCAGCTCAAGGCGGGCAAGATCACGCTGGCGGCCGTGCTGGACCGCGCCGAGAGTGACGACGTTGTCGGCAAGCTCAAGGTGTCGGCCGTGCTGCAGGCCCTGCCCGGGATCGGCAAGATCCGGGCCACTCAGATCATGGAGAAGCTGAAGATCGCCGATAGTCGCCGTCTGCGCGGCCTCGGCGACCAGCAGCGCAAGGCATTGCTTGGGGAGTTCGCTGCCGGCAAGTAAGTCGGCCAGTGTAGAAACAAGCAGTGAGCAACGACGACGACGCGCGTCCGGCAGCTCGACTGACGGTCCTTTCCGGACCCTCCGGGGTCGGCAAGGACAGTGTGATCGAGCTGATCCGGGCGCGCTCGCCCTTTGTCTGGCTGTCGGTGTCCGTGACCACCCGACCGAAGCGTGACTATGAGGTCGACGGCGTGCACTACACGTTCGTCGACCGTGGTGAGTTCCACCGGCTGGCCGCGGCCGGCCAACTGCTGGAGTGGGCCGAGTTCGCCGGCAACCTGTACGGCACGCCACGCGGGCCGGTCGAAGAGAAGCTTCGGCAGGGGATCGCCGCGCTTCTCAAGATCGATCTGCAGGGTGCGCGGCAGGTCCGCGCGGCGATGCCCGAGGCCCTGCTGGTCTTCCTCGCCCCGCCCAGCGTCGCCGAGCTGCACCGGCGGCTGGTCGGCCGGGGGACCGAGGACCCCGACACGATCCGGATGCGGCTGGAGCACGCCGACGAGGAGCTGGCCGCGGAGACCGAGTTCGATGTGACGGTGGTAAACGACTCCGTCGAGCGTGCGGCCGACGAGTTGGTAGGATTGCTCAGTTGCTCACCGTTATCACCGAAGCATTAGGACTGCCGTGACCGTCGCGAACCCCGAAGGCATCACCAACCCGCCGATCGACGAGCTGCTCGACAAGACCTCGTCCAAGTACGCGCTGGTCATCTTCGCCGCCAAGCGTGCCCGCCAGATCAATGCCTACTACAGCCAGCTCGGCGAGGGCCTCCTGGAATACGTCGGCCCGCTGGTGGAGACCACGCCGCAGGAGAAGCCGCTGTCGATCGCGATGCGGGAGATCAACGCCTCGCTCCTGGTCGCGGAGCCCATCGAAGGCTGACCCGGCGGGCGGCGTCGCCGCCGGCCGCGGGATCGGGGCGAGTGCCCGGGTCCGATGTGACCGTGGTCGCCGCCGGCGGCCACGGTCGTCAGTGAGAGGGTTGCCGTGTCGCAGCAGGATCCGCTGGTAATTCTCGGGGTCGGCGGTGGGATCGCCGCCTACAAGGCATGCGAACTCCTGCGGCTGTTCACCGAGTCCGGTTGCCGCGTCCGGGTGGTCCCCACCGCGTCCGCGCTGCGCTTCGTCGGCGCGCCGACCTGGGCCGCCCTGTCCGGGCAGCCGGTCGCCGACGACGTCTGGTCCGATGCCGAGCAGGTCCCGCACGTGGCGCTCGGCCGCGCCGCAGACCTCGTCGTGGTCGCGCCGGCAACCGCCGACCTGATCGCCCGGGTGGCCAACGGGATCGCCGACGACCTGCTGACCAACACCCTGCTGACCACCCGTGCCCCGGTGGTCTTCGCGCCGGCCATGCACACCGAGATGTGGGAGCACCCCGCCACCGTCGAGAACGTGGAGACGCTCCGGCGGCGTGGCGCGCTGGTGATCGAGCCCGCGACCGGCCGCCTCACCGGCCCGGACACCGGCAAGGGCCGGCTGCCCGACCCGGCCGAGATCTTCGCGGTCGCGCGCCTGACGCTGGCCCGGGGCGCCGTACCCGCCCGTGACCTGGCCGGCCGGCACGTCGTGGTCACCGCCGGGGGCACCCGGGAGCCGCTGGACCCGGTGCGGTACCTGGGCAACCGGTCCTCGGGCAAGCAGGGGTACGCGTTCGCCCGTACCGCGGCCGTCCGGGGCGCCCGGGTGACCCTGATCGCCGCCAACGTCGCCCTGCGCGATCCGGCCGGGGTGGATCTGGTGCGGGTCGGCACGACGGAAGAGCTGCGCAAGGCGACGGTGGAGGCCGCGGCCGGCGCGGACGCGATCATCATGGCCGCGGCCCCGGCGGATTTCCGGCCGTCCTCGTATCAAGCCGCCAAAATCAAGAAGCCGGCGGACGGATCGGCGCCGGTGCTGGAACTGGTGACCACTGTGGACATCGCCGCCGAGCTGGGCGCCGCCAAGCGGCCCGGACAGGTGCTCGTGGCGTTCGCCGCGGAGACCAACGACGCGCTCGCGCACGCCCGGGACAAACTGGCACGCAAGCGTGCCGACCTGATCGTGGTCAACGAGGTCGGACCGGACCGGGCGTTCGGCACCGACGACAACGCGGCCACGGTGATCGGCGCGGACGGTTCGCTGATCGAGTTGTCGCGCCGGCCCAAGGAGGAGCTCGCGGACGCCGTCTGGGACGCCGTAGCCCGCCTCTTATCACCCGGTTCGCAGTCATTTTCCCCGGTGTAGCAGCCACGGACCAAAGGCTGCGCGCCGGACTGTAGACTCCTTAAAACTCATTACTGGACCTCGGGTGAGACTGATTTCTTTCCCTCGAAGGGGGCACTGTGGCACGCCGTCTTTTCACGTCTGAGTCGGTGACCGAAGGGCACCCGGACAAGATCGCCGACCAGATCAGCGACGGTGTCCTGGACGCCCTGCTCTCCACCGACCCGCACAGCCGCGTCGCGGTGGAAACGCTCATCACGACCGGCCAGGTGCACGTGGCAGGCGAGGTCACCACGCAGGCCTACGCGGACATTCCGCAGATCGTGCGGGAGACGATCCTGCGCATCGGCTACGACTCGTCGAAGAAGGGTTTCGACGGGGCGTCCTGCGGAGTCAACATCGCCATCGGCGCGCAGTCTCCGGACATCGCCCAGGGCGTGGACAAGGCGCTGGAGGCGCGCACCGCCGGTGACGGCGACGCGCTGGACTCCCAGGGCGCCGGCGACCAGGGCATGATGTTCGGTTTCGCATGCTCGGAGACCCCCGAGCTGATGCCGCTGCCGATCGCGCTGGCCCACCGGCTGGCCCGCCGGCTGTCGGCGGTCCGCAAGGACGGCACGATTCCCTACCTCCGACCGGACGGCAAGACCCAGGTCACCGTGGAGTACGACGGGCTGCGGCCGGTCCGGCTGAACACGGTGGTTGTGTCCAGCCAGCACGCGCCGGACATCTCGCTCGAATCGCTGCTGACCCCGGACGTCCGCGAGCACGTGATCGCTCCGGAGATCGAAGGTCTGGGGATCGACACCGAGGGTTACCGGCTGCTGGTGAACCCGACGGGCCGGTTCGAGATCGGCGGCCCGATGGGCGACGCTGGGCTCACCGGTCGCAAGATCATCGTCGACACCTACGGCGGCTATGCCCGGCACGGCGGCGGCGCCTTCTCCGGCAAGGACCCGTCCAAGGTGGACCGTTCGGCGGCGTACGCGATGCGTTGGGTCGCCAAGAACGTGGTCGCGGCCGGCCTGGCCGAGCGGTGTGAGGCCCAGGTCGCGTACGCGATCGGCAAGGCCAAGCCGGTCAGCCTGTTCGTGGAGTGCTTCGGCACCGAGACCGTGCCGGTCGCGCGGATCGAGAGGGCCATCTCCGAGGTCTTCGACCTGCGCCCGGCGGCTATCATCCGCGACCTCGACCTGCTCCGCCCGATCTACCAGCAGACCGCCGCCTACGGCCACTTCGGCCGCGAGCTGCCGGACCTGACCTGGGAGCGCACCGACCGGGTGGCCGACCTCAAGGCCGCGGCGTCAGACTGACCCGCCATCGCGCCAGACCGCGCCGCTCGCGTGCCATCGCCGCGAGCGGCGCGGTTCGCGTTGTGGCCGTCTGGTAGAACATCCGAATGCCCGCCCCTCAGAGGGCCGAGCGGGAGCCGGCCGCGCAGCTGCCGGTGGCGCGGATCAGCGTGGACGTCGGACTGGCGCACCTGGACCGCGCGTTCGACTACCTGGTCCCGGCCGGCCTGGACTCCGATGCGCGGCCCGGGGTCAGGGTCCGGGTGCGGTTCGGCGGTCAGCTGGTCGACGGCTACCTGCTTGAGCGGGTCGCGCAGTCCGAACACGGTGGGCGGCTGGCCTACCTGGAACGGGTGGTCTCGCCGGAACCGGTGCTCGTGCCGGAGGTCGCCCGGCTGGCCCGCGCGGTCGCCGACCGGTACGCGGGCACGCTGTCCGACGTACTGCGGCTGGCGGTGCCGCCGCGCCACGCACGGGTCGAGGCGGCGAGCCCGGCCGCCACGGATGAGAATCCCGCCGACGAGGGGGTGGCCGGCACCGGCTTCGACCCGCAGCGGTGGCGGGACTACCCGACCGGGCCAGGGTTCCTGGGCGCGCTCGCCGATGGCCGGGCGCCGCGAGCCGTGTGGACCGCACTGCCCGGCGAGGACTGGCCGGCCCGGATCGCCGAGGCGGTCGCCGCCGCGCTGAACAGCGGTCGGGGCGCGCTCGTCGCCGTGGCCGACGCCCGGGACCTGGACCGCCTGGACGCGGCGCTGCGCTCCTGCCTGGGCCCGGACCGGCACGTCGCGCTGTCCGCCGCCGTCGGGCCGGCCGAACGGTACCGGCGGTTCCTGGCGGTACGGCGCGGTCGGGTACGGGCCGTCATCGGTACCCGGGCGGTGGTCTTCGCACCCGTGGCCGACGTGGGGCTCGTGGCGATCTGGGACGACGGCGACGACTCGTACGCCGAGCCCCGCTCCCCGTACCCGCACGCCCGCGAGGTGCTGCTGACCAGAGCCCAGCTGGCCGGGTCAGCTGCGCTGCTGGGCGGGTACGCGCGCAGCGTCGAGGCGCAGCAACTGCTGGAGACCGGCTGGGCGAAGCCCATCGAGGCGACCCGCGACACGGTCCGCAGGTGCGCCCCGGCGGTCCACGCGACCAGCGACGATGCCCGTGAGCAGGCCGCCGCCCGGCTGCCCACGCTGGCCTGGCGGGCGGCCCGGGACGCGCTGGCGGCGGGGGCACCGGTGCTGGTACAGGTGCCGAGGCGGGGGTACCTGCCGGCGGTCGCGTGTGCCCAGTGCCGTACCCCGGCACGCTGCCCCCACTGCCGCGGGCCGCTGTCGCTGTCCGGCTCGGGGAGTACGGCGGTGTGTCGCTGGTGCGGCCGGGCGGCGGCCGGGTACGCCTGCCCGGAGTGTGGCGGCCGGCGGCTGCGCGCCGCCGTCGTCGGTGCGCGCCGGACCGCGGAGGAGCTGGGCCGGGCCTTCCCCGGCGTACCGGTCTGGACCTCCGGCCGGGACGGGGTGCTGGCCGGCGTCCCGGACGAGCCGGGGCTGGCGGTGGCCACGCCGGGAGCGGAGCCGGTGCCGGCCGGGCCGGGGTACGGCGCCGTGCTGCTGCTGGACACCTGGGCCCTGCTGACCCGGGCCGACCTGCGTGCCGGGGAGGAGGCGCTGCGCCGGTGGCTGGCCGCGGCGGCACTGGCCCGGCCGGGTGCGGCCGGCGGCCGGGTGGTGGTGGTCGCGGACGGCGGGTTGGCGCCGGTACAGGCGTTGATCAGGTTCGACCCGGGCTGGCTGGCCGGCCGGGAGCTGGCCGAGCGGCGGGAGCTGGGGTTCCCGCCGACGGTACGGATGGCGTCGCTGACCGGTACCCCGGAGTCCATCGCCGACCTGCTCGCCGCGGCGCACCTGCCGGACGGGGCGCTGCCCCTCGGGCCGGTACCCGCCGGGGACGGCCAGGAGCGGATGCTGCTGCGTACCGCGCGGTCGGGCGGGGCTGTGCTGGCGTCGGCGCTGCGGGAGGCGGCCGGGGTACGCAGCGCCCGCAAGGCACCGGATCCGGTCCGGGTGCAGATCGACCCGCTCGAGCTGCTGTAGGGCGCCCGCCAGCTCACGGTCTCCGGATCGGCCAGCCCACCGACGCGCGATGCAAGATCATGTTTGCCCTGCCGCCGCCGGGATCGGCCCGGCGGCGACCGGCGGCAGTGGGCGAACCGCGCGCACTCCGTAGACTGGAACAGTTGTCCTGCGGCCGGCCGCCAGGATGGACCGCCAAGGAAGGTAGCCCCCGTGACCGTCACGCCGATCCGTCTGTTCGGTGACCCCGTGCTGCGCAGCCCGGCCGACCCGGTGGTCGACTTCGACAAGGAACTGCGCAAGCTGGTCGCCGACCTCACCGACACCATGCGCGACGAGGGCGGCGCCGGCCTGGCCGCGCCCCAGCTCGGCGTCGGCCTGCGGGTGTTCGCGTTCGACGTCGACGACGTGGTCGGACACCTGGTCAATCCGGTACTGGAGTTCCCGGACGAGGAGGAACAGGACGGCCAGGAGGGCTGCCTGTCCATCCCGGGCGTCTACGTCGACACGAAGCGCCGGTTGAACGTGATCGCCAAGGGCTTCAACGAGTACGGCGACCCGGTCCAGATCGTCGGTACGGGCATGATGGCGCGCTGCGCCCAGCACGAGACCGACCACCTCGACGGCGTGCTGTTCATCGACCGGCTGGACGCCAAGGCGCGCAAGGAGGCCATGAAGGCGATCCGGGCCACCGAGTGGTACGAGGCCGGGATGACCATCAAGGTCAGCCCGCACGCACCCGCCAGCGGTCAGGCCGGCTGATGCGGCTGGTCTTCGCCGGTACCCCGGACGTCGCGGTACCGGCCCTGGACGCCATCGCCGCGTCCGGCCACGAACTGGTCGCCGTGCTCACCAGGCCGGACGCCCCGGCCGGGCGGGGCCGGCGGCTGGTCCGTTCACCCGTGGGTGCCTGGGCCGACGCGCGCGGCGTCGAGGTGCTGACCCCGCAGCGGCCCCGGGAGCCGGAGTTCCTGGCCCGGCTTGAGCAGATCGCGCCGGACTGCGTGCCGGTGGTCGCGTACGGCGCGCTGGTACCTCCGGCCGCGCTGTCGATCCCCCGGTACGGCTGGGTGAACCTGCACTTCTCCCTGCTGCCGGCCTGGCGCGGGGCGGCTCCGGTCCAGCACGCGGTGCTGCACGGCGACGAGGTGACCGGCGCCAGCGTGTTCCAGCTGGAGGCCGGCCTGGACACCGGCCCGGTGTTCGGCACCCTGACCGAGGACATCCGCCCCACGGACACGTCCGGCGACCTGCTGGAACGGCTGTCCGGCGCGGGCGCCGGGCTGCTCGTGGAGGTGCTGGACGGGATCGAGGCGGGCGCGTTGAGCCCGGTGGCGCAGCCGGCCGACGGGGTGTCGCTCGCGCCGAAGTTGACCGTGGAGGACGCCGAGGTGCGCTGGACCGATCCGTCGTTCGCGGTGGACCGCCGGGTACGGGCGAGCACGCCGGCGCCGGGAGCGTGGAGCACGTTCCGTGGGGAGCGGATCAAGCTCGGCCCGGTGACGCCCGTGACTCCCGTACCGGAGGGGGACACGCTGGCGCCGGGGCAGATCGGGGCGCAACGGTCGCGGGTGCTGGTCGGCACCGGTACCGGTCCGGTGGCGCTGGGCGAGGTCCGCGCGGCCGGCAAGCGGGCCATGCCCGCGGTCGACTGGGCCCGCGGGGTGCGCCCGGAGCCCGGCGAGGTGCTGGCATGAGCCCGGACGCTGGGACCGAGCGCGACGCCGGGGCGGGCCGCGACGCGGCGCCGAGGCGCGACGCTGGACCGAGGCGGGACGCTGGACCGAGGCGGGACGCTGGACCGAGGCGGGACGCGGGAGACCGGCGAGACGCGAGTCCGAGGCGGGACGCGGGAGGCCGGCGGGACGCGGGACCGGGCCGCGATGCCGGAACCGACCGGGAGGCCGGCGTGGACCGGGCCCGGCGCGCCGTCGCCCGCGGCGGAGACGCCGCACGCCAGGCCGCGTACGAGGCGCTCGCGGCGGTGAACCGGGACGACGCGTACGCCAACCTGGTGCTCCCGCAGATCCTGCGCGAGCTGGGGCTGTACGGCCGGGACGCGGCGTTCGCCACCGAGCTGACCTACGGCACCCTGCGCACCATGGGCACCCTGGACGCCATCGTCGCGAAGGCCGCCGACCGGGAGATGGACAGGATCGACCCGCCCGCCCGCGATGCCCTGCGGCTCGGCGGATACCAACTGCTCTACATGCGGGTACCGGCGCACGCCGCCGTCTCCTCCAGCGTCGACCTGGTGCGGTCGATCTCCGGGCCGGGTGCGACCGGCTTCGCCAACGCGGTACTGCGGGAGATCAGCGAGCGGCGCCTGGACGCCTGGCTCGCCGACCTGGCGCCGGACCCCGCCGTGGACCGGGTCGGCAACCTGGCGCTCACCCGCAGCCATCCCCAGTGGATCGTGCGGGCGTTCTCCGAGGCGCTCGGCGGGGACCTGGACGAGACCGAGGCGCTGCTGGCCGAGGACAACGATCCGGCGGCGGTGCACCTGTGCGCCCGGCCCGGCCGTGCCGACGCCGTCGACCTCGCGGACGAGGTGGGCGGCGCACCGGGGGCGTTCTCGCCGTACGCGGTGTACCTGGCCGGCGGGGCACCCGGCGAGCTGGCCGCCGTACGCGACGGCCGGGCCCACGTACAGGACGAGGGTTCGCAACTGGCCGCGCTCGCTCTGGCGGGCGCCGAGGTGACCGGCGAGGACCGGCACTGGCTGGACCTGTGTGCCGGGCCGGGCGGCAAGGCCGCGCTGCTCGGATCGCTGGCGGCGCTGCGTGACGCGCGGGTGACCGCGGTCGAGGTCGCGCCGCACCGGGCGGCTCTGGTGGAGCGGGCGACCCGCGGCCTACCGGTGACCGTGATGTGCGCCGACGGCCGTGAGGTCGGCGGCGACATACCGGAGGCAGGGTTCGACCGGGTGCTGGTGGACGCGCCGTGTTCCGGGCTCGGCGCGCTGCGCCGGCGGCCGGAGTCGCGCTGGCGGCGGTCCCCGAGCGACCTGCCGCCCCTGACCCGGCTCCAGCGTGAGCTGCTGGTCTCCGCCATCCGCGCGGTACGCCCGGGCGGGATCGTGGCGTACGTGACGTGCTCGCCGCACATCGTGGAGACCCAGGTGACCGTCACGGAGGCGGCCCGCCGCTGCCCGTACCCGGTGGAACTGGTGGACGCCCGGCCGGTGCTGCCGGACGGGATGCCGGGGTTGGGTACCGGGCCGACGGTGCAGCTGTGGCCGCACCGGCACGGTACCGACGCGATGTTCATCGCCCTGCTGCGCCGGGTCGGGTGAGCGGGACGCCGGGTCGGGTGAGCGGGGCGCCGGGCCCGCCGCGGCGTATGAACACTCAATACACTGGCGGGGTGAGCGTGCCGCCGCCGATCATCGCCCCCAGCATCCTCGCCGCCGACTTCTCCCGCCTGGCCGATGAGGCCAGAGTCGTCGAGGGCGCGGCCGATTGGCTGCATGTCGACGTGATGGACAACCATTTCGTCCCGAACCTGACGATCGGTCTGCCGGTCGTGCAGAGTCTGATCAAGACGACCACGCTGCCGTTCGACGTGCACCTGATGATCGAGGCGCCGGAGCGGTGGTCGGTCGGGTACGCCGAGGCCGGCGCGTACAACGTGACGTTCCACGTCGAGGTGGCCGACGACCCGGTGGCGCTGGCCAAGGACCTGCGGGCCGCGGGCAGCCGGGCCGGCCTGGCGATCGACCGGGACACCCCCGTCGAGCCGTACCTGGACCTGCTGCCGCACTTCGACACCCTGCTGATCATGACGATCAAGGCCGGGTTCGGCGGTCAGTCGTTCATGCCCGAACTGCTGGACAAGGTGCGCACCGCCCGCCAGCATGCCTCCTCGGGGCACCTGGAGCTGCGTATCGAGGTCGACGGCGGGATCGCCGCCGACACCATAGAGGCGGCCGCCGACGCGGGCGCGGACGCGTTCGTCGCCGGTACCGCCGTCTACGCCGCCGCCGATCCCGCCGCCGCGGTTCGGGCGCTGCGCCAGGCGGTCAGCAGGTGACCTCGCCGTCGGCCGAGCCGCACAAGGATCTCATCCTGGTCGTCGACGACGACCTCGACATCGCCCGGTTCGTCGAGGTGAACCTGCAGCTGCAGGGCTTCGACGTGCTCGTGGCCCGCGACGGCGCCGAGGCGCTGACCATGGTCGCCGGCACCCACCCCGACCTGGCGATCGTGGACCTGATGATGCCCAAGGTCGACGGGCTGGAGTTGACCCGCCGGCTGCGCGCGAACCCGCTGACCACGTCGATGCCGATCATCATGCTGACCGCGCGGGGACTGACCGTGGACAAGGTGCTCGGGTTGACCGCCGGGGCCGACGACTACCTGGTCAAGCCGTTCGACACGCTGGAGTTGGTGGCCCGGGTCAACTCGATCCTGCGTCGCAACCAGGAGTACCGGGAGGTCTCTCCGCTGACCGGGCTGCCGGGCAACACCCGGATCCTGCGGGAGATCGCCGACCGGGTGCGCAGCGGCTCGGACTACGCGGTCTGCCACGTCGACATCGACCGGTTCAAGAGCGTCAACGACGCGTACGGCTTCGCCCGGGGCGACGAGTTCATCTCGGCGCTGGCCCGCTCGGTGCAGCGCGCGGTGATGGAGGTCGGGCTGCCCCCGGCGTTCCTCGGCCACATCGGCGGCGACGACTTCGTCATCGTCTGCACCCCCGACCAGATCCGCCCGCTGACCGAGCGCGCGGTCACCGACTTCGAGAGCACGGCGGACAAGCTCTACGACCCGATCGACGCCGAACGCGGCTACCTGGAGCTGTCCGACCGCAAGGGCGAGGTCAAACGCGCCCGGCTGGTGACGATCTCGATCGGCGTGGCGCTGTCGACCAATACGAACTACGCCGACCCCCGCGAGGTGATCGCGGTCGCCTCGGAGATGAAGACGGTGGCCAAGACCCAGCCCGGCTCGTACGTCGCGGTGGACCGGCGTACCGACCGCTGACCTGCCCGTCCCTCGAAAGAGGACGGTCACGAATGTGACGCACATCGCGTGCGTGACCTACGGCCGGCCGCGACGTGTAAGACTCGAATCAAGTACCCACCACGCGCTGGCGGGACTCGGTGAAAATCCGAACCGGCGGTGATCCGTGCCTGACGGCACGGTAAGCCCGCGACCCGGTCGACATCACGTCGAGCGGTGGACCTGGTGAGAGTCCGGGGCCGACGGTCATAGTCCGGATGGGAGACAGCGCGCGGGCGGAGCGTCGATCATGGCGTTCCCGGGCTGGCCGGGCGGTGTCCGGTCGCCCCGACGGGTGGCGTCTCGCCGCCCCTGCCCGCCGGTCGTCTCGCCCCCGCCGCGCACCGCGACGAGAGGGGCCCGGCGGTGACCGAGTTCAGCCCGGCAGAACAGGACGCGATGGACCGCGCCCTGGCTCTGGCCGCGCAGGGGCTCGGCTCGACCAGCCCGAACCCCAGCGTCGGCGCGGTGATCCTGGCGGCCGACGGCACCGTGGCCGGCGAGGGCCGGACGGCGCCGGCCGGAGGCCCGCACGCCGAAGCGGTCGCGCTGGCCGCCGCCGGTGATCGGGCCCGGGGCGGTACCGCCGTGGTCACCCTCG
Organism: Rugosimonospora sp.; assembly: GCA_036494675.1. Classification (GTDB taxonomy): domain Bacteria; phylum Actinomycetota; class Actinomycetes; order Mycobacteriales; family Micromonosporaceae; genus Rugosimonospora. The sequence continues at coordinate 84,187 of DASXOA010000073.1, forward strand.
AACCGTGCGACCACACCGGGCGTACCGGGCCGTGCACCCGGGCGCTGATCGGCGCCGGGGTGGCCCGGGTGGTGTTCGCGGTCGCCGACCCGAATCCGCTGGCTGCCGGGGGAGCCGACACGCTGCGCGCCGAGGGCATCGAGGTCGCCGCCGGACTGCGCGGGGAGCGGGCGGCGCACGTGTCGCGGTACTGGCGCACGGCCGTGCGGCTCGGCCGCCCGTACGTGATCTGGAAGTACGCCGCCACCCTGGACGGCCGCTCGGCGGCGGCCGACGGTACCAGCAAATGGATCACCTCGGAGCAGGCCCGGGCGGACGTGCACGCGCTGCGCGGCGAGATGGACGCGATCATCGCGGGCATCGGTACCGTGCTGGCCGACGATCCCGCGTTGACGGTGCGGGTACCGGGACTGCACCGGGCACCGCTGCGGGTGGTGGTGGACGCGGCCGGCCGGACCCCGCCGGACGCCCGGGTGCGCCAAGGCGACGTACCCACCTGGATCGCCACCGCCGCCGAGGTCGGCGCCGGGGCGGACGGCCGGGTCGAACTGGACAAGCTGCTCGCCGTGCTGTACGGGCGCGGGGTGCGTGCCGCTCTCATCGAGGGCGGGCCCACGCTGGCCGGGGCGTTCCTGGCCGCCGGGTTGGTCGATGAGGTCGTCGGGTACCTCGCGCCGAAGCTGCTCGGCGAGGGACTGACCGCCAGCGGACCGGCCGGGGTGAGCACCGTCTCGGCCGCCATCGATCTGGACCTCGTCGACGTTACCCGCATCGGACCTGACCTGCGGATCACTGCGATTCCTGAAGGGAAGAGCTGAATGTTCACCGGAATTGTGGAGGAACTCGGCAGCGTGGCCGGCATCGTCGACCTCGGCGACGCGGCCCGGCTGACCGTGCGGGGGCCGCTGGTCACCCGGGACGCGGGTCACGGCGACTCGATCGCGGTGAACGGCGTGTGCCTGACCGTGGTCGAGGTCGCCGACGACGCGTTCACCGCCGACGTCATGAAGGAGACGCTGGACCGCTCGTCGCTGGGCCGGCTGGCGCCGGGCGACCCGGTCAACCTGGAGCGGGCGGCGACGCTGTCCACCCGGCTGGGCGGGCACCTGGTGCAGGGGCACGTCGACGGGGTCGGCGAGATCCTGTCCCGCACACCCGGCCAGCAGTGGGAGGTCGTGACGGTGTCGCTGCCGGCCGGTCTGGGCCGGTACGTGGTGGAGAAGGGTTCGATCACGGTCGATGGGGTGTCGCTGACCGTCTCGGCGGTCTCCGACCACGACTTCGCGGTCAGCCTGATCCCGACCACGCTGAAGCTGAGCACGCTGGGCAGCAAGGACGTCGGTGACCCGGTCAATCTGGAGGTCGATGTGATCGCCAAGTACGTCGAGAAGCTCGTGGGAGCGCAGTCATGATCGAGCCTGGTGGTTTCGACAGCATCGAGAAGGCGATCGAGGACATCGCGGCCGGCCGGCCGGTGGTGGTCGTCGACGACGCCGACCGGGAGAACGAAGGTGATCTGATCTTCGCGGCCGAACTGGCCACTCCGGAGCTGCTCGCCTTCATGGTCCGGTACACGTCCGGGTTCATCTGCGCGCCGCTGGTCGAGTCGGACGCGGACCGGCTGGAGCTGCCGCCGATGTACCGGGTCAACCAGGACCCGCGGGGCACCGCGTACACGGTCACCGTCGACGCCCGGGACGGCGTGAGCACCGGCATCTCCGCCGCCGACCGGGCACGCACCATCCGGCTGCTCGCCGACCCGGACACCTCCGCGGTCCAGCTCTCGCGGCCCGGTCACGTGGTGCCGCTGCGGGCCAAGGCCGGCGGCGTGCTGCGCCGCCCGGGGCACACCGAGGCCGCCATCGACCTGGCCCAACTGGCCGGGCTGCGGCCGGCCGGGGTGCTCTGCGAGCTGGTCAACGACGACGGCACCATGATGCGGCTGCCGGAGCTGACCCTGTTCGCCAAGGAACACGAGCTGAGCCTGATCTCGATCGCCGATCTGATCGCGTACCGGCGCCGTACCGAGCGGCAGGTGGAGCGGGTCACCACGGCCCGCATGCCCACCGCGTACGGGAAGTTCACCGCGTACGGGTACCGGGCCACGGTGGACGGTGCCGAGCAGATCGCGCTGGTCTACGGCGACCTCGGCGACGGGCAGGACGTCCTGGTCCGGGTGCACTCCGAGTGCCTGACCGGTGACGTGTTCGGTTCGCTGCGCTGCGACTGCGGGCCGCAGCTGCAAGCCGCGCTGCGCCGGGTGGCCGAGGAGGGCCGGGGCGTGGTGCTCTACATGCGCGGCCACGAGGGTCGGGGCATCGGACTGCTGTCCAAGCTCCAGGCGTACCAGCTGCAGGACGCCGGCAGCGACACGGTGGACGCGAACCTGCTGCTGGGCCTGCCCGCCGACGCGCGCGACTACGGCACTGGCGCGCAGATCCTCTACGACCTCGGGGTGCGCACGATGCGGCTGCTGACCAACAACCCGGCGAAGCGGGCCGGGTTGGAGGGGTACGGGTTGGAGGTGGTCGGACGGGTACCGCTCCCGGTCCGTCCCCACCCGGAGAACGTCCGGTACCTTCGGACGAAGCGGGACCGGATGGGTCACCTGCTGGAACAACTCGACGACGTCGCTGAGGTCTAGGAGAGGTCGATGGCCGGCTTCGGTACCCCCGATCTGTCCGTGGTTGACGGCTCGGGGCTCACCCTGGGAGTGGTCGCCACCCGGTGGCACCACGAGATCACCGAGCAGCTGCTCGACCGGGCACTGGCGGCCGCGAAGGCGTGCGGGGTCCGGCAGGTGACCGTGGCCCGGGTGGCCGGCTCGGTCGAGCTGCCCGTGGTGGCCCAGGCGCTGGCCCGGCGCAGCGACGCGGTGGTCGCGCTCGGCGTGGTGATCCGCGGGGACACGGCCCACTTCGAGTACGTGTGCCAGTCGGTGACCGACGGGCTCACCCGGGTGGCGCTCGACGAGTCGACGCCGGTCGCCCAGGGGGTGCTCACCGTGGACACCGTCGATCAGGCGCTGGAGCGGGCCGGGCTGGCCGACTCGACCGAGGACAAGGGCTGGTCGGCGACCGTCGCCGCGCTCGACGCGGCGCTGGCGCTGGCGGCGCTGGGCTGACCCGGGAAGGTGTCCCCGGCGTCTCGCCCGAGGCCCCGGCGCGGCCGCGTGCCGGGACTGACCGGATCCGTGGCGCGGCGGTACAGTATCCGGCGACGACGTCCGCGCGGGACGGCTTCTTATCCATTCCACCGTGGCCCAGCGGGCCTGATCGTTGTCCGTGGGGCGGGATTCTCGAGATGACCGATGAATCTGAGGGTCTGCGCATCGAGCGGATCGCGACCGACGAATCCGCGATGTTCAGGCTCACCGGTTACCTTGATCTGTCCACCGTGGACCTTCTCAAGGCCACCGTCGGGGCGGCCTGCGGCGGCGGCCAGGAGGTGGTACTCGACCTGTCCGGCCTGACGTTCTGCGACTCGACCGGGGTCGGTGCGCTGGTCTGGCTGTACCGGCGGGCCACCGCGGGGGAGGGTCGGCTGGTCGCGTACGCGCCCCGCAAGACGGTTCGCGAGGTGCTGCGGATCAGCGGAGTGGACCGGATCATCCCGGTGCGCGCCGCGGCGGGCGGCTGATCCGGCGGGTGCGGGCCGCGGGCGGCAGCCGGGTTCGGCGGGTGCGGGCCGCGGGCGGCCAGCCGGGGCCGGCAGAGCCCGGGGTGCGCGTCAGACCGCGGCCGGTTCGGGCCGCCGGCCGGGGGAGTCCTGCGGGTTGAGGTGGAACACGCTGTACGCCTGCTTGATCACCGGGTGGGCGACATTGCGAACCCGTACCCCGCCCGGAGTGATCCCGCGCTCGGTGCCGGCGTGCGCGTGGCCGTGCACCGCGAGGCTGGTGGGTGCCGAGTCGATGGCCTGGCCCAGCAGGTACGAGCCCAGGAACGGGTAGATCTCCAGCGGCTCGCCGGCCAGGGTGTCCGGTACCGGCGCGTAGTGCGTCAGCGCCACCACGACGTCGCAGTCGGCCGCGGCGCGCAACCCCTCACCGAGCCGGTCGGCCACGTCGCAGGTGGTACGGACGAACGACTTCATCTCCGGCTCACCGAACTCGCTGGCGCACCGGCCGGCGAAGCCGCCCCCGAAGCCCTTCGCCCCGACCACGGCGAGCCGGGCGTCACCGATCTGAACGGTCGCGGACTCGCACTCCAGCACGAGGATCCCGGCGTCGCGCAGGATCGAGGTGACCTCCGGTACCTGGTCGCAGTGGTAGTCGTGGTTGCCCAGTACCGCGATGATCGGCACCCCGACGTCGCCGAACTCCCGCGCCACGCACGCGGCCTCCTCGGTGGTGCCGTGGCGGGTCAGGTCGCCGGCCAGCAGCAGGATGTCGGCGCAGCCGGGCAACTGCTCCAGGGCCGGGCGGTACCGGCCGACGACGTCCTGATCGATGTGAACGTCACCGACGGCGGCGATCCGGACCATTACAGCTCCTCCGCGTCGACCGGAGCCTGGGTCCGGGTCACCCCGATATCGCACTCGATGTGCACATCGGGGAAGTTCTCCCCGATCAGCCGGCGGATCTCGTCGCGCCGGTGGGTGCTCTCCACCTCGCCCTGTACCAGCAGGTTCCCCTCGCCGCGGCGCAGGATCAGCCCCTGCTCGGAGAGGTCCGGGTGCTCGGTCAGCAGCCGCTGCACGGCGGCCTCCACGTACGCGTCCCCGGTCCCGTTCACGCCCCCACCTCCTGGACGTCCAACTCCGCGGCGACCATGCCGGTGTCGGCCGTTTCCGGGCAGGTATCGGTCAGCGGGACCACCCCCAGCCGGTCCAGCAGGATCAGGAAGACCTCCGCGTACGGGGAACCGGCGGTGTTGTCGCGTACCCGCGGCCAGTCGATCTGCTCCCGCAGCGAGCGGGCCAGCGGCAGGGCCTTGGCCAGGTCGCAGTACTGCTGGCTGAACGACAGCAGCTTGTGCTCCATCAGCAGGGTCGCCGAGATCACCGGCAGCTGGATCGCGTTGATCGAGATCGGCGTGGTGTCGGCCAGCGTCTCGTCGGTGACCGGGCGCTCGACCGGCCGGTAGATCAGATCCACCAGCCGGCCGTCGTCGTACACCTTGACCAACCAGTCCTCCGGCGGCCGTTCGGTCACGAAGCCGGCTTCGGCGAGCATGTCCAGAGCCTTGTCGGCGTCCTCGAACCGCAGCAGGAAGTCCACGTCATGATCACTGGACGTCCCCCCGTGGGCGTACGCCGCAAAGCCTCCGGCGAGGGCAAACGGGATACCGGCCTGCTTCAGCACGCAACCCACCCGCTTCATGGTGAGGGTGAGATCTTCGTCCGTCCCGGTGGCCATAGCGGACGGCTTACCCATCGCGGGGCAGCCGGTAAACCACGGCACAGGGTTGCGCGTGGTACCGGCGTGAGCGCGACACTGGGGTCTGCGACCCTGGACGGTGACCTGATGTCGGTACCGGCACAGGCCGAGAGGTGGACAGCTGACGAGGCCGTCACGCGGCTGTTCGCCAGCCATTACCGGCAGCTGGTACGGCTGGCGGCGCTGCTGCTCGGCGACCAGAGCCTGGCCGAGGAGGTCGTCCAGGACGCGTACGTCCGGCTGCACCAGCGCTGGCGCACCCTGCGCGAACCGGACCGGGCGCTGGGCTACCTGCGGACCAGCGTCATCAACGGCGCCCGTTCGGTGCTGCGCCGGCGCGCGGTGGCCCGGCGCTACACCGCGACCCTGGTGGCGTTGCCCGATGTGCCGAGCGCGGAGAGCCAGACGGTGGACGCGTACGAGCACGCTGCCATGATCGCCGCGCTGCGCCGCCTGCCGGCCCGGCAGCGGGAAGCGCTGGTCCTGCGCTACTACGGGGACCTGTCCGAGGCGGACATCGCCGACGCGATGGGCATCAGCCGGGGCGCCGTCAAGAGCCACGCCGCGCGGGGCATCGCCGCCCTGCGCCAGATCCTGGAGTCGCGGTCATGATGTTCGGGAAGACTCCGCGCGATGACGGCATCCGGTTCCCCGGCCGTGGCCAGGACCGTGGCGCAGGCGCAGGCGCGGGCTCAGGCGCCGACCGGGCGACCGAGGAATTCCTGCGCCGGGCGCTGGCCGGCGAGGCGGAGACGGTCGAGATATCCCCGGACGCCCTCGGGCAGATCCGGGGCCGCATCGCCCGGCGCCGCGCCCGGTGGTGGCTGCCGCTGCCGGGCCCGCTGCGGGTGGCGGCGGTGACGACCATGGCGGCGGCGGCGATCGCGGCGGTCGTCGTCGGGCTCGGCGCCGGGGTGCCGTGGTCGGGCGGGTTCGGCCCGTCGGGTACCGGTGATCGCGGCGGCGTCGCCGGGGGCGGACCGGCCGGCGGCCGGCCGGTACCCACTGCCAACCTGCCCGTCTACTACCTCGGCCCGGCCGGTGCCGGCGGTCGGCTCTACCGCGAGTACCACCAGGTCCCGGTGGCCGGCGGCTCGGTTCCGGCGCGGATCGAGGCCGCGGTCGGGGCGATGCTCGGCCTGCCCGCCTCGGACCCCGACTACCGCAGCCCGTGGCCGATCGGCGCCCGGGTGGCCGGGGTGAGCGTCAACGGCGCGACGGTCAGCGTCGACCTCACCGGCGCCGCCACCAACGACGTCGATCCGGACACCGCCCGGATGGCCCTGGAGCAACTGGTCTGGACCGCGACCGCGGCCAGCGTGCCGCCCGGGCAGGCCACCGGGCTGACCGGCGTGCTGCTCCGGCTGGACGGCCGCGCGGTCACCACGCTGTGGGGCATCGCGGTACCGGGCCAGCCGCTGCACCGGCGGCCGGCGGCGGACGTGCTCGCCCCGGTCTGGGTGATCGATCCCCAGCAGGGCATGACCGAGGGACACAACGTCACGGTCAACCTGGCCGGGATCGTGCCCGAGGCGACGATGCGGCTGAGGCTCCGGGACGCGGCCGGCACGGTGATCAGCGACCAGAGCGTGCGCCTGAGCAAGGCCGCACCCCAGGTGGGCATGGCATCGGTGGCACTCACCGGCCTCCCGACCGGTTCGTACACGATCGAGGGGTACGTCGTATCCGGCCGGGACGGCAGCGAGCAGTGGCTGGATGACCATGAGTTCACCGTGGGCTGACCGGTCCCGCGGCCCTGCTCCGCGCCCTCCCGCCGGGCGGCCGGCGTCCCAGCATGTGCCCCCGGGTGCCCCGGTACCGGTACCGGAGGGGTGGGCCTGGGACAATGGCTTACCGTGAAGACCTTCGAGGAGCTGTACGCCGAGTTGTCGGCCAAGGCCGCCGCGGGTACGCCCGGATCGTCCACGGTTGAGGCGCTCGGCCGTGGTGTCCACTCGATCGGCAAGAAGGTCGTCGAGGAGGCGGCCGAGTCCTGGATGGCGGCCGAGCATGAGGGCCCGGAGCGGGCCGCCGAGGAGATCTCCCAGCTGCTCTACCAGGCCCAGGTGCTGATGCTCGCGCTGGACCTGAAGCTGGAAGACGTGTACCGACATCTCTGACCGCCCCGGTCCCGGTCACGACTCCCCCATGAGGTTTGCCACATGCTCCGCATAGCCGTCCCCAACAAGGGCACCCTGTCCCGTCCGGCCGCCGACATGCTGCGCGAGGCGGGATACTCCCAGCGCACCGACGACCGCGATCTGATCTGCCGCGACGCCGACAACGACGTCGAGTTCTTCTACCTGCGTCCCCGCGACATCGCCACCTACGTCGGCTCCGGTGATCTTGATCTGGGCATCACGGGCCGCGACCTGCTCGTGGACTCGGGCAGCGAGGCCGAGGAACTCCTCGACCTCGGGTTCGCGCCGGCCACCTTCCGGTTCGCCGCTCCGGTGGACACCCTGCACGAGGTGGGCGAGCTGGCCGGCCGGCGGATCGCCACCGCGTACCCCGGCGTAGTCAACCGGCACCTGGCCGAGCTCGGGATCTCCGGGCACGTGGTGCGGCTGGACGGCGCGGTCGAGAACGCGGTACGCCTCGGGGTGGCCGACGCCATCGCCGACGTCGTGGAGACCGGCCAGACACTGCGGCAGGCCGGGCTGGCGCCGCTCGGCAAGCCGATCCTGGAGTCCACCGCGATCCTGGTACGCCGCACCGGCGCACCCGCCAACGGGCCGGTCGGTCAGCTCCTGCGCCGGCTGCAGGGCGTGCTGGTGGCCCGGCGGTACGTGATGCTCGCGTACGACGTGAAGGTCGAGCTGCTGGAGGCGGCCAGCGCACTGACCCCGGGCATCGAGTCGCCCACGGTGTCGCCGCTGCACCGCCAGGGCTGGGTCGCGGTCCAGGCGATGGTCACCCGGAGCGGGGTCCACCGGATCATGGACGAGCTGTACGACCTCGGGGCCCGGGCGATCCTGGTCACGGACGTGCACGCCTGCCGCCTCTGACCCGTCTCTTGCCGGGCCGCCGGACGTAGTCCGGCCGGTCACGGCCTGGGCAGCAGTGTCGGCGGCCCGGCCGTCGATCGCGACGGGGCCGCCAGTGGCACGCCGGGCGCCGGTGGCAGACTGGTCAGACATGAGCCAGGCAATCCTCCAGACGGTCCGGGCGCGGCCCCGCCGGGCGACGACCATCGCCCGGATCATGGCGGCGGCGGTGGTCGTGGTCTTCACCGCCGTCGGGGTGGGGCTGCACGGCAAGACCGACAGTGGCACCGGCGTCTTCCAGACCAGCGACCAGGTCGCCCTGATCGGGCTGGGCGTGCTGGCCGCCGCGGGCATCCTGATGCTCACCCGCCCCCGGGTGGAGGCCGACGCCCGTGGCATTCGCGTGCGCAACCTGATGGGCGGGTACGAGCTGTCCTGGGACGTGGTCCGGTCGGTGCAGTTCGGCCACGGCGCGCCCTGGGCCAGCCTGGAGTTGCGGGACGACGACGTGCTCGCGGTGATGGCGGTCCAGGCGGCGGACAAGGCCTACGCGCTGGCGGCGGTGCGGGCGCTGCGCGCCCTGCTGGCCGCGCACCAGGCGACCGTCGCCACTGCCGAGTGATCTATTCGTCGGCCGCGGCGTCTTCCAGGGCTGTCAGGTTCACCTTCCGCGTCAGCGTGTAGGCGTGCCCGGTCGGGACGATGGTGAGCCGGAAGATGTTGACGATGGCGTCGTCGGCGTCCGCCTCGTCCTCCTCGACGAGCCAGAACTCCGGAATGCCGGCGGCGGCGTACTCCAGCGGTTCGACGACCCGGTCGCGTTCCCGTGACTCCGGTGAGACGACCTCCGCCACGAGGTCGACGTCGGTTGCCGGGAACTGGGAGCCACGCGAGTGGGGTCGCACTTCGGGGCGGAATCGGGTCACGTCGGGCGTTCGGACCGCCCGAGGGCCCGGCACCACGCCGACCTCCTGATAGGCGAGGCGGTGCTCGTCGATGAAGAGGTTGCAGATCCGCCGGGCGGTCTGGGAGTGCCAGCCCATCTGAGCGGCAGCGGATATGTCGAGGCTTCCATTCCAGAGCTCGATGCGGACACCCTCGGGGATCGGCAGACGCCCGTACTCGTCGGCGGTCAGCGGCAGCGCCGCCGGCAGCTCCAGGTTGATCGTCACGGGTGGACTCCTTCCGGTACTGCCCATTGTGCGCCACAGCTGTGTTCGCCGGTGGGCCCACATGCTGGTACAGTTGGACGGTCGACCCACCGTGACCTTCACGGTGTCTCAAGCGGAGCACCCGCTCCCACCCGAGTGGCCACGGCTGCCGGGTCCGGTCATCGCTCGCGGCGCTGGCGCCGCGAGCATGGTGTTCCCTCGGGACGCCTGACCGGTCGAGCGGGCCCTGGCATACGCCGGGGCCTTCTGTTTGGGGTCGGTCGCAACGAGAAGATGGAACTGACTAAGGAGGCCCCATCAGCGTCGAACCACGCGTGAACGAGCAGATCCGGGCTCGTGAGGTCCGGCTCGTCGGCCCGGAGGGCGAGCAGGTGGGCATCGTCCCCCTGGAGCGCGCACTCCAGCTGGCCGCCGACGTGGACCTGGACCTGGTTGAGGTGGCGCCCATGGCGCGCCCGCCGGTGTGCAAGCTCATGGACTTCGGCAAGTTCAAGTACGAGAGCGCGCTGAAGGCGCGCGAGGCCAAGCGTAACCAGCAGCAGACCGTCATCAAGGAGATGAAGCTCCGCCCCAAGATCGATCCGCACGACTACGAGACCAAGAAGGGTCACGTGGTGCGGTTCCTGAAGGCGGGCGACAAGGTCAAGGTGACGATCATGTTCCGCGGCCGTGAGCAGAGCCGCCCGGAACTCGGTCGTCGTCTGCTCGACCGGCTCTCCTCGGAGATCGCCGAGCTGGGGTTCGTCGAGGCCGCGCCGAAGCAGGACGGTCGCAACATGATCATGGTGATCGCCCCGCACCGGGCCACGAAGGCCGCCGCCGCGACCGCGCGCGGCATCGTGACCAAGGAGCGGGACGAGCTCGACGTGGCCGAGGTGGACCTCGCCGCGCTCGCGCCAGAACCGAACGCGGCCGAACAGTAGAAGAGACACGGGTCGCTTGGCGGGCATCCGCCGCGGTACCACGCGGCCCGAATCGGGAGGAATACGTTCAATGCCGAAGATGAAGAGCCACACCGGCATGGGTAAGCGGGTCAAGGTGACCGGCTCCGGCAAGATCGTCGCCCAGCAGGCCGGGCTACGGCACAAGCTGGAGAAGAAGTCGTCCACCAAGACCCGCAGGCTGACCGGCACGGTAGAGGTCAGCAAGGCCGACACCCAGCGGATCAAGAAGCTGCTCGGCCGCTGACGCGCGCCCCGGACAAGAGGAGACACTGACGTGGCACGCGTAAAGCGGGCTGTGAACGCCCAGAAGAAGCGCCGTACCGTCCTGGAGAGCGCCAGCGGGTACCGGGGGCAGCGTTCCCGGCTGTACCGCAAGGCCAAGGAGCAGATGCTGCACTCGATGCAGTACGCCTACCGGGACCGTCGCGACCGCAAGGGCGACTTCCGCCAGTTGTGGATTACCCGGATCAACGCCGCGGCCCGCGCCAACGGCATGACCTACAACCGCCTCATCCAGGGCCTGAAGCTGGCCGGTATCGAGGTGGACCGCAAGATTCTCGCCGACCTGGCGGTGACCGACGAGGCCGCGTTCGCGGGCATCGTCGAGGTGGCCCGTGCCGCCGTTGTCGCGGCCGGTACCGGCGGGCCGTCCGACACCGACGAGCTGGCTGCCTGAGTCGGTTGGCCGCACCGTACCGACCCGGGGTCGATCCGTTCACGACGCGGACGCCCCGGGTCGTTGCTGCCCGCCGGCTTCAGCGCCGCCGGGACCGTGAGGCGGCCCGGCGCTTCCTCGCCGAGGGGCCTCAGGCGGTCGCGGAGGCGCCGCGGATCCTGGAACTGTTCGGCACCCCGGAGGCGCTGGACCGGTACCCCGACCAGGCCGCCCGGGCGGGGCGGGTGTCCCCGGTCACCGCGGACGCGCTGGCCGCGCTTGCCGAGACCGTGGCGCCGCAGGGGCTGGTGGCGGTCTGCGAGTTCGTCGACGTCGCGCTGCCCGACGCGCTGGCCCACGGCCCACGGCTGGTGGCGGTGCTGGCCGACATCCGTGACCCGGGCAACGCCGGTACCGTCCTGCGCACCGCGGACGCGGCCGGAGCCGGTGCGGTGATCTTCGCCGGGGACGCGGTCGACCCGTACAACGGCAAGTGCGTGCGGGCCTCGGTGGGCAGCCTGTTCCACGTCGACGTGGTGCGGGGCAGGCAGCCGCTGGCGGTGGTGGCCGGGATCAGGGCGGCGGGGCTGCGGGTACTGGCGGCCGACGGGTACGGCGACACCGACCTGGACGCGCTCGCCGACGCCGGCGGGCTGGACCGGCCGACCGCGTGGCTGTTCGGCTCGGAGGCGCACGGGCTGCCGGCGGACCTGGCCGGTGCCGCCGACGCCCGGGTACGGGTGCCGATGCACGGCCGCGCGGAGAGCCTCAACCTGGCTGCGGCGGCCGCGGTATGCCTGTACGCTTCTGCGAGAGCGCTGGCCGCCGGTGGCGGCCTCCGGAACGCACGGGAGTCCCTGAGTGTCGATCATGATCCACTCGTTTAGCCAGCCCGCCGGTGTCGGCGGGCGGCGGGACTGACTCCTACCACCCTCTCTCGCACCGGCGGGCGGACAACAGCCGCAGATCCGCGCCCGTAAGCTTGCTCAGTTGTCCGGTTCGGGAGACGAGAAACCATGGCGTACCGCAACGATCCCTACGACCCCAAGCAGGCCGCGCTGCTCGACCAGGCCGCGCTCGACGACGCCGTCGCCGGCGCCGAGAAGGCCTTCGCCGAGGCCGCGGACCTCGACGCGCTGACCGCCCTGCGCCCCGCCCACCTCGGCGACCGCGCCCCGGTCTCGCTGGCCCGCCGCGAGATCGGCGCGCTGCCGCCGGCCGCGAAGGCCGACGCCGGTGCCCGGGTCAACGCCGCTCGGGCCGCCGTCCAGGCCGCCCACGACGCCCGGCGGGCGGTGCTCGCCGCCGAGCGGGAGCGGCGGGTGCTGGCCGAGGAGGCGGTCGATGTCACTCTGCCCTGGGACCGCCGGCCGCGCGGTGCCCGGCACCCGCTGACCACCCTGATGGAACGGATCGGTGACCTGTTCGTCGGCATGGGGTACGAGGTCGACGAGGGTCCCGAACTGGAAGCCGAGTGGTACAACTTCGACGCGCTGAACATCGGGCCGGACCAGCCCGTACGCGGGGAGATGGACACCTTCTTCGTGGACATCCCGGGGCTGGTGATGCGTACCCACACCTCGCCGGCCCAGGCGCGGGCGATGCTGACCCGGCCGCTGCCCATCTACATCGTGGTGCCCGGCCGGACGTACCGCACCGATGAGCTGGACGCCACCCACACCCCGGTCTTCCACCAGGTCGAGGGCCTGGTGGTGGACAGGGGCATCACCATGGCGCACCTGCGCGGCACGCTGGACCACTTCGCCCGGGCGATGTTCGGACCGCAGGCGCGCACCCGCTGGCGGCCGCACTACTTCCCGTTCACGGAGCCGTCGGCCGAGTTCGACGTGTGGTTCGCCGAGCACCGCGACGGGCCGCGCTGGGTCGAGTGGGGCGGCTGCGGGATGGTCAACCCGCGGGTACTGCGGGCCTGCGGGATCGACCCGGACGAGTACTCCGGGTTCGCGTTCGGCATGGGCATCGAACGCACGCTGATGTTCCGCAACGGGATCAGCGACATGCACGACATGGTGGAGGGCGACGTCCGCTTCACCCGCGCATTCGGAATGGAGGGCTAGTCCGGTGCGGATCGGGATTTCCTGGCTTCGTGAATACGTCGACGTGCCGGCAGAGCCGGACGCGCTGGAGCGCGCGCTCGTGCGGATGGGGCTGGAGGTCGAGGAGATCGTCGACCTCCGGTCCACAGTGGACGGTCCACTGGTGGTCGGCCGGGTGCTCTCGGCGGAGCTGCTGACCAAGTTCAAGAAGCCGATCAGGTACTGCCAGGTGGACGTCGGCGAGGCTGATCCGCGCGGGATCGTGTGCGGCGCGCCCAACGTGGCCGAGGGTCAACTGGTCGTCGTCGCGCTGCCGGGCGCCGTGCTGCCGGGCGACTTCACCATCGCCGCGCGCAAGACCTACGACCACGTCTCGGACGGGATGATCTGCTCCGTGCGGGAGCTCGGCCTGGGCGACGACCACACCGGCATCATGGTGATCCCGCCGTCGGCGGGGGTGAAGCCGGGCGACGAGGCCCGGCCCCTGATCGGGCTGGACGACATCGTGGTCGAGATGGAGATCACGCCGGACCGCGGGTACTGCCTGTCGGCACGCGGGATCGCCCGCGAGCTGTCGCACGCGTTCGGGGTACCGCTGCGCGACCCGGCACGGATCGAGGCGCCGGGCGACCAGTCTGGCTCGGCGCGTCTGACGCCGCGCGACGACCCAGACCAGTCGGGCGCCACGGATCCGGCGCCGTACCCGGTCGCGGTGCAGGACCCGGTGGGCTGCGACCGGTTCGCCGCCCGGCTGGTGCGCGGCATCGACCCGGCCGCGCAGACTCCACTGTGGATGAAGCAGCGGCTGTCGGTGAGCGGCATCCGGTCGATCTCCCTGCCCGTGGACATCACCAACTACGTGATGCTCGAACTCGGCCAGCCGATGCACGCGTTCGACCCGGACCGGCTGGCCGGGGCGTTGCTGGTCCGCCGCGCGCTGCCGGGGGAGCGGCTAACGACGCTGGACGGCGTCGACCGGGCGCTGGACCCGGAGGACATGGTCATCTGCGACACCGGGCTGGCCAACCCGCTCGCCCCCGAGGGTGCCGGACTGCCGGTGTCGCTGGCCGCGGTGATGGGCGGCGAGAACAGCGAGATGCAGCCGGACTCGGTGAACGTGCTGTTCGAGGCGGCGCACTGGGACCCGGTCATGGTCTCCCGTACCGCGCGCCGCCACCGGCTGCTGTCCGAGGCGGCCAAGCGCTGGGAGCGGGGCGTCGACCCCCAGCTTGCGCTGGTCGCGCTGGAGCGTGCGGTGACGCTGATGACCGAGTACGGCGGCGGCCGGACCGAGCCCGGCGTGCTGGACATCGACCACGTCGTGGCGCCGGAGTCCATCGTCCTGCCCGCGTCGCTGCCCGGGCGGGTGGCCGGCGTCGAGTACCCGGTCCAGCGGGTCGCCGACCTGCTGGCGGAGATCGGCTGCACGGTCGCGGCCGCACAGCCGGCCCCGGCGGGTGCGCCGGCGCTGCTGGTGACGCCGCCGACCTGGCGGCCGGACCTGCTGCAGCCCGCCGACCTGGTCGAGGAGGTGGTCCGGCTCGACGGGTACGACAAGGTCGACAGCGTGCTGCCGACCGCGCCGGCCGGGAACGGGCTGACCGCGTCCCAGCGCCGCCGCCGTACCGTCGGTCGCGCGCTGGCCGAGGCCGGGTACGTCGAGGTGCTGTCGTACCCGTTCGTCTCGCCGAACGCGCTGGACGCGCTCGGCCTGCCCGACGGCGATCCGCGCCGGGCCACGGTACGGCTGACCAACCCGATGTCCGACGAGGAGCCGTTGCTGCGTACCACGCTGCTGCCGCCGCTACTGGCGACGCTGCGGCGCAACCTCGGCCGGGGCCAGCGCGACGCCGCGCTGTACGAGTTGGGGCTGGTCTTCCTGCGCCAGCCGGGGCAGCCCGCCGCGCCGACCATGGGCGTGGCCGGCCGGCCCTCGGACGCGGACCTGGCGGCGACCCAGGCGGCGATCCCGCACCAGCCGTGGCACGTGGCCGCGGTGCTGGTCGGCGACGTCGAGCAGGCCGGCTGGTGGGGTGCCGGTCGGGCGGCGTCCTGGGCGGACGCGGTCGAGGCGGCCCGGATCACGCTCGACGCGGCCGGTGTGCGGGTCACCGTACGGGCCGGTCAGCAGGCGCCGTGGCACCCCGGCCGGTGCGCGGAGATCCTGGTGGACACGGGTCCGGGTGAGCCTGCGGCCGTGGTGGGATACGCCGGTGAGCTGCACCCGGCGGTGTGCGCGGCGTTCGAACTGCCGCGGGGCAGCGCCGCGATGGAGTTGGACCTGGACGCCGTGCCGCTGCCCGGGGTCGTCGCGGCGCCGCGGTTCTCCACGTACCCGCCGGCGCTCATCGACGTCGCCGTGGTGGTGGACGCCGCGACCCCGGCCGCCGAGGTGCAGGACGCGCTGGTCGGTGGCGCCGGGCCGCTGCTGGAGACGGTACGGCTGTTCGACGTGTACTCCTCGCAGCAGGTGGGCGAGGGGCGCAAGTCGCTGGCGTACAAGCTGACGTTCCGGGCGCCGGACCGCACGCTGACCGGCGAGGAGGCGGTGGCGGCGCGGGACGCCGCGGTCGCCGAGGCGGCCCGGCGGGTGGGGGCCGTCCTCCGCGGCGCGTAGATCGTCCACCGTCCGTTCACGGAGTTCCGGCCGCCGCGTAACCTCTGGGGATGCAGCGGATCGAGGCGACGCAACTGATTCCCGGCCGGGGACAACCGGTACCCGATGCGGTGGTGCTCTTCGACGGGGAGGAGATCCGGTACGCCGGACCCTCCGCGGACGCACCGCCGACCCCGGACGCCGTGACGGTTCGTACGCACACCGTGATGCCGGGCCTGTGGGACTGCCACACGCACCTGATGGGTGCCTACAGCCTGGACCTCGGCCGGCTACCCCTGGAACCGGTCGCACTGCGCGCGGCACGGGCGACGGCCGACCTGCGGGCGGCGCTGGACGCCGGGGTGACCAGCGTCCGTGAGGTGGGCGGGCTGGGCGTCCACCTGGCCAAGGCCGTGCGGGAAGGCATCGTGCCGGGGCCGGACATCTACGCGGCCGGCGCCGTGCTGTCCACCACCGGCGGCCACGGCGACCTGCACGGGTACCCGCTGCCCTGGATGGTCGACTACGCCGGGGCCGGTACCGAGTTCCGGCTCGCCGACGGGCCGGCCGAATGCGCCCGGGCGGCCCGGGAGCAGTTGCGCCGCGACGCCAAGGTGATCAAGGTGTGCGCCTCGGGCGGCGTGCTGTCCGAGGTGGACCACCCGATCCACCAGCAGTTCACCGGCGTGGAGTTGCGCGCGATCGTCGAGGTGGCCGGCATGGCGGACCGGGTGGTGGCGGCGCACTGCCACGGCAAGCCGGGCATCATGGCCGCGCTGGAGGCCGGCGTCCGTACCATCGAGCACGGCACCTACCTCGACGAGGAGTCCGCCACGGCGATGCGGGAGGCCGGCGCGATCCTGGTACCGACCCGGACCATCGTGGTGGAGATCTGGGAGTCGCGCGCCGCGCCGCCGTGGGCCCAGGCGAAGCTCGACGCGCTGATCGACCAGCACACCGCGGCGGTCGTCCTGGCGCGCGAGTCGGGCGTGACCGTGGCCATGGGTACCGACCTGTCGGTGTCGGTCGGCGACCGGCCGGTGTCCTGGGGACACAACGGCCGTGAGTTGGGGCTGCTCGGCGAGTGCGGGTTCGATCCGCTGGCGGCGATCGAGACGGCCACCGCCAACGGCCCGGCCACGCTGGGCCCGCAGGCACCGCGCTCCGGCCAACTGGTCGAGTCCTACCGGGCGGATGTGCTGACCCTCGACGTCGATCCACTGGCTGACCTGGGGGTATTCGCCAAGACAGAACACATCACGGGGGTCTGGAAGGGTGGGATCCGCGTCAAAGGATGAATGCGGACCGGAATCAAATGGTTGCGCTTTCGCTACAACGCTCCGGTAAGCAGTCGCCGGAAGGCGCCGGAGGAGGCAGACTCCCCGTCGTGGGGGAACGTCGACCACCCGTACCCATCGGACGCGATGACGCGCTTCAGGTGGCGCGCGAGCAGTTGGCGGACACGGGCAGCGTGCTGGTCATCGGGCCGGCCGGGATCGGGAAGTCGACCGTGCTGGGCAACCTGGCCGCGGAGCGGCCGGAAGCCCGCGTGCTGCGCGCGTCGGCGGCCGAGGTCGAGTCCGGCCTGCCGTACCTGACGCTGCTCGACCTGTTCACCGGCGCGCTGGCCGAGCAGGGATCGCTGCTGCCCGGACACCTGCGTGCCGCGCTGGACGCCGCGCTGCTGCGTACGGTCGCGCCAGCAACGCCGCAGGACGAGCTGGCGGTGCGCCTGGCGGTGCTGGAACTGCTGCGGGTACTGGCCGCGCAGAGCCCGGTCCTGCTGGTCATCGACGACCTGCACTGGGTCGACGAGCCGAGCGCCGGCGTGCTGCGGTTCGTGGCCCGGCGGCTGTCCGGCCTCGCGGTACAGATGATCGCGACGGAGCGGGGCAGCGGCTCGGCCCGGCACGCGGACCTGTGCCCGCAGCCGTGCACCGAGCTGTCGCTCGGCCCGCTGTCCGAGGACGAGGTTGTCGACCTGCTGCGCGATCGTTTCGACGGTGCCCTGTCGCGCCCGACGATGGCACGCATCCACACCGCCTCCGGCGGCAACCCGCTGTTCGCCGTCGAACTCGGCCGGGCGCTGGGAGCGCGGGGCCGCCCACTGAGCGGTGCCGAGCCGCTGCCGGTACCGGACCGGCTGCGTGGGCTGCTCGCCGCGCGGCTGGCCGCCCTGCCGGAGGCCGCCGCGGTCCCGCTGGTGGTGGTCGCCGCGGCGGCCCGACCCACCCGGGTACTCGTGCAACGTGCCGGTGTCGATCCGGACGTCGACCTCGTCGAGGCGATCCGCGCGGGCGTGCTGAGCGCCGAGGCCAACGGGGCGATCGGGTTCAGCCATCCGCTGCTGCGCGAGATGGTCTACGCGGACGCCGATCAGGCCACCCGGCTGCTGGCGCACGAGCGGCTGGCCGCGGCGGTCGACGATCCGGTCGAGCGGGCCAGGCACCTCGCGCTGGCCCGCAACGCTCCGGACGAGGGGCTCGCCAGCACGCTGGCCGACGCGGCGGCGGTGGCCCGGCGGCGGGGTGCCCCGGTGGTCGCCGCGGACCTGGCCCGGCTGGCGGCCGACCGGACGATCGACGACGGCCGGGCCGCCGACCGGCGGTTGGACGCGGCGCGGCACGCATTCGCGGGCGGCTCCACGGTCGAGGCGCGCCGGCTGGCCACCGAGGCGCTGCGGGGCGCGACCGAGCCGGCCACCCGGGTGGAGGCCCGGCTGCTGCTGGTGGAACTGGCCGGGCAGGACCAGTCCGGTACGGAGCCGCTGCTGGACGCGGCGGCGGCCGACGCCGAGGACGTACCCCGGCTGGTCGGGCGGGTCCGGCTGCACCGCGCGGCCAAGGCGTTCTACGACGGGGACACCGAATCCGCGCTGGCCGAGGTGAAGGGCGCCGAGGAGGCCGCCGAGCGGGCGTCGGACATCGAGTCGCTGGTCAAGGGGCTGGCCTGGCAGGCCTACATGGAAGCGGCGATCAACATCCGGGGCAGCGAAGAGATCATGGAGCGGGCCGCCGCGCTGTCCCGTGGCCTGCCGCTCAGCTCGGCCGTTGTCCAGGCGCGCCACATCACCACCACGGCCGCCGCGCGGCGCGGTGAGGTGGCCGAGGCGGTACGGGGGATCGAGACGCTGCGAGCGGAGGTGGAGCGCTCGGGTACGGTCAGCGACCTTGCCCAGGTGCTGCACGGGGTCGCCTCGGTGTACACCCGGGCCGGCCGGTGCGCCGACGCGCTGGCCGCCGGCCGGTACTGCATGCGCCTGTTCTCCGACATCTCGGCCGGGCCGTCCGGCAACGGGCTGCTGGTCGCCGCCCTGGTCGAGCTGGCCGGGGGCACGATCGAGCAGGCCGACATGTATGTGCGTGCCGCGGTCGCGGCCAGCCAGGCGGCCGGCGACGAGGACTGGCTCAAGGGCGCGTACGCGGTGCAGGGCCAGATCCTGCTGCTGAGCGGTGACGCGGTGGCGGCGGTCGACCCGATGCGCCGCTCGTACGCGCTGGAGCAGCGTCGCGGGCCGGTCGACCCGGCCGGTTTCCTGTGGCACGCGGACTTCGTCGAGGCGCTGACCGCGGCCGGAGCGCGCGCCGAGGCGGCCCAGGTGCTCGCCGAGATCCGTGCGCACGCCCGGCGGCTGGAGCGGCACGTGGTGGAGTTGGGGCTGGACCGCGCGGGTGCGGTACTCGCCGCGGCCGGCGGTGACCCGCGGGCGGCCGCCGAGGGGCTGGCGCAGCGGCTGCACCGGTGGGCCGCCCACCCGTACCCGCTGGAGATCGCCCGTGCCTGGCACGCGCTGGGCATGATCGAGCGCCGGGCGCACCGGAGGGGCGCGGCCCGGGAGGCGCTGACCGAGGCGATCGGGCGGTACACCGCGGCCGGGGCGGCCCCGTGGCGGGTGGTGGCCGAGGCGGAGCTGGCGAGGCTGGACGGGGCCCGGGGGGCGGGGCTGTCCGAGACCGAGCGGCGCATCGTCGAACTGGTCCGCAGCGGGGCGACGAACCGGGAGATCGCCCGGTCGACGTTCCTGTCGATCAAGGCGGTGGAGGCGAACCTCACCCGGCTGTACCGGCGGTTCGGGGTGCGGGGCCGGGACCAGTTGGCTCAGGGGATCGACGGGAACTGACGGGGCGCAGCCGGAGCCGGGGTGTGGCGGAGGTGAGCACCGTCTATGCGGGAACGGACGGGGCGCAGCCGGAGCCGGGGTGTGGCGGAGGTGAGCACCGTCCGTGCGGGAACTGACGGGGCGCGGCCGGAGCCGGGGTGTGGCGGAGGTGAGCACCGTCTATGAGGAAACTGATCGGCTCCGCTCTGGGTTGTCCGCCTCCGTTGCATGCTGATACGCTCCCTTGCATAGCGATGCGAGGGAGGGTTCATGGGTGCGCGAGTGGCGGTCGCGGGCGCCAGCGGGTACGCGGGGGGTGAGCTGCTGCGCCTGCTTGCCGGGCACCCCGAGGTCGAGGTGGTGGCGGCGACCGCGCACAGCCAGGCGGGTACCGCCCTGGGGGAGGTCCACCCGAACCTGGTCAGCCTGGCGGATCTCGTCCTGACCCCGACCGACCCGGATGCGCTGGCAGGCGCCGACCTGGTCTTCCTGGCCCTCCCGCACGGTCAGTCCGCTGCGCTGGCGGCGGCGCTTCCGCCCCAGGTGAAGATCGTCGACCTCGGTGCCGACCACCGGCTGCATGACGCCGGGGCCTGGGCGCGCTACTACGGTGGCCCGCACGCCGGTGCCTGGACCTACGGGCTGCCCGAACTGCCCGGCCAGCGCGAGGCCGTGGCCGGCGCGTCGCGGGTGGCGAACACCGGCTGCTATGCGGTGTCGGTCATCCTCGCGCTCGCCCCGCTGATCGCGGCCGGGGTGGCGGACCCGGACGACGTGGTGGTGGTCGCGTCGTCGGGCACGTCGGGGGCCGGGCGTGGACTCAAGACGCACCTGCTGGCCAGTGAGGTGATGGGCGACCTGTCGCCGTACAAGGTGGGGGCGCACCAGCACGTACCGGAGATCAAGCAGGCGACGGGTGCGCGCACGCTGTCGATGACACCGGTGCTGGCGCCGATGCCGCGGGGCATCCTGGCGACGGTCACCGCCCGGCCGGTCTCGCCGGGGCTGTCCGCCGCCGATGTGGCGGCGGTGCTGTCCGAGGCGTACCGGGGGGAGCCGTTTGTCCGGGTGCTACCGGGGAACGCCTGGCCGCACACGGCGGCGACGTTCGGCTCGAACGCGGCACACCTTCAGTCCACAGTGGACATGGACTCGGGCCGGATCGTGGTGGTGTCCGCGATCGACAACCTGGGCAAGGGCGCGGCCGGGCAGGCCGTCCAGTGCGCGAACCTGATGCTCGGCCTGAGCGAGACGGCCGGCCTGACGGCGAACGGAGTGGCGCCGTGAGCGAGCGTCAGCGAGCGAACCGGAAATTCAGTGCGATGGGCTCTCGCGGCGCGTCCGAGCGGAGCGAGGAGGCGTCGTGAGTGAGTCGGGTGTGACCGCGGCCAAGGGGTTCCGGGCGGCGGGGGTGGCGGCCGGGCTCAAGGCCAGCGGCGACCTCGACGTCGCGCTGGTCGTCAACGACGGCCCGGACGCGGCCGCTGCCGGTGTCTTCACGGCGAACCGGGTCAAGGCCGCGCCAGTGCTGTGGAGCGAGCAGGTGCTGCGTGGTGGGGTGGTGCGCGCGGTCGTGCTCAACTCCGGGGGCGCCAACGCCTGCACGGGCGCGCCGGGCTTTCAGGACACCCACGCCACCGCGGAACACGCGGCCCGCGTCCTGGACGCCGCCGGGGTCCCGATCGGGGCCGGCGACGTGGCGGTCTGCTCGACCGGTCTGATCGGCGAGCGGTTGCCGATGGACAATCTGCTGCGCGGCGTCGACGTCGCGGTCCGCGAACTGTCCGGCGACGGGGGTGCGCCCGCGGCGCGGGCCATCATGACGACCGACACCCGGCCGAAGACCACGGTGGTCCGCGGCGGTGGGGCCGGGCCGGCCGGCGGGCGGGACAGCGGGCCGGACGGCGGCGAGGGTTGGTGCGTCGGCGGGATGGCCAAGGGTGCCGGCATGCTCGCACCCGGCCTGGCCACCATGCTGGTGGTGCTCACCACCGACGCGGTCGCGGACGCCGGGGTGCTCGACACGGCGCTGCGGGAGGCGACCCGGCTCACCTTCGACCGGGTCGACTCCGATGGCTGCATGTCCACCAACGACACGGTGCTGCTGCTGGCCAGCGGCGCGTCGGGCATCGCGCCGGAGCAGGCCGACCTGACCCGCGCGGTCACGGCCGCCTGCCACGACCTGGCCATGGCGCTGCTGGCCGACGCCGAGGGGTCGACCAAGGACGTCACCATCGAGGTGACCGGCGCCGCGAGCGAGGCGGACGCGGTACAGGTCGGCCGGACGGTGGCGCGCAACAACCTGGTGAAGACCGCACTGTTCGGCAACGATCCGAACTGGGGGCGCATCATCGCCGCGGTCGGCACCACGAGCGCCGCGTTCGAGGCCGACCGGGTGGACGTCGCGGTGAACGGCGTGTGGGTGTGCCGCGGCGGGTGCGCGGCCGAGGACCGGTCCAAGGTGGACCTGACCGGCCGGGCCGTCACGATAACCGTCGACCTGCACGCGGGCGGCCACGAGGCGACCATCTGGACCAATGACCTGTCGCTGGCCTACGTGCACGAGAACTCGGCGTACTCGTCGTGAGCGCCGCCGAAAGCGTGCTGACCCGGGACCTGGCCGCGGCACAGTCCAAGGCGGCCACCCTGATCGAGGCGCTGCCGTGGCTGGCCCGCTTCCACGGGGCCACCATCGTCATCAAGTACGGCGGCAACGCCATGACCTCGCCGCCGCTGCGCCGGGACTTCGCAGCCGACATGGTGTTCCTGCGCTACCTCGGGCTCAAGCCGGTCGTGGTGCACGGCGGCGGGCCGCAGATCTCGGCGATGCTGACCCGGCTGGGCATCGCGAGCGAGTTCCGCGGCGGGCTTCGGGTCACGACGCCCGAGGCGATGGACGTGGTCCGGATGGTGCTGGTCGGTCAGGTCGGCCGGGAACTGGTCGGGCTCATCAACGAACACGGCCCGTTCGCGGTGGGGCTGTCGGGCGAGGACGCCAGGCTGTTCACCGCCGTACGCCGACCGGCCTATGTGGACGGTGAGCCGGTCGACGTCGGCCAGGTGGGCGACGTCGACGCGGTCAACGTGTCGGCGGTCGCCGACCTCATCGACGCCGGCCGGATCCCGGTGGTGTCCACCGTCGCCCCGGACGTGGACGGGGTGCTGCACAACCTCAACGCGGATACCGCGGCGGCGGCGCTGGCCGTCGCGCTGCGGGCCCGCAAGCTGGTCGTACTGACCGACGTCAGCGGGCTCTACGCGTCCTGGCCGGACGAGTCGAGCCTCATCTCACAGATCGGCACCGATGCGCTGGCCGAACTGCTGCCGCACCTGGAATCGGGCATGGTGCCGAAGATGGAAGCCTGCCTACGCGCGGTGCGCGGGGGCGTACCCGCGGCCCACGTCGTGGACGGCCGGGTCGCCCACTCAACTCTGCTGGAAGTCTTCACCTCGGAAGGGTTCGGAACCATGGTGGTGCCGGAAGAGCGGGAGCGCGAGGCCACGGCCCCGCCCGCACCTCAGATCGATGGCCTGGCGCGGGATCGAGGCAGGTCATGACCAGTTCGCTTGTCGAGCGCTGGCAACAGTCCATGATGGACAACTACGGGACGCCGCCGCTGGCTCTGGTACGCGGCGAGGGCGCGGTCGTCTGGGACGAGACCGGGCGCCCCTACGTCGACCTCGTCAGCGGCATCGCGGTCAACGCGCTGGGCCACGCCCACCCGGCGGTGGTCGCCGCGGTCAGCCGCCAGATCGCGACGCTCGGGCACGTGTCGAACCTGTACGTCGCCGAGCCTCCGGTCGCGCTGGCCGAACTGTTGCTGGCACTGGTCGGCCGGCCGGGCCGGGCGTTCTTCTGCAACTCCGGATCCGAGGCCAACGAGACGGCGTTCAAGCTGTCCCGCCGTACCGGCCGTACCCACGTGGTGGCGGCCCAGGGCGGCTTCCACGGCCGTACGATGGGTGCCCTCGCGCTGACCGGCCAGCCGGCGAAGGCCGACCCGTTCCGGCCGCTGCCCGGCGACGTGACCCACGTGCCGTACGGCTCGGTGGAGGCGTTGGAGGCCGCGGTCACCGACGGTACCGCGATGGTGATCCTGGAGCCGGTGCAGGGCGAGCAGGGGGTGGTCGTGCCGCCCAGCGGGTACCTCGCCGCGGCCCGCCGGATCACCGCGCGGCACGGCGCGCTGCTGGTCCTCGACGAGGTGCAGACCGGCATCGGGCGCACCGGGCACTGGTTCGCCCACCAGGCCGAAGGCGTCGAGCCGGACGTGTTGACGCTGGCGAAGGGGCTCGGTGGCGGGCTGCCGATCGGCGCCTGCCTGGCGTTCGGGCCGGCCGCCGACCTGCTCGGCCCGGGCAGCCACGCCAGTACCTTCGGCGGCAACCCGGTCAGTTGCGCGGCCGCGCTGGCGGTGCTCGGGACGATCTCCTCCGAGGGGTTGCTCGACCACGTGAAGCGGATCGGTGAGCGGCTGCGCCGGGGCATCGAGGGGCTGGGGCACCCGCTCGTCTCCCACGTGCGTGGGTCCGGCCTGATGCTGGGCATGGTGCTGACCGCGCCGGTCGGCGGTGCGCTCGCGGGTGCCCTGCGCGACGCCGGCTTCCTGGTCAACCCGGTCCAGCCGGATGTCGTGCGGCTGGCGCCGCCGCTCATCTTCACGGCCGAGCAGGCCGACGCGTTCGTCGCCGCACTGTCTATTGTGGATAGTTCGACCGTGCTGGAGAGTGCATCATGACCCGTGGATTCCTCCGCGACGACGACCTGAGCCCGGCCGAGCAGGGTGCCGTGCTCGACCTGGCGGCGAGCCTCAAGGCGGACCGGTACGGCACGCAGCCGCTGCGCGGCCCGCGACCGGTGGCGCTCATCTTCGAGAAGCCGTCGCTGCGCACCCGGGTCTCGTTCGAGACCGGCGTCGCCCAGTTGGGCGGGCAACCGCTGGTCATCGACGCGCGCTCCACGCACTTCGGCCGGGGCGAGAACATCGAGGACGCGGCGGCCGTGTTGTCGCGGTACGTGGACGCGATCGTGATCCGTACCTTCTCCGATGCCCGGTTGGCGGCGCTGGCCGGGGCGGCCACCGTACCGGTGGTCAACGCGCTCACCGACGGATTCCACCCGTGCCAGTTGCTGGCCGACCTGCAGACCATCCGGGAACGGCTCGGCGGCACGGCCGGCCGGACGCTGGCGTACGTCGGCGACGCGGCGAACAACATGGCCCACTCGTACCTGCTGGCCGGGGTGACCGCGGGCATGCGGGTACGGGTCGGCGGACCGGCCGGGTACGACCCGGACCCGGCCGTGGTGTCCCGGGCGCACGAGATCGCGGCGTGGACCGGTGGCGGGGTGGAGACACTGCGCGACCCGTACGAGACGGTGGACGGGGCGGACGTGGTGGCCACCGACGCGTGGACCTCCATGGGCCAGGAGGACGACGGGCGCGACCGGATCAAGCCGTTCCTGCCGTACCAGGTGAACACGAAGCTGCTGGACGCCGCGGCGCCCGGGGCGATCGTGCTGCACTGCCTGCCGGCGCACCGGGGCGAGGAGATCACCGACGAGGTGATGGACGGCCCGCACAGCGCCGTGTTCGACCAGGCGGAGAACCGGCTGCACGCGCAGAAGGCGCTGCTGGCCTGGCTGATGTCCACAGTGGACGGATCGGCGTCCGTCGTGGACGATCCGGCGGCGATGGACGTACGACGATGAGTGCGCCGCTGACCAAGACCGCGCGGCACGCCCGCATCGCCCGGCTGATCCGGGACCGGTCGGTGCGCTCCCAGACCGAGCTGGCCGACCTGCTCTCGGCCGACGGGGTCCAGGTCACCCAGGCGACCCTGTCGCGCGACCTGGAGGAGATGGGTGCGGTGAAGGTACGCGCGACGGACGGCGCTCCGGCCGCGTACCTGATTCCGGAGGACGGCAACCCGGTGCTGCGCCCGGCCGAGCAGGCGCCGGCCCGCCTGCTACGGCTGCTGCGCGAACTGCTCACCGGCGCCGACGCCAGCGGCAATCTGGTCGTCCTGCGCACCCCGCCCGGGGCCGCGCAGTTCCTCGCCAGCGCGCTGGACCGATCGGGCCTCTCGGACGTCGTGGGCACCATCGCCGGCGACGACACGATCCTCGTCGTGGCGCGCGAGACGGCCGAGGACATCACGAACAACAGCGGTCAGCGGCTGGCCGAGAAGCTGTCCAGCTGGGCCGGTCGCGAAGAGGGGAACGAACAGCTGTGACCGAGCGTGCTCGCATGTCGTCGACCTGTGAGGCCGGCCCAGCCGGCTGGCCTCGGCCCGGGATGCGCGGCCTGTTCGGCGGTGAGCACAATGGCTGACGTGAACGATCAGTCACTGACCGAAGGCTCGACCCGGCTGTGGGGTGGACGGTTCCGCGGCGGGCCGGCCGAAGCGCTGGCCCGGCTGTCCGTGAGCGTCCAGTTCGACTGGCGGCTCGCACCCTACGACCTGGCCGCGTCCCGGGCACACGCCCGGGTGCTGGCCCGGGCCGGGCTGCTGTCCGCCGACGAACTCGGCCGGATGCTGGCCGCGCTGGACGATCTGGAGGCGGCCTGCGCCTCCGGGGAGTTCCGGCCCACGGTGGATGACGAGGACGTGCACACGGCGCTGGAGCGCGGCCTGCTGGAGCGCCTCGGCGCGCTGGGCGGCAAGCTGCGCGCCGGCCGGTCCCGCAACGACCAGGTGGCCACCGACCTGCGGCTGTACCTGCGCGATCACGCCCGCGGCGTGGCCGCCCGGCTGGTGGAGCTGGCCGACGCGCTGACCGAGCAGGCCGAGCGGCACGTGGAGACGCCGGCGCCGGGCATGACCCACCTCCAGCACGCTCAGCCGATCACGTTCGGCCACCAGTTGCTGGCGCACGTCCAGGCGCTGCTGCGGGACCTGGACCGGCTGCGGGACTGGGACCGCCGGGCGGCGGTCAGCCCGCTGGGTGCCGGCGCGCTGGCCGGTTCGTCGCTGCCGCTGGATCCGGTGGTGGTCGCGCAGGAGCTGGGCTTCGAGCGGGCCGCGCCGAACTCGATCGACGCGGTCGCCGACCGGGACTTCGTCGCCGAGCTGCTGTTCGTGTGCGCGCTCGCCGGGGTCCACCTGTCCCGGCTGGGCGAGGAAGTCGTGCTGTGGACCACGCCGGAGTTCGGCTGGGTCGAACTGGACGACGCGTTCGCGACCGGATCGTCGATCATGCCGCAGAAGAAGAACTCGGACATCGCCGAACTGGCCAGGGGCAAGACCGGCCGGCTGATCGGCGGGCTGGTCTCCGTGCTGACCATGCTCAAGGGGCTGCCGCTGGCCTACGACCGGGACATGCAGGAGGACAAGGAACCGGTCTTCGACGCGGTGGACACGCTGGAGCTGGTACTGCCGGCGCTGGCCGGGATGGTCTCCACGATGACGGTACGGGTGGACCGCCTCGTCGCCGCGGCTCCCCAGGGGTACACGCTGGCCACCGAGGTGGCCGACTGGCTGGTGCAGCGGGGCGTACCGTTCCGGGACGCGCACGAGATCACCGGGCGGTTGGTCGCACTGGCCGCCGCGCGGGACTGCGCGCTGGAGGAGGTGCCCGACGACGACCTCGCGGTGGTATCGCCGGAGCTGACCCCGCAGGTGCGCGAGGTGCTGTCGGTACGGGGCGCGTTGGCGGCCCGCCGTACCCCGGGCTCGACCGGGCCGGGGCCGGTGGCCGACCAGCTGGTGACCGTCCAGGACCGGCTGGAGCGCTGGCGGAGCTGGGCGAGTGAACGGGTGGTACCACGCTGACGGGCGGTCCGGCGGACCTCGCCGAACTGCTGGCCGGCCCGGTCGAGGGGGCGGCCCGTGGACTGCTCGGCTGCCTGCTCTCGGCGAACGGGGTGACGGCTCGGCTGACCGAGGTGGAGGCGTACTCGGGGGCGGGCCTGGATCCGGCGTCGCACGCGCACCGGGGCCGTACTCCGCGCAACGCGGTGATGTTCGGGCCGGCCGGATACGCGTACGTGTACTTCACGTACGGGATGCACTGGTGCGTGAACGTGGTGTGCGGCCCGGAGGGCCAGGCATCGGCGGTACTGCTCCGGGCTGGGTCCATTGTGGACGGTCTGGA
>DASXOA010000074.1:0-1525 GCA_036494675.1 Rugosimonospora sp.
CGGGCCGCCACCGTGGAGCTGCGCGCCGAGGGCATTGTGTCCTATGTGGACGGAGAGCGCTGCTTTCCCCTGCCGGTCACGGTGACCAGCGCTCCCGGCGCGTTGACGCTACTGGCCTGACGCCCTACCGGTGCCGGTTCAGAGCAGGCCGGTCAGGTTCAGCACCGCGCCGAGACCGTTCGCCGCACCCGCCTCGGCGGTCGGCACCAGGTACGCCCGGCAGCCGGCCCGGATCGCCGCCGCGTCCGCGGTCGTGTCGCCGACCATGAGCGCCTTCTCCGGCGGTACCCCCAGAGCCGCGCAGGCGTACTCGAAGATCGCCCGGTCCGGTTTGCACCGGCCGATCTCGCAGGACAGCACGTACGCGTCGATCAGATCGTGGAAGCCGTGGGCGGCGACGATCGGCCGGATGTCGAAGCCGATGTTGCTGACCACCGCCACCGGCACCGCGGCCTCGTGCAGCGCCCTGAGCGTGTCCACGGTGTCCGCGTAGGCCAGCCACCCCTCCGGTACCAGCAGGCGGTCGTACAGGGCGTCGTAGAACTCGTCCGGCAGCCCGTCGATGCAGGGGTCCACGGTCCGGGCCAGCCCGGTGTACGCATCCCGGTGCGCGTAGCCGGACAGGTCCCGGTCGGCCCACACCTCCGCCAGGTGCGGCGGCACCCGGTGCGGCAGGGGCCCGCCGGCGCGACCGGCGGTGACGAGCCGGTCCGCGAGCGCCGTGGCGCGCACCCGGTCCAGGTCGGTACCGCAGGCCGCCGCGGCCGCGACGACCCAGGTCACCGAGTCCTCGACCTGCATCAGGGTGCCGTGGAAGTCGAACAGCACGGCGGACGGGGGCTCGGCGCCGGGTGGGATCCGGGTCGAATGATCACGGTCGACTGGCGATTCTTCGTGATCGGGCACGTCGAGCACCATACCGATGGGCCGAACGGGTACCGCAGGGTGACCGGTCGGCCGAACGGGCATCCGCGACCGGCCCTTTCGCCCCGTTCGTGGCGCGCCGACCACTCCCGTCGACGCCTGGTCCCTCACCGAGCGGGTGAACGGTAGCCTTTGAGGTATGACCAGCCCCGCCGAGCGGTACGCCGCGGCCCGCCGGCGGGCGGCCGAGGCATCGCGCAGCCCCGCGCTCTCCGATTTCGCCGCGACCATCGGCTTCACCCTGGACCCGTTCCAGCGCGACGCGTGCGAGGCGCTGGAACGCGGCAGCGGCGTCCTGGTGTGCGCCCCGACCGGGGCGGGCAAGACCGTGGTCGGCGAGTTCGCCGTGCACCTGGCGCTGGTCCAGGGCCGCAAGTGCTTCTACACCACACCGATCAAGGCGCTGTCCAACCAGAAGTACCACGACCTGGTGGCTCGCCACGGCTCGGCGAAGGTCGGCCTGCTGACCGGGGACAACGCCATCAACGGGGACGCCCCGGTGGTGGTGATGACCACCGAGGTGCTGCGCAACATGCTCTACGCCGGCTCGCCCACCCTCGACGGCCTGTCGTACGTGGTGATGGACGAGGTGCACTACCTC
>DASXOA010000075.1:0-3811 GCA_036494675.1 Rugosimonospora sp.
CTGCCCGGCTACAACTCGTGTAGCAACACCGGGGACGTGCTCTGGCTGTCGGAGCAACCAACGTCGTTCCAGGTCGCGCCCGGTGCCTCGGTGAAGGTGACCGTGACGCTGAATTCCTCCGGCGTGGGCCAGCCCGGCACCTACAAGGGCGCGATCACGATCCGCACCGACTCCCCGTATCCAATGGCACCGGTCGAGACCACCATGGTGGTCAACCCACCGAAGTGACCTTGACCCGCTTCCCCGGACACCTGACCTGATATGAGGATCGTCTCGGAGAAGAGTCCTGGATCCCTGCAGCCAAGCCGCCGGCTTCGGTGAGGGTTGCCCCACCCGTCGTCGAAGCACCGCCCGGCCAGGGCATTGACGATCGCGCCGACCAGCGCGCGGGCCAGGGCCAGCCGGACACCGGTGAGGATGAACGGAAATGCCGCAGGCAGCGCGACCATGAAGAACAGGCGGCTCGCGCAAAAAATGGTCGAGACCCGCACGAAGTCGCGGTCGAGGCCGGTCAGCCCTACAGGTGCCCCTCGGCAACCGCCATCTTCAGCGGCGTACTGCTCGGCCGGGCCGGGCGCCTCGGGTGTGCCGTACAGGGCGGTCAGGACCTGGTCGCCGAGTTCGAGGAATTCGGTGGAGCGTTTCCACTCCGCCCGGCGCGGTCGGGGCGCGTTGATCCGGATGTCTGCCCGGATCCGTGCTGGCGCGGGCGAGAAGACCAGCACGCGGTCGGCTCGGCCACGTCGTGGGTGACGAATATGGGAGCCGGCCGGATGCCGCGGGGCACCCGTTCGAGCAGCACCACGCCGGGTTCTCGTTCCAGGACCGCCATCGGCTGGGAGACGGCCGGCTGGCTCAGGTGCAGCGTCGCGGCGGCCTCGGTGGAGGAACCGCCCTCGACCACGGCGGCGAAGATGCGCAATCGCGGGATGTCCGGCACGTGGCCCCCTGACGCGGCGTCTGGCTCAACGATACTGCCGGCGGGCTTCCCCATCATCGGCCCAGAAGCGGATCTTTCCGGCGTCCGGCGCGGCTACGGTGGTGGCCTCTTCGCACCGTCACTCGCACCGTACATAGCCATCAACGGGGGCCATCGTGGAAACAGCCGACGTCGACCTGCCCTGCCACACGCTGCCCGCCGTGCTCGGCGGGCGCATCGAGACGGCGCAGCCGCTGAGGCACAACGAGGGCAACGCGGCGACCGGTGGGATCTGGCGGGTACGCGGCGCGGCCGGCAGCGCCGTCCTCAAAGTCGCCCGGCCGCCGTCGGGCGACCAGGTCGGTTCCCCGTCCTGGCAGACCAGCGACGAGCCGACCCACTACAACTACTGGCGGCGGGAGGTGCTCGCGTACACGACCGGGTTCGCCGCCCGCGTGTACGCCGACGCCGGCATCGCCGTACCGCACCTGCTGGACACCGGTATCCGCGCCGACGGCGCGGTGGAGTTGTGGCTGGCCGACGTCCCGGGCGTACCGGGGATGTCGTGGCCGGTGCCGCGGCTGGCGGTGTTCGCTCGCCAGCTGGGTGCGGCTCAGGCCCGCTGGGCCGGCCGGGTGCCGGACCTGCCGTGGCTCTCACGCCGGTGGCTGGCCCAGTACCTGCGCAACGGCCCCAGCCGGGTGGTGTGGATCGAGGGCGACGAGCACTGGAACCATCCGCTCGCCACGGTGTGGCCGGCCGACGTGCGCCAGCGGCTACGGCAGCTGTGGCAGCGGCGCGACCAGGTTCTGGCCGCCGTCGAGGCGGTACCGAGGACCCTGTGCCACCTCGACGTGTGGCCGACGAACCTGATCGACGACGGGGGTACCAGCGTGCTGCTGGACTGGTCGTTCACCGGTGAGGGCGCGCTCGGTGAGGATGCCGCCAACCTCATCGTGGACAGTGTCACGGACGGGCTGATGGACGCCGCGCTGCTGCCGGAGATCGCCGCCGCGGTGACCGACGGGTACATTGCCGGCCTGGCTGACGGGGGTTGGGCCGGCCCTCCGGACTCCGTACGGCGGGCGATCGCGGTCTGCGGTGCGGCGAAGTACAGCTGGTTCGGCCCGGCGGTGCTCAGCCGGGTTCTCCGCGACGGTACGTTCGGCCATCCCCAGTACGGCCGGGACGGCAACGGTACGCAGGCGTTGCACCGGCTGCTGGGCCTGGTGGAATTGCTGGCCCGGTGGGCGGACGAGGTGCTGTGACCCCAACCAAACGGGCCCGGCTGGAGCTGGAAGAGCTCAAGAAGATCTCTGATTAGGGGCGGCCGACCGAGCAATTCCTGCCGGTCGGCCGCTTGTCTCAATCGAAGAGCCCTCAGCCGGGCAGGCTGGCCCGATCCCTGCGCAGGCCGTCGGGTTGGGCGGATGCGGCGGGTGCCAGGGCAAGGAGCCGGCCCGAGACCGCCGGTAGGAACGAGTGGATGACCAGGCCGCCGCCGGTGGTTCCCCAGGAAGTTTCCGGGGTGTGGCGCAGCTGTCCGCTGGTCAGTTGAAGTAGTGGCCTTGGTCGATGTCCTCGATGAGGCCGGGGTGGGTGGGTTTCCATCCCAGGAGTTCCTGGGTGAGGGCGCTTGAGGCGGGCATGTCGATGCCGAGCAGGGCGGCCAGGGGGAGGCCGAAGTCCTCTGCGGGCAGGGACCTGGCTGGGAGGTTCAGGTGGCGGCCGATGGCTTCGGCGATCTCGCGGACCGCGACGCCTTCGTCGCCGACGGCGTGGAGTATCGCGCCGGCGGGTGCTTGCTCGATGGCCAGCCGGTAGAGGGTTGCGGCGTCTTTGACGTGGACGGCGGGCCAGTGGTTGGCCCCGTCGCCGATGTAGCCGGAAACGCTCTCAGCGCGGGCCCTGCCGATGAGCTGGGGGATGAAGCCGTGGCGTTCTCCCTGGCCGTGCACCGACCGCGGGAGCATGACCAAACAGGATCGGACGTCGCGCTGTGAGGCCGCGAGGGCGGTCTGCATGTTGGTGATGCGGGCGGCGATGGGTCCTTGGGCGATGAGTTCGTCACGTTCGGTCGCGGGACGGCCGGGCGTGACGAGGGTCGCGCCGGTGATGACCATGGGCCGACCGGAGCCGGCAAGGGTCGTAGCGAGTGTCTCGATGGCCGTGGCGTCGGTCTGCGCCCCGCCGACCTGGCCGAGGGCGTGCTCGTAGGCGAGGTGGATGACGCCGTCGCTGTCGAGGGCTCCGGCGCGCAGCACGTTGATGTCGTTCAGGTCGCCGCGCAGCACGTCGGCACCCTTGTCGGCGATTGCTTGCGCGGTGGCGTCCGAGCGGGCGAGCCCGAGGACCTGGTGGCCGGCGCCGATGAGTTCGGGGACGACGGCCGAGCCGATCCAACCGGAAGCGCCGGTGACGAAGATGCGCATGAAGGGTCTCCTTGATCGGGCTTGAGGTGATGGAGGGAGGTGCGCGGCGCAGACGCCGCGGCCGGAATGCCGATGCGATCCGGTCGCATCAACGCTAACACAACGATGCGACTAAGTCGCATCGACTGCTCAGGTGATGCGATCCGGTCGCCTCGCGTAAGCTGGGACGGTGAGCAGATGGGCACCGGACGCGCGTGAGCGCCTGGAGACCGCCGCGCTGGACCTGTTCACGGAGAACGGGTATGAGGAAACGACCGTCGCGCAGATCGCGGATCGCGCCGGTTTGAACCGCGCCACGTTCTTCCGGCATTTCGCCGATAAGCGGGAGGTCCTGTTCGGCGGGGAAGACGTGCTGGCCGGACTGTTCACCGACGCCATCCGGGCCGCCTCCCCGGACGCGACGCCCACCGAGTGCCTGCAGGCGGCGTTTGCGGCCGCCGGGGTTGTGTTGAACTCGCAG
>DASXOA010000076.1:0-1518 GCA_036494675.1 Rugosimonospora sp.
TCCGGCCGAAGTTGCGCCCCGCCGAGCCCCGCCAGGCGTTGCCGCGCCCCTGCCAGTCCGAGTTCGCGTCGGAAGCGCCAGGGCTCCAGCCCTGAGCGCCCGGGCCGAAGGACCCGTAGGTCCGGTCGCTCCCCGGAATGCTAGCGCTCGCCCACCCGTGCCCGCTCGACGGCAGGTCGGTGAAGACCGCGCTCAGGTCGGCGCGCGTCTTGGCGGCGAACACCGCAGTCAGCCGCTCGTCCATCTCGTCTTGCGTGAGCCGCCCGCTGGCGAAGTGCTCGCGTAGCTCGGCCGCCGCGGCTTCCCGCTCGGCGTCACTGACCCGCATCTCTTGTCCCGCAGCCACAGCGCCCTCCGAAACCCACTGCCTTCAGAAACCCGGTGCCGTGAGTGCCGACCCGGGCGATAGTGGCTCCACGATATATCGCGAATTTCCCGATGGCAACCGAAAGAGCCGCCAGACGCGGCCGGGAAAACGCGGCGAAGTGGGGTCACGGTGACAAGAAATGTCGGTACCACGCGAGACAGTGGTCTCGTGACCACGGAGGGGCACTCACGAAGGCGTCCACCTGGACGACGGCCCTGTCGCAGCACTGTCCCTGCGGCCGGCGCGCCAAGAAACCCCTCGCCCAGCGGTGGCATTCCTGCTCATGCGGTATCGAAGGCGATCGTGACATAGTGTCCGCGATCCTCGCCGCCACCGTCCGGCTCGCCGACCCAGGTGACCCGAAGACCGCCAGCATCGACCACGGCCTGCGCGAGCACGCGCGCCGGCTGGTGCTCACCGGTCATGTCCTAGCAACCGACACAGCGGCCCAGCAAGAGGGGCCGGCCCGGTCAACCGTCCACCATAACCCGGCAACGGGGACTGGTGAGGACGGCAGCCACCCCGTGGTGGCCTCTGCCGGACAAGGGGAACGCCCCGCCCAACCCCGCCACAGACCACACGGCCACCCGTGGGGACGTCGGCGGAACGGGGGGATCAGCAGCATCCCACCGATTCGTAAACTCGAATTACGAATCAACTCTTAGTTGAGGAAGTAGCTCGAGCCGCCGTTTTGCGGGTTTGTGACGAGCGCGTAGATGGTCAGCGGGCTCGAGTGCGCGAACTTCAGCGTCAGCTGGATGTCCTTGCCGTCGTGCATCGCGCCCGCCCCGGTGATCAGCAGGTGGTAGCCGTTAGGTATGAGCTGCGTGGTCGAGTCGGCGGGGATCGGGATCGACGTCACCGTGTGCATGAGCACGGACGACTGGTCCTTGCCGAAGGGAGCGCGCAACTGAACGCTCCCGCCCACGCTCGTGGACACCGACATCAGCGTGTCGGCCGAGCCGTTGTTCCTGATGTCCAGGTAGCCGACGGTGGACTGCCCGTTGGCGGACGGCTGCTGCACGTAGGCGCCGGTCGGGACGATTCCAGCGCCGCCGGCGTGGTTGCGCGAGGCGCAGCCCGCGGCGCCGACCGCCATTACGGCAGCCGCGACAACAAGGGAGATCGACCGGGGGAGCCCTTTCACGAGC
>DASXOA010000077.1:0-2956 GCA_036494675.1 Rugosimonospora sp.
ACCGTGGCCACCGTGTTCGGTCTCGTCGTCTTCGCGCTCAGCCTCGGGGCGGTCGCGGCCGGCAGCGTATCGAGCCTGACGCGCGCCGCCCTTCGTCGGCACCCCGACCCGGGCGGCGCCGGCACACCGCAGGTCGAGGCCGCCTGAGACGTTCACCGGATCGCGTACCGCCGCGCCGGCCCGGGAGGCGGGCCACACCGGGCGGCTGTGCGGGCTCGACCCCGGCGAGGGATGCTCGGCGAGGCGCGCCGGCGGCCGGACGTCGAGTGGGTACTCGGCGACCTCGTCTCGGTCGCCTGGGATCACGAGTTCGACCTCGTCGTCATGACCGGCCACGCGTTCCAGGTGTTCCTCGACGACGACCGGCTGCGGACCGCGCTCGCGGCGATCCGGGCGGCGCTCACCGACGACGCCGGTTCGCGTTCGAGACCCGCAACCCGAGCCCGGGCGTGGGAGCGCTGGACTCCGGGGCCGTTGACCGCCAGCAGTCCGGAGATCATCACGATCGCGTCCGCACCGGGCGGACCCGGCTGAGTCCGGGCTACCCCGCGCTCGCCTGGTCGAACTCCTCCTGGACGGCGATGATGCTCGTCGCGTTGCCGCGGATCCACTCGAACAGACTCGCCAGCGGCTCGCTGGTCCCCCGGCCGAGCGGGGTCAGCCCGTAGGTGACCCGGGGCGGCGTGGACGGCTCGACGGCACGCCAGATCAGGCCGTCCCGGGCGAGCGTACGCAGCGTCTGGGAGAGCATCTTCTCGCTGACGCCCTCGATGCGCTCACGCAGCTCGAAGAAGCGCAGCTCCTTCTCCCGCAGTGCCATCAGGACCCACACACCCCACCGGCTGGTCACGTGGTCGAGCACGGTGCGCGCCGGACAGTCGGTGTGAAAGACGTCACTCATCTCGCGCGTCGACCACTGCGCGACCTGTTTTCCACCCTGCACGTTGGGAGCTTACTTCCAGGTACGTCCTTCCCGAAAGTAAGTGCCGTTCCTAGCGTTGGTGGCCACAGTCGACACACGGCAGGAGCGAATCGTGATCGTAGTGGTAGGAGCGACCGGGAACGTCGGGCGGCCGCTGGTACAGGCACTGGCCGCGGCCGGCGAACAGGTGACGGCGGTCTCCCGCCATCTCCCTGGGGAGCACAGCCGGAGCCGGGTTGTGGCGGAGGCGAGCACCCCCGACGCCATTCAGCGGGAGCACAGCCGGAGCCGGGTTGTGGCGGAGGATGCGCCTCGGAGTATCCGGCATCGGCAGGCCGACCTGGCCGTGCCGGAGACGCTGCGGCCGGTGCTCGACGGGGCCGACGCCCTGTTCCTTCTCGTCGCCGGCGACGGCCTCAATCCCGGGGACGTTCTGGATGTCGCCGAGGCCGGCGGCGTCAAGCGGGTCGTCCTGCTCTCCTCGCAGGGCGTGCGGACCCGGCCCGATGCCGCGTCGTATGCGCACCTGGGGGCGTTCGAGGAGGTCGTGCGCCGGTCGAGTCTGGAGTGGACGGTCCTGCGGCCCGGCGGCTTCGACTCCAACGCGTTCCTGTGGGCGGAGCCGATCCGCTCGCAGCGGGCGGTGGCCGCACCATTCCCCGACGTGGCGCTGCCGTTCATCGATCCGGCCGACATCGCCGAGGTCGCCGCGGTGGCGCTGCGCGACGGCACGCACGCCGGTCACACGTACGAACTGACCGGACCGGCGCCGGTCTCGCCGAGGGAGCAGGTCCGTGCGATCGGTGAGGCGCTGGGGACGCAGGTACGGTTCGTCGAGCAGAGCCGCGACGAGGCGCGGGCGCAGTTGCTGCGGTTCATGCCCGAGGTGGCGGTGGACGGCACCCTCGACATCATGGGCGAGCCGACGGCCGACGAGCGTCGGGTGAGTCCGGACGTGGAGCGGGTTCTCGGTCGCGCACCCCGTACCTTCGCCGGGTGGGCGGAGCGCAACGTCGCCGCCTTCCGGTGACGCGGGATCCGGTGACCCGCGATCCGGTGACCCGCGATCCTGTGAGCCGCCGGTAACCGCCGCCTGGTCCGCCGGCTACGGTCGGCGGGCCCGGGACGGTGGGCCGTCGCGCGGCACGCTCGTTCGCCGGCTCCCGGCCCGCCGGTCGCGACGCCACCCGCAGGAGGAACGACCCCCAGCGTCCTATGTGGACGGCCTGGGGCGGTGACTCACCTGGCGTGCCGGGACAGGCCGCGACGGCGACGGTGCCCGCTCACCTCGGGGTCGCCCTCCACGCGCACGGCATGCCGCGGCCCGGCGGTCGGATCCGCGGCGTCATCGGGCTCCGGCGGAGCACTCGACAGCGCCGGCCGAGCGGTGGCCGTCCTGCGGTGGCTCACTGGACCGGCCGGCGGCCGGGTCGCCGCGGTGGCGGAGACGTACTGCCGGCCCGTGCCAGGCGCCGCCGTATCCTCCGGCGCTGGGTCGAAAGCGGGCCGTCCCAGCTCGAAAGCAGGCCGTCCCGGCTCGGAAACGGACGGCCACTGCTCCAAAGTGGACGCTGCTGGATCCGAAGTGGACGCTGCCAGCTCCGAAGTGGACGGCGCTGGCCCCGAAGCAGTCGACGCCGAGTCCACGGTGGACGGTGCAGGCTCCGAGGCACCCTCCGTCACCGGCGCGAGGCCGGCCCCTGAGACGGAGGCGGAGACGGACCCCGGCGCCGGCGCGGAGGCGGCCCCCACGGCAGGCGCGCGGGCGGGCCCTTCCGGCAGGGCGAACGTGACCACCTCGCGCAGCAACTGGTGCAGGTGGACCAGCGCACGGACGGCCGACCGCGTGGCCGCCGACGGCACGGCCGCCGAGCGCATGTCCGCCGAGCGCAGGGCATCGGCCCGAGCGAGATCGCCCCACGCGAGATCGGACTGCACAACAGAGGACCGCACAACAGAGGACCGCACGACCGTGGACTGCACAACAGAGGACTGCGCGGCCGTGGACGCGGCCGGGCCGGACGGATCCGGTCG